>CAJOLL010000023.1 GCA_905235455.1 uncultured Clostridia bacterium
CCGGATGACCGATACGAGCCGACGCTGTTGCAACGGATACGGTATGGATCAAGGACCCGATCGCGGTCGAAAAATCTTATCCATCTTTTTTTGGAGATTATTTGAATTTGGGAGGAAATATACATGGGATCAACGTGGGGTAACCGCATCAAGATAAGTGTTTTCGGTGAGTCGCACGGACCTGCGATCGGTGTCGTTATCGACGGGCTTCCGGCAGGCATTTCCATCGACGAATCAAGGATCGCAAAAGAGATGCAGAGAAGAGCACCCGGCGGATCTCAGGCGGGCGCCACGGCACGAACGGAAGCAGACCTTCCGATGGTGCTTTCCGGGCTTTATAACGGCAAGACCACGGGAACTCCTCTGGCAATGGAGATCTTAAATACCAATACGCATTCTTCGGATTACGATGGATTTACAGTGACTCCGCGTCCCGGACATGCGGACTATACGGCGAGACTTCGCTACAAGATGAATAACGACCCCAGAGGCGGCGGACACTTCTCCGGAAGACTTACCGCGCCTGTTCTTTTTGCAGGTGCGATCGCCAAGCAGGTCTTAAAGGCCAAGTGCGGCGCGGAGGTGTACGGGCACATCATCCGGATCGGCAAGGTCAATGCACCGAGCTGGGAAGAAGAGGAGATGCCGGTCATCCCGACCGAGGGAAACTTCCCTCAGGAGAACCCTTCGATCGCGACCAGAATGGCCTCTGAGATCGAGGCGGCAAAGTTGGATAATGACTCGGTCGGTGGTATAGTAGAGGTGATGGCCACGGGATTTCCGGGCGGCATCGGCTCCCCGATGTGGGACACGGTCGAAAGTAACTTCGCCCAGCTGATGTTCGGTGTACCGGCAGTCAAAGGCGTATCTTTCGGATCCGGCTTTGAAGTGGCAAGCAGAAGGGGCTCGCAGAATAACGACCATCTTTTGTTTAAAGACGGGAAACTCAGAATGTCCACCAACCACGGCGGCGGATTTGAAGGCGGCATCAGTAACGGCATGCCGATCCTAGCGCAGGTGGCATTTAAACCGACTCCGTCGATCGGCGCGGAGCAGGATACCGTGGACCTGGACGCGAAAGAAAACGTGAAAATACAGATCAAGGGGCGCCACGATGCATGCATCGTCCCGAGAGCTCTTCCGGTGGCGGAAGGCTGCCTCGCACTGGCGCTTCTGGACGCATATATGGCAAAAGGAGAACTTGCATGAAAACGATACTGATCATGAACGGCCCGAATCTCTCACAGCTGGGAAAGAGAGATCCAAAACATTACGGATCCGGAACTCTTTCTGATCTGGAGAATGCCTGCATCAACAAAGGCATCGAGCTGGGCGTGAAAGTACAGTGCTTCCAGTCGGAGTCCGAGTCGGCTCTGATCAAAAAACTCCATAACTCCATGGGAGTCATCGACGGTATCGTCTTAAATGCCGGTGCATATACACACTATAGTATTGCCCTTCGTGACGCGATCGAACTGATAAAGATCCCGGTCATCGAAGTGCATCTTTCCGATATTCATAACAGAGAAGACTTCAGAAACACTTCCGTCATCGAAGATGTCTGCGTCGAGCAGGTCTGCGGTATGGGCGTGAAGGGGTATCTGGTCGCGATGGAAAAACTCGTCGAAAAGTATATCTCCATCGACTCCGACGCGGCAGAAGTACTTACCGCCGTTACCGATCCGCTCTTTGAAGAAAGAGCCGCCCTTAACGAGATCGATAAGGAAATGTTTGTGCTTTTCGAGCGGAGAATGAAGCATGTAGACAGAATTGCGAAGATCAAGGCCGAAAAGGGGCTGCCGACGAAGATCCCGTCCCGTGAAGCCGAGATATTAGAGCGGGTCGGACAATCCGTAGACCCACAGTACAGTGAGTCGGCGAAGGCGCTGATGCAGGAGATCCTGCGGCTTTCCCGAACGCGACAGCAGGAGATCAACAAGGAGTGACATAAATGCAGAAGACCAGGATCAGATATTGCGCGAGCATACTGCTCGTCCTGATGTTAATTCTCACACCATTAAGGTTTTTACGCGCGGCAGATGCGGAAGCAAATGTCGAAGCGAATAACGGCAACTTTACGATCTATTCCATCAAGAATAATACCGATAAAGAAATGTCCGGATGGACAGTCACGATCAAGGGCGTGCCGGAGGGTGCCGTAGTACAAAATGCTTGGAACGCATCCTGTTCTTTATCCGGTGGCACGTTGACTTTTTCCTCGAATCAGGACTGGAACAGTACGATCAAACCCGGCGAGACGATCTATGTCAGTGTCGGATGCTATATGGAAATAGCCGGACCTGACGGAAATTATGCTATGGGCAGCTGGTCTCCTTCGAGTGTTACCGTTACTCCGAAATTCAGCGGAGCATCAAATACTCCGACGCCGGTTCCTGCAACCCCGACTCCGATCCCGATAGCCGCGCCTACTGCTGCACCGACTGCAGCTCCTACCGCTGCACCTACGGCAGCCCCGACAGCGGCACCGACCGCAGCTCCTGTAAACCCGACAGTCGCACCGACCGAGACGACGGTCGTTCCGGCAGATACTACGACTACTGAAGTAGTGGAAACTACACCAGATCCAAATGCGGGCACGGCGGTTCCTGTTGCGGGAGATGACTGGCTGACGACAGACGGCAATAAGATCGTGGACCAGAACGGTACACAGGTCTGGCTGACGGGCATCAACTGGTTCGGTTATAACACCGGCACGAACATTTTCGACGGATGCTGGAACTGCAATATGGATCAGGCATTAAAGGCGATCGCGGATCACGGCTTCAATTTTCTGCGTATCCCGATGTCCGCCGAGCTTGTTCTGAACTGGAAGAACGGCGTATATCCGGAAGCGAATTTCAATCAGGCAAGTAACGCCGAGCTGGTCGGCATGAACAGCCAGCAGATTTTCGACTATGCACTGTCCCTATGCCAGAAGTACGGCATCAAGGTCATGCTCGATATCCACAGCGCCAATACGGATGCATCCGGTCATATGGCGAACCTGTGGTACACCGACAAGGTCTCCATTCAGGATTACTACGATTCCCTTTCCTATCTGGCGGACCGCTACAAGGACAACGATACGATCGTGGCCTATGACCTCAAGAACGAGCCGCACGGAAAGCCCAACGAAGACAAGGCGATCTGGAATGATTCCGAGCTGGATAACAACTGGAAGCACGTCGCCGAGACCGCGGGCAACCTCGTTCTCGATGCGAACCCGAATGCCCTGATCGTGATCGAAGGCATCGAGATCTATCCGAAGGATCTTACTGCGAATGGGGATTTCTCCAGCACGAGTGATGCGGATTATTACTACAACTGGTGGGGTGCTAACCTCCGTGGCGTCAAAGACTATCCGATCGATTTCGGATCTCCCGAGAGAAACCGCCAGATCGTTTATTCCCCGCACGACTACGGCCCGACGGTCTATGAACAGCCGTGGTTCCAAGGTTCTTTTGACTATGAATCGTTAAAGGCAGACTGCTGGAACGATAACTGGCTCTTTATCCATAACGAAGGGATCGCGCCGATCCTGATCGGTGAATGGGGCGGATTTATGACCGAACCGAACCTGACCTGGATGACCTATCTGCGCCAGCTGATCGGCGAAAACCACTTGAATTTCACGTTCTGGTGCTTTAACTCCAATTCCGGCGATACCGGCGGACTGGTGCTGGATGATTTCACCACCTGGGACGAAGAGAAGTATGCTTTTGTAAAAGAAGTTCTCTGGCAGGACGACGGAAAGTTCGTCGGACTTGATCACGCAGTACCGCTGGGAGATAACGGTATCGCACTTTCCCAGTATGCAGGGACGATCGTTTCCGTAACGCCCGATAAGCCGGCAGATCCGACAGATGCGCCCGCCGAGACGAGCGCTTTGGAGTCCGGTGCAGAATCAAAGCCCGCTGCAGCTGCAGCAGCTACTGCCGCAACTTCTTCCGGCATCTCCGCGGGAAAGATCATCCTTTACTGCTTCCTGTTCCTTCTGATCGCGCTCGTTGCCGTGATCGCTTATCTCATCATCAAGCGCCCGAAGGATTGGAACAATCTCGTTGACCGTCTCCACCTTCCGGAGAAACTGAAAAGAGACATTCCGTGGGAGATCGTACCGGAAACAGCCGCTCTCGAAACAACCGACAGTGTCAGCAGAAATAATGAATTTGCCGGACGCTTCCGTCCGGTCAAAAAAGAAGTAACAGACGAAGTACCCTTTTCTCAAAAAGCACCGATCAAGCGTCCGAATATGCGCCCGGCAGCTCCCGAGAAGCCGAAGCTGAGTCTCGAAGAAGAAGTCGCACGTCTGGCGGAAGAAATGAAGGCAGAAGCAGAGGCTCATGAACAGGCGGCCCTCGCGGCAGAAAACGGAATCGCGGCAGAAAACGGAATCGCGGCAGAAAACGGAATCGCGGCAGCTGCTGCCGTTGAATCGATCGTCCCGGACACAGTACCTGAACCGGTGATTGAACCGGCGTCGAAGACCGATGATGAAGAGATCCCTTCGATCGTAAGAAATATGATGAAGGAGCAATCTCCCGATCCGAAACCGGCGGTCGAAGAACCCGAGGAAGAACCGATCGTTCCGACATGGGCACAGGCAATGCCGACCGATCGTCCGATCTGGGCAAAACCGGCAAATACGGAAAATGCTTCCGACGCACCAAAGACGGAGAATAATCCTTTTGCACCGGCAAGGAAGGGCCCGATCAAGCGCCCGAATCTGAGACCTGCGGCGAATAAACCGAATGAGCCAAAAAGCGACGACAAACAATAAAAGCCGGAAGATGCGGCTTTATACGGCACACCCTGCGATACTGACTGTCTGTTTTGTACTGGGTGTGCTTTTGCATCCGTTGTGCATCGGCTTTAGCGAGGAATTCATGTCCCCTATGCAGGAAGTATTCCTGTTTTCTGTGACACTGGGATTGACACTTCTGATGTTCCTGCTGTCCAAAAGCCACTTTCTCTGCTCCCTTCTTCAGGCAGGAGGACTTCTATGTAACGCGGCCATTTTTGTGATCAACCGCCTGCAGTTCGGATGGAGCGATCTTCTGACCCACATGGATTATGAATGGTGGTTCAGGGTCATTTTGATGTGGATCGGAGGGGTTTCCGTGACGATCCTGATCCGTCTTTTTGCGCATAAGAAATGGAATGCACCGCATATCCGAAAGAGCTTCGGCAGAGGCTTTCTGGTCAGCAGTATCGTATTTTGTATCCTCTATATTTTCCTTCTTCTGGACCTTTTCATTTTCCAGAGAAGTACGTATGCAGATCCGGCGGCCACGCTGAATCTGATCCCGTTTAAAGGCGCATTTAAGACCTACTGGCCACACATCAGATCAGGACGCTTTACGGATGGTATCTTCGTCCAGTTTTTCGGCAACCTCCTGATCTTCGCGCCACTCGGGTTTTACCTTCAGCTCTGGTGGAGAAACCACAAACACAAGTGGATCCTGTGTCTGATTCCGATCGTCCTTGCTACGGTTATCGAAGGCTGCCAGTACCTGTTTAAGATCGGTCAGAGCGATATCGATGACCTGTGGATGAATGTCGTCGGTTTCTTCTTAGGCGTGCTACTGGCAATGATCCTCGACGCGATCCGAAAACTCGTCACCGACGGAAAAGAAAAAACGATCTTCTCATTCCGCTGACAATACGCGGTGTGCCGCCGTTTACACGTTCTGATTGACATGTCCCATAACCCCCAGTAGAATGAAATTGTGTCAAACAATTGAAAAAATGGCATTGGGAGGTTTCTATGGGGTGTGACCGTTGGCGCAGGGCTCTCTGCTTTTGCATATCATTGACTTTTGTTTTAGTGAGTTTTCCGTTTGTAAAACGTGCGGCTTCAGAGGAGATAGAATACTACTCTGTACTCGAAGATCTTCAATTTGAAGTTGAAGCGAGAATCATATCCGCTTGGGATACGCATGCGAATATGGAATTTGTTGTAACCAATACCGGTGAAGAGACCATCCATAACTGGTACTTCACATTTGAGTTTCCCAATGCTATCGAGGGGATCTGGAATGCTTCGGTGTTTGAAAGCACTGCAGCCGGAACATATACGATCCATAATTTGGGAAGTAATCAGGACATCCTTCCCGGAAGTTCAATTAGTTTTGGGATGACTGTTTCTTCCCTAAATGGACAAGCCGTTTCTACACTTCCCTCTTACTACCTTCTTAACACATGTGAAGAGTCTGCAGCTCCATCTGATTTTTCTCTATCATATCAGGAGTATTCAAATTGGGGGACAGGGTTTAACGGGGCATTGATTTTGACCAATACATCTTCTTCAACGCTTGAGGAGTGGCAACTATCCTTTTCCTGCAATCGGGGTATTACAGAGGTTTCCGGGGCAAATCTGATAACCTCTGACGACATATACGTAGTGTCAAATGCCGGTATGAATCAAAATGTTAATGTTAATTCAAACATAAACATGACAATAGTTGGAGATTCACTTAACAGCAACACTCCATTGGTTCTTAGTTCTGTAATGCTATGGACTGTTAACTGTGCATATGCCCTTAACGAAGACTCGGACTATAACGGAGTAGCGGACTATCTGGATTACATCAATGGATTGAAAGGAGAATCCGACCTGACTCCTACGCCGACAGAAACCCCGACTCCAACTCCGACGATCACTGAAGTTCCGACGCCGGATCCGACGCCAACGCCGGAACCTGTCATTGACTCGGATGGAGACGGAATACCTGATTATTATGAAGTCGAGATGGGAACTGACCCCAATTCTCCCGACTCGGATAATGACGGCCTAGACGATAATGAAGAGATAAAGATCGGGTCTGACCCGCTGAATCCGGATAGTGATGGGGACGGCGTACCGGACGATCAGGAGCGCTTTTTACAAACCCGGACCGAAGAGATCCATGACGATGAAAGACCTGCTATGGATAGAGTTGAAGTGGTCTTGGAAGGAACCGGATGTCTGGATTCGGTCATGCAGATCTCATCAGCCAAGGATTCCGATCCTTATACAAATGATATTGTCGGACTGGTAGGTGTCCCGGTGGAAATCGAATACGATGGTGATTTTTCTGAGGCGACGGTAACGTTCCATTACGATGAGAGCCTGATTTCTTCCAATGACTTCAATGTTTCGGATGAAAATCCTTTTGCAGACGAATTCGCATTCAATCCAAACTGTCTGGGGGTCCTGTATTTCGATGAAGAAAGCGGCATGTATATAGAGTGTGAGTCGACTGTGGACACGGTAAACCATACGGTATCTTTTGAAACGACACATTTTAGCACGTATATGTTGGCAGACATACGTCTTTGGAGCATTTGGTGGAGCAGTTTAAAGGGTGCTGGAGAACTGCGTCCTTCTCACGAGGGATACCAGGGCATAGACTATGTCCTTGAAATCCCGTGTCTTTATTCCATGACAGAAAACGACATAGCAGAGATGAATGCTATTTCCCATCAGATCATCGCTAACATGGGAGCCGAAGATCGGATGGCTGTCTGCGGATACAACAGTCTTGGGATATATCCGTATTCTTTCACAAATGATAAGTCAATGCTTGTCAGCCAGATTGATGAGTGGCCGTGGGATGATTCAGGCAATTGGGTCGGCTGGACCGGAGCTGCTGGAAATACTCTGGGGCATTTGCTTTCGGGGAACCAGGTATACAATGTGGCTCGAAGCATGCCCGGGCATGACCAGACAAAAGAACTGGTAGTCATCGCATTCAATAATTCACAGGATATAAACTGCATGTTCTATGATTCTGACATTAAGGCTTCCACTCCAATGTCGGCGTATGTTTTCACGCTTTCCAGCGGAAATCCCATCACCCCCAACATGCAGTGGCTGAATCTCACGTCTGGCGGAGGCGTGATCGATTGTGAAGGAAAAAACCCGGAAGAAGTATATGATTGTTTTGCCGAACTGTATGAATGGCATCAGGGAACAGATGTTGATCTTGATGAATCAGGGAATGCAATTGGCGACGGATTGTGGGATATTGTTGAGAAGCAAGGAATGATAGTTGCAAATGGACATATATATTTCTCCAAATCCGAGATGATAGATTCAGATGAAGATACTCTTTCAGATTACGAAGAAATGGGAGAGGTCGTTGTAGTTGAAGTGGCTTCGGATAACGATTTGTATGTAAATGGTGTAAATGAGGACTATTTATCTTGGAAAACTTCACAGGCATACAGTCGATTTAAGCAGTATGGCAAGGGAACGTGGACTATTTACAAAGTGATATCCAACCCGATGTTAGAGGATTCGGATTTTGATGAAGTTCCGGATAATGAAGATGCTAGACCGCTGAAGATGATTGAGCAGATGTGTTACATTCTGTATGATGCTTCTAAAGAAGCACAGCAGTTTTTAAAGGAAGAGGCGTTTGCCAGAAAACGAATAAAGAAAGGTAATAATGCAAACGTCAGGACTGTTCCCCTTCACGAACGTGGAATAGAAGTCTTTAAAGAAGCATGGAACTCCTTAGGTGTGAGTAAAGAAGGGAAGACTTTATATATTATCAAAGAAGTTATAATTGTGTGCCATGGATCTTCAAGTTCTATCAATGAAGTAGATGTGAGTAAGATTTCGACAGAATTAGAAAAAAAGAACATCGAAACTCTAATACTGTCTTCTTGTCATTCTGGCGAACTTAGTGTATCGAATAATCCAGCTACTGCTTTCATGAAAATGGGAACAATAAAAGAAGTATATGCATGGAATGGATCGGCGTGCTATATTGGAATACAAAAAACAGTAATTCTGCATCCGGAATTTACGATTCCAGGCACAGATTATTCGTTGAGTATTGAACTTCCTATAGAATTATTGCTTACGTGGGAGTTTTCACCAACACCGATGGACAAAATTCTCCAGCATTATACTGAAATTGTAGGAGGTCTGTTGTGGGGGAATTTTGACCTTGTTGCTTATGGTGAAGTGAGAATGATATCTGATGCATTTGAGTTTTCAGAATATGGAAGATATCGTTTTTATTGGGACGGAGAGGAGATTAAGCATGAGAAAATATGCAACTGGAATATGCCTGACATTTATTTTCTGTATTCTTTTTAATGTATCAGGGTGCAGAATCCTTATGGGGAAAACGAAATATACCGTTTACTCGGATGCAAACAAAAAGGTATCGTTTGTGGGGGGGACAGATAAATCCTTCATCGGAATTGTTTTAGATAAAAGAGAGCTTCTTTTGTACGATTATAGAGGATCGTTTTTAGATAGGATGAGCTATAAGACTGATATAGTTTCTATGGATGTCATGGATGACTGTGTTCTCCTCGCGTTCGAGGATAATAGCTTAGAGGCATTTCGAATAACAGAAAAGGGTAATGATCCCCTAAGCAGTTTCAAGTTTAACTATCCGATTAAGACGGCAAAATTTACCGATGATGAGCACACTGAGAGCCCAACCAGTACGGTGTTGCTAAACAATGGAGATTTATGGAACAATGAAAAAACTGATTTGTTTCATTATTTCCAAGTTGATAAAGATGTTGTTTCTTTTGCTTATGACATGTACGGTGATTTGATCTTATATAATACAAAAAAAGGCGATTTGCGTTATCTGTCATTCGGGGAGCGTGATTATAACTTGGATGATAGTATAATTAAACTAAATGGCATAATCGAAGTTAAAGAAGCAAGTATAGATTCGTATAATGAAGCAGATATACGATTTCTCATAACAACGAAAGAAGGAGACTATTTTGTTCAAATAAGTAGCGATTATTCGACCTTCTCTCTTTGCGAAAAGAATCCTAAAAATGTCATTATACTGGGAGTTTCGAATTCAGTTCCCAAAGGAATGCTTTATAGTAAGGCCGGAAAAAAATACTATGAAGGACCCTCATATAACGACAGACACTACTATGGGGCTAGCTACCGAGAGAACTACCCTGTGTCTATCCCCGATGGATATAGTATTCATGTAATTCAGGGCGGTGTCGTATATTACAATGACCACGAAGTGAAGGTGAAGCTGATCCCCTGATTTATCTTTCAAAAAACAGTATCCAGCTCGTCGGAAGGATCTTTGATGCGACGTGCAGGAGTTTCTGCGAAAAACCATGGACGTACATCGTGCGTCCTTTTTTCGCGGCTTTCAGTGACGCGGGGATGAGTTTGTCGACGGAGGTGACGAACTTTCCTTTGATGCCGGTAAATGTAGCGTTCGGATCATTTTTGCTTACCTTGATGAAGTCGGTATCTACGGGGCCGGGGCAGATGCAGGTCACGGCGATCCCTTTGTCCTTCAGTTCTTCGGCGATCGCGCGGGAAAAAGAGATGACGTAGGATTTCGTGGCGGCATAGACGGCGAAGTCCGGCTGCGGAAGGAAGCCTGCGGAAGAGGCGATGTTGATGATCGTTGCTGAGCGGCCTTTTGGATCTTCATGTCCGGTCATATAGGGAAGAAGAATATTCGTAAGAGAAGAGAGTGCGTCGCAGTTTAATGCAATCGCGTTATGTGTGTCGGATACGGATTGTTCGGAAAAAGCACCGCTTTTTCCCATGCCTGCGCAGTTGATCAGAAGTCGGATATCGGGCTTTTCTTTGGAAAGAAGTTCTGAAACAGAAGAGAGTGACGCAGGAACAGTCAGATCTATGGGAATCACGCGGATACGTTCGGGAGAAAGTGCTTTTTGCAGGGAAACAAGCTTATCTTCAGATCTTGCAATGATCCAGATCTCGTCATAGGGAGCTCCGATGCGCGCATCATCTTCCGTGATAAGACGGGTAGTAAACTCTTTTCCTATTCCCGACGAAGCGCCGGTGATCACTGCGATATTCATGACGGATACCTCGTTATGCGGTAGCGGCCGGTTCTCCCTGAAGAGACTTAAAATATGCTTCGATCGCATCGTCCAATGAGATGGCGGTTGCTTTCAGTTTTTCATCGTCATAGAAAAAATCACGGTCATGCGGGTTCGTGATAAAGCCGACCTCGAAAAGCACTCCGACCAGGCCTTGTTCACGGATGACGGCGAAGGCGCTGGGCAGGTGGGACTGTTGGACGCTGTAAGAAACCATTTCCGGGAAATCCTGTACGTAGGTGTCGTATAACATCTGTGCGAACTTGCTGTTCAGCTCGTTGTTTCTGCCGTAGTACGGATCGTGACGAGGTTCGCCGCCTTCGTCGTGAGAAGGACTGCTGATATACTCATCATCTGCGTAGTGAACGGCAGCGCCGTGCTTGATTTCATATTCGGATTCATCACCTGTGGAGTTGATGTGGATGGATACGAAGACAACGTCCGTCATCTGGACTTCCATATCCATGAGGGCTTTAAGGTCGTCGTTCGCACCGAAGCCGGCCATGAAACCCATGCCTTCGGTGGAGAATTTCTGCCACTCGTTGATCTGTTTAATCTTCTCGCATTTCTGGCGCAGATCCTGCTCTTTTTCGGCAGAGAAAGGAAGAATGCCGCGCTCCTTGGCGATGTCCATGCAGATCATATGCACTTCCGCCATGCGGTAATAGATACCGACCGTCTCATCGGTCTTTCTCGTGACATACACTTTGGCGCCACGGGAGATCAGATCTTCTTCCATGGCGTTGACGATCTTAAGTGTAATGTCTTTTTCTTCGATTTCGGAACTGTTGAGTGGCCAGCCGCAACCTGTGTCCTCGCCACTGTGTCCGGGGTCGAGGATAACGGTATATCCGGTAAGGTCATCGGGAAGGGAGGAGGGCTGGGTATCGGAGGATCCGTCCGTTACCGGGGGCGTCTGATCCTGGAAAGTTACAGAACTCAAACCGGTCCCGCCGGTATTGGAGGATTTAGATTTAAAGAGCCCCGAGCGGCTGAGAAGATACACACCGCCACCAAGAACGAATATCAGACAGAATACGATAATGCATTTTGCGAAGAATATCCGACGGGCAATCTCGGCTTTGGATCGAGCAGGGCGCTTGGTTTGGGAATAGGTTCGGGTTGGATTGGTTTTGGGCGCGCCCCGATTAGATCTCGATTTTGGTTGGTTGTTACTCATAGCATTCCTCTCATTTACGTGCATATTTAGTATAAGCCATTCTGGATTTTTGTAAATTACAAATCAGATATTTTCGGGCAAAATACAATTCCGGACGTATGAGAGGAGTCATTTTTCATCACTTTAACGAGAAAAGATCAAATGTCTTTTTGTAGATAGTACATTTTGACACCGTCAGAGATGGAATAAGCGATCTGATCGACCACCTGATCCTGCTGAAGCATCTCTCTGTCGTTATCGTCGGAAAGGTATGCCACCTCAACCAGCGCTCCGGTCAGACCATGCTCTCGGAGTACGGCATAATTATCGGAATTGACCGGTGTTCCGTTCGTCTCGAAATCCGGGATGTTACCGACGATGTTGTCATAAAGACAGCAGCCGAGAAGGAAATTGTCCTCGTTGTGGCGACCGTAATACGCTTCTCGAATCGGGAAGTCAGAACGCTGGTACTCGGGATTCTCGTTCATCTGACGGTTCTCGCTCTCGATAACGGAGTCATCCGTAACATAGAAGATCTGGTTGCCGTGAAGGGTACGGGTCTCACTGGAATTCAGATGGATCGACAGGAAAAGCACTTTCTCGAGTTTGTATTCCATCTCGAAAAGGTCATTGAGATCTTCGCCGACACCGCTGCCGACCATGATGCCCATGCCGCCGGATGCGACGGTATCTTCGTTGATGTAGATATTTTGCCAAAGAAGGTCACGAAGTTCGTCGGCACGTTCTTCAGAGAACGGGAGGATCCCCTGTTCCTGCGCGATATCCAAACAGATCAGATGCGTCTGGGCAAGCCGATTATAAAGAGATACCCAGCTGTTGTCGGTTCTGAGAAGATGCACGGTCGCGCCTCGGGAAGTAAGCTCCTGCTCGACTCTTTTGGCGATTCGAAGGGTAAAGTCACACTCGTTATACTGCGGGGAATCAAACGGGAAGACACAGCCGGTGTCACGTCCGCCGTGTCCCGGATCCAGGATGATGGTATATCCCGAAAGATCGTTACTTGAGATGTTTTCCGGAAGAGTATAGCCCGGGTCATTAAAGACGGAATCATCTTTCTTATCGTCCTTCGTACGGTAAAAATCTCCGAGGGACCCCGAAGAGGATCGGTTGGAAGAAGTGCGGTAAGAGGAGGAATATCTTCTTTTTTCTTTCTTCGCATCTGCGTCCTTATCCTGAGTAAAATACATAATGCCGGCGAAAACTCCGAGACCGACGATTGCTCCGAAAACAAAGATCAGCATGCGGATCCGGAAGGAATCACCGGAGTGTTTTTTCTTTCCTTTATTGGCATCGGCGTCGGGTAACGGTTCGTTTGAGACAGCAGAAGAACGGCTCCCGCAGGCGTCTTCATATTTCGACGTGAGGGGAGTTATTTGTTTTTTCATACGAGCTTCCTTTCTAACAGAAATCAATGCAGTTTGGAGAAGATCTCTCCCAATCCTTCGTGGAAAACGATCTCGGCGTAGCGGTCCTGCGGCGTCTCATCGCGGTTCATGATGATCAGATGTTTCCCGCGGAAATAATTGGTCAGTGTAGCGGCCGGATATACCGTCAGGGAAGTGCCGCCGATGATGAACACATCTGCTTTGGCGAGTGCGGAGATCGCTTTCTCCCAGGCCTCATGCGGCAGGCTCTCTTCGTAGAGCGTAACATCCGGACGGAGCATCCCGCCACAGGAACAGTGGGGGACCGGCTCGGTCGAAGTAAACAGAAGATCAGAAGGGTATTCCTTCTTGCAACGGTCGCAGTACACGCGCTGTGTCGTGCCGTGTACCTCGTACACGTTCTTGCTTCCCGCCTTCTGGTGAAGACCGTCGATATTCTGAGTGATCACGCAGGTGAGCTTGCCGGCTTTTTCCATCTCGGCGAGCTTTATGTGAGTGATGTTCGGCTTTATCGTCCGCACGTCCATCTTCTGCCGGTAGTATTCAAAAAAGACCTTCGGCTGGTCATAAAGGCAGCTGTGGCTCAAAAGATATTCCGGCGGGTACTTGTCGAACTGTACGTCATGCTGGTTGTAAAGTCCGTCTTTACTGCGGAAATCAGGGATTCCGCTTTCGGTGGAAACGCCTGCTCCGCCAAAAAAGACGACGGATCCTGCTTCATCTAAGATCGTTTGGAGTTTTCCTAACCGCTCTTCAAAAGACGCCATAAGCATACCTCATCCTTTCTCGAATCTACACTTATTGTAGCATAGTGCTTTTCCGATAGTGTGACGGATTGTTCATATCGGGGCGTCTGAAAATAAAAAGGATATCACTTTCGGTGACATCCTTCTGCACTCGTTAAAAATCAAAAAAGATAAGATAAAAATATAGTTTATTGAGATATAATATTATTAGATTCATTTTAAGGAAGGAAAATATGAAAAAGAAATTAGTATCAGGATTATTAGTATTTGTAGCATTATTTGCAATAACTGGATGTGGAAGTAAGAAGGAAGTTGTTGAAAAGAAAAACAATGAAGAAGTGAAGGAATCTTTAACGGAAGAAGAAAGTGCTAAAACAGAAAATGAAGAAGTGAAGGAAGCTTTAACAAAAGAAGATATTGCTAAAATAGAAAAAGATTATTTAGATAGTGATAATTTATTTTCTATTGATAGTTTTAGCGGATTATCAACTACTGAAATAACTGCATGTGGAAAAGCCAGTAAAGGATCTTTTAATAGATATGATGTTATAGAATATATCGACAATAAAGGTGATCTAAAGAAGGGCGTAATTTCATATGTTTCAACTGATAAGGAAATGACTGCCGGTTCATCAGGTGGTATTTCTTTACAAGGGGTTAAAGAAGATACAATAAAAAATTCATCAATATTATTTAAAAGAGAAAATTATAACGGCATTATGATTTCAGTTCAATCAGATATTTCTGACTCTATAAAAGACAAATCGACTTTAAAAGTAAATATAGACGGAAAAGACTATGACACTGATTTAGTCGCATATCATGTAAATGATGATATTTATTGGACATATGTATCTGTATTATTTAATGATGAAATTGAAGTTTCAAGAGAAAATGAAATTAAAATTATAGATGCAAATGCAGATGGTAAATTCTATCAAGCACTTAAATAATAAAAGGGGCTGTGTAACCTCAATTTTTAGGTCGAGGTTTTTTCACAGCCCCTTGATTTTAAATGGAGCCTTTAACCAGGATCGAACTGGTGACCTCATCCTTACCATGGATGCGCTCTACCTACTGAGCTATAAAGGCAAGTGCTTTTCGAAAGGCACGACATACAGTATGTCATCTACAAAGAAAAAAGTCAAGATAAGACCTTAAAACGCGGGAGGATTTACATGGAAAGACCATGAAAAAACGACGGAACCGAAAAAGTGCTTTTCGGTTCCGTCGTTTTCTGGAGCGGATAAAGGGAGTCGAACCCTCCTGTTCAGCTTGGGAAGCTGACGTTCTACCGATGAACTATACCCGCAAATCTTTTGTATATTCGATTTTGCCATGTCAGATACAATATGTCAAACCTGATCTTTAAGATTTAAACGTATATGCATAAGACTTTCACGGCTATGAAATAAAAGATTTGTAGTATAGAATAGACAGGGAATGTTAGTTACGGAAAAGTCTTTCGAAGGAGGCATTGAGATGAGAAAACAAATCACAGGCATTATGCTGATCCTCTGCTTGCTTGTTTCATGCGTTTCCTGCATGCAGCCGGGCACGAGCGAACAGATGCAGCCGACGACTACGATCGATCTTCAGATCGTTTATAAGAACAATCAGATCTGCTATTCCATAATTGAAACCGGAAACGATACTTCTCTTTATTTGTTCAATGCGGCTGCCCAGCCGATCTACGATATCTATGGCCTTTCCGCCACCGCGGCGGATCTTCAGCCGGGCATGAAGGTGTCTCTTTCTTATGACGGATATGTTTTGGAAACCTACCCGCTTCAGTTTTCCGGGGTTTCGGAGATCCGAGTGACAGATCTTGGTGCCAACAGCGTCGAGTTTTTGTCTTCCATGATCTCCGGCATGTTCCCGTCCTCGATTCCGGCTGAGATCGAGCAGTGGGAGGTCACATTCTCCGGAGATGAGTTCCTTAATGCAAAAGAAAGGCGCGCGCTGGAGTTCTTTTTAAATGAGAAGTGGGAGGGTGCCGCGATCAAGGTCGAACCGAAGGAAGAGGATAAGAGGAAGAATTCCGGGAGGATCCAGATCGCAACTACGGATAATGGCGATGAGACAGTGACACTGACCGTAAATATAGCAAGTGGTCTTCCTGACCAGGCGCCGATGGAGAGAACGATGACGGTGCATCTCGAAAATGGGAAGTGGGCGATGTAAATATCCTTCTCTCAATGGACAATAAAAACACCCCGGTGAGAAAGGAGAAACACCGGGGTGAAAAAGAAAGGAAAAAGAAACTGAAGTAATAATTAGTCTTTTGCTACAGAGGATGAGAAACTGTATTGTTTTACAACTTCCTCATTCTCATAGATCTTGGTCTGCCACTTGTTGGCGGTCTGCAGAACCATCGTGTACGGATTCTCTTTTCCGTCGATCAGTTCCATGTTGTCCTGATAGCTGATCGCCTGAGCTTCGTCATCAGAAAGCAACATGTACTGGGAGACCAGGAAGAGAGATCTTACGCCTACACTCATGTGAACGAGCTTCGGGTTGATCGTATATGTCGGAGCTACGGAGAGGGAACGTCCGCCAAAGGACAGACCCAGTGTAGAAGAAGATGTCTTTTCTTCGAGGAGGAAGAGAGGCTTGCCTTCCACGCCGACCTTGCCGACATCGTGGAACAGAGCCATAACGATCGCAGACTCGTCATCGAGCTGCGGCATCAGGGTATCCTTGATGCGGAGAAGCTGCTTTGCTACGCCTACGGAGTGGATCAGAAGACCCTTTTCAAATGCGAGAGGTCCTTCGATCTCAGCCGGAGCCGTGAGCCAGGAAGTACGGTTCTCGAGGAAATCGATGAAGTGATCGAATTCAGTTTTTCTCTTAATGATCTTAGACTTCAGATCTGCATAAAGTTCATCAACGTTATCTTTGGTTACCATGATCATCGGCATGATGGCGCCAACTACATTTCCCTTAGCAGTAACACCGCTGCCGGAAGAAGATGAAGTTGTGGGAACACCCTGTACGTTTCCCTGACCGTCTGTAAAATCATACTTACACTTCGGACATCTGATCGCCTGATTCGCAATCGTCATACCACAATCTGGACACTTTTTCATATGAACCTCCTTTGATGCGGATCCTGAATTTGTATAGGATTCACATCCTTCACGTTTCCTTTCGGGATGTTTATGTGACTATTCTACAACGGATTCCATCATCAGACAACCTCAAAGACCTTTGAAGTCAACAAAAAACGAAATTTTAACAGGTTGTTCATTTTTTGCGGTATTTCGGAGGATGGTTGACTTTATAGTAGCGGTGAAGGCCTCGGAAATAGGTCCCGAAGTGGAATTGTTTCGGGAAATACTGCATGCGGTTATAAAGATGTGCGGTGAGCACCATCTCGAGTTCCTGAGGGTTGACCTGTCGGTTCTGGTTCATCATGAAATCTGTGGTACCGGGGGCTTCAAAATAGAAGCGGTAGTTAGCTCCGTAAGCATCGCCCAAGCCCAGGATATGACCGAATTCATGCGCGCATTCCTGCTGAAAAGCGTGACGGTCGTCATTCTGTCTGATCGTTGCGATACCCGGGTGTTTTCTGGACCAGTTCAGAGTCAGGGCTTCCGGCTGGAAACTCTTAAAGAAACCCCATCCCCAGCGCCAAAGAGGACTGGTCACATAACCGGCGCGGTTTTCGGAATAGGACATTCTTACCTTAAGGAAACGCTGTTTCGGGTAATCGTTTACCGCCTGCGGGGTCTGGTAACGGATGAATTCCAGTGTGACACGGGCAGAGGAAGGATCCGGCTGCATCTGCTCATCGAGCGGGTTGTTATCCTGGGTGAGCACGCGGTAACTGGCGTGTGCACGCGCAAGCTCATAGCCGTCGTCTTCGAGCCAGGACATCGGATACTTTCCGGACCAGTTTCTGCGGATGCCTGCCTCGGCGACATCTGCGTAAGTGATATTCGTGCCGGGGTAGTAACGGAACATCTTGGAAGAGTAGCGGACAAACACACGAATACGCACGCTGTTCCCGTTTAGGATCAGCTGGACAGGCACCTTGTTCGGATGCGGATACCGGATCGGGTATCGCTTGGACAGGGTGCGGGAAACTATGTCACGTTTTGTGTTTGGATCATAGACATGTCTCATCTTTCTTCTCCTAAGTCCGATTTCCCCTCATTCTATCAACAGAATACCACGAAATAAAAGGAAAGAGTATAATAGGGACGTACGAAGAACCTTTAGGGAGAGATGACGATGAAACTCGAAGGCAAGACTTTCAAGATGAACGTGGTACTTCAGATCCACGTCGTAGAACATAACAACGCAAAGGCTTCTTTTGTGAAAGAACTTGACGAGGCGCTGGTCCGGCTCTGCCGTGAGATGAATGTACCTTTCCCGCTGTGGCTTTCGAAGAATACCAGAGAGTTTGCCCGATTCCATCAGACGACGTTTTTTGAAGACCAGTTCGCCGACAACAAAGTCCCGTTTGACCGGTTCATGATCAAGATGATCGGATAGGTGCTTTTTCCAAAGGACAAAAGACAGAGGCCGTTGCGGCCGATAAGGAGTATAGAATGCGTATCGATAAATATCTGAAAGTTTCCCGTGTGGTAAAAAGAAGGACGGTTGCCAACGATGTCTGTTCCGCAGGGCGTGTCCTGATCAACGACAAGGTCGCAAAACCGGGAACGGAAGTCAAGACCGGCGATATCGTCACGATTCGGTTCGGTAACGGTGAGACTCGTTTCCGGATCCTGACCATCAAAGAGACCGTCCGAAAAGAAGAGGCTTCCGAGATGTACGAGCTTCTCGAGGGGACCGAGGTCGAGTAACTTACAATTCAGTTACAAATGCTCTTAAATGTGATACATAAGTGCTTTTTTATGAGATAAATATGGTATGAAAATATCTTATTCTTTGAGGAAAGGACTCTATGAAGCACAGACAGCGTAAATCTCCTGTATGGAAAGTCATCGTATTCGTATTCTTTGTGATCGTATTTGCGATGGTACTCGTGCGACTCAACAAAGAGCAGCAGATGCGTGCGCGTGTGGAAAAGAGATCTCGGGAACTGGATGTCGCGGCGGCCCAGGCGAGTGCCGAATATGCCGATACCGAGGACAGGACAAGAAATGCCGGTTCCGATGATTATGTCGAACAGATCGCCAGAGAATCGCTGGGGATGGTCATGCCGGGTGAGACGATATTCCGAACAACCGAAGAGTAAAACCGATAATGAAGAAAAGAAGGGGTTGTCTCAAAAGTGATTTAAGCTACGGAGACAACCCCTTCTTTTATTTCCTGATGAATTCTCTCAGAATTCGTGACGTGCCTGCATTGCTTTGGACAGTGTGACGTCATCTGCGTATTCCAGATCGGACCCCATCGGAAGTCCGGAAGCGATACGCGTGACCTTGATGCCGGACGGCTTGATCAGACGACCGAGATACATCGCGGTCGCTTCGCCTTCGGCGGTCTGGTTGGTCGCGATGATGACCTCTTTCGTTTCCGGATTTTCGCGAAGTCTCTGGATAAGCTCTTTGATCTTGATCTCATCGAGTCCTACGTTATTGAGCGGAGAATATACGCCGTGAAGGACGTGATAAAGACCGTTATAGTCGCGCATTCTTTCCATCGTGGAAACATCTCTGGGATTTTCGACGACACAGATCGTGCTTCTGTCACGCTTGGGATCCGAACAGATCGGGCAGACCTCGGAATCAGTGAAGTTCTGGCAAACGGAACAAAGCCGGGTGGAAGTCCTTGCTTCCATCAGAGCGTCTGAAAGGGACTTAACGTCTTCCTGTTGCATGGCGAGAATATGAAAAGCCATACGCTGGGCGGATTTCGGCCCGACGCCCGGAAGCTTTCCCAGTTCAGAGATCAGTTTTGCGACACTCGGAGAGTACCTGGCCATAGTCTATTCCTTCTAAATCCTCGATCAGAACGGAAGCTTCGCTCCGCCTGTTGCCTTGGCCATCTTCTCTGAGGAGATCTCGTCGAGTTTTCTTGCTGCTTCGTTATAAGCGGCAATGATCAGATCCTGGAGCATCTCGACATCATCCGGATCAACCGCGGACGGATCGATCGTAAGAGATTTAATCGTATGTGTGCCGGAGATGACGATCTTCACGACTCCGCCACCTGCCGTAGCATCTACTTCGAGTGCATCGATCTCAGCCTTTGCTGTTTCGATGTCACGCTGCATCTTCTGTGCCTGCTGCATAAGCGCGCCCATGTTGCCGCCGCCCATGCCGCCGAATCCACCTCGAAATCCTTTTGCCATTTTCTTTTCCTCCTTAAATATCTAATGACATAAAACTACATATCTTTTACGTGTGTCAATGGGATACCGTTTTCCTCACTGACTTTTTCTACTGCTTTTACCCAGTTCGGACGCTCGGGAGCACCTGTTGCGCCATTGCCCGATCCGGCGGAATCCTTCGTGTCATATGCCTGTTGTATCACAACATTGACGTGCAGCAGGGAAGGTTCGTACTTCTGACAGATCGAGAGAAGATGGGTCATGATGATCGGGTTCCCTCGGATATCATCGATACTCTGCGAGAAACTGTCCGGCATGACGCACCAGATGGTCTGGTCTTCCCAACTGAGCTTACAGTCGCACATATACATATATTCGAAAGTATAATCCTTTTTCAGGTAGTCCAGGAAATCGGATCTTGCCGAGCAGAAAGCATCTGTGCCGTTTCCGCGGATGACCTTCTGCAGGTTCGAAACAGGAGCTTTGGCAGGTGCTTTTTCCGAAGCGGGAGCATTTTCCGGAATCAGAATATCGTTGGGCATCTCGGGGACACGCACTTCCGGTTCTCTGGTTGCCTTGGCAAGGTTGGTGTTCTGGCCTTCGCTGACATGCGCGGAAGAAAAGGCCTTTTGAAGATTCGGGGATGCCGGTTGCGACTTGGCAAGTTCAGCAGCATCGGGGATATCGTCCTGCGGGAATTCTTCCGAAACATCGTCATCGGTCGGTGCCGGGATATCGGGAACGGATCCTGTCATAAAATCCATGTCCGGTGCCGGCGGCGGAGCGCTGATATCGTCGATCACCGGCGGCGGTGTCATTGCTTTGGCAATGGCAGGAACCGCTTCGGGTTCTTTCTTTACTTCAGGTTTCACCTCGAGTGCCGGAGCGGGCGCGACAACAGGCGCTGCAGACGGAGCCGGAGTTTCTGTTTTCAGCGGCGGGACGACCGGAGGCGCGATCTTATTTCCTCTTGCTGCCAGTCGCAGCATCATGATCTCAAACGAAGTTCTTGCGGACGGCGACCACTTCAGTTCGTTGGTCAGATCCGAAAGACGGGAGATGAAGAAAAGCAGGGTGGTCGAATCCGTACGCGAGCCAAGTGCTTTCATATCGGCAATCGCGGAAGAAGTCGATTCGATCAGCGTCTGCGGGGCAGGGGAGATCTGTGTGACCAGGATATTTCTGAAATACCGGGCCAGATCGAGATTAAAACGGATCAGGTCTCGGCCGTCCATCGCAAGCTCCCTGCAAAGAGGGAGAAGATCCGCGGCACGGCCTTCGAGAAGAGCGGTCGCGAACTTGTTGAGGAACGCTTCGTCTACGATACCGGTGATCCGGAGGATATCGTCTCTGGTGATCATCTTCCCGTCTGAAGTCGTGCTGACCTGATCGAGAAGAGAAACGGAGTCACGCAACGCGCCGTCGCCGATCGTGGCGATCGCGGAGAGAGCATCCGGTTCGATCGAGATATTCTGCTTTTCGGAAATATACGAAAGACGCTTGACGATGCTTTCGTTACTGATACGGCGGAAGTCATAGCGCTGGCAGCGGGAAAGGATCGTTGCCGGGATCCTGTGCGGCTCGGTGGTCGCAAGAAGGAATACCGCGTGGGCCGGCGGTTCTTCGAGGGTCTTTAACAGAGCGTTAAAAGCACCGGTCGAGAGCATGTGGACCTCGTCGATGATATATACTTTGTATTTGGCTTTTGCCGGCATAAACATGACTTCGTCACAGATGCGGCGGATGTTGTCAACACTGTTGTTACTGGCGGCGTCCATTTCGATGACGTCGAGAAGAGAGCCGTCAATGACGCCTCGACAGATCTCGCATTCGTTACAGGGGTTGCCGTTCACAGGGTGCAGACAGTTGATCGCACGGGAGAAGACCTTCGCAATGGATGTTTTTCCGGTGCCGCGGGTCCCGCAGAAAAGATATGCATGACCGATTCTGCCGAGAATGACGGACTGTCGGAGTGCCGCGACCGCGTGTTCCTGTTCGACGATATCGTCGAAGTTCATAGGACGGTAGAGTCTGTACAGTGCGACATGTTCCATAGGGCCCTCCTTCTTTTCAAAGCGAAAAACTAAAATCGTCCCGGCTGGACTACAGTCGGGGCAAGCACCCTTGCGGCACATACGAGTGACCGCTTACTGCTGCTTCCTTCCGGACCTGACAGGGTTCACAGGCTCGTATCGCACAAGACCCACCGCCAACTGTAGACCACCCGGGACGAAAAATACGTAGAAATTATATCATAAAATGCTCAAGCGTGACAGTAACTGATGAAATTATATACCAGCGCCCCGAGTGCCGCCTGGATCTCTTGGGATTCTTCAGGCGTCGCCGATTCCACGGTCACACAGATGACGACAGGTTCGTCGGCGATCATGATGCCGACGTCCGATTCGCTGTGGAAATCGATGTTGCTGCCGCTTCTGTGCAGGAGCAGAGCATCCGAAGGGATCCCTTTGCCGAGCCCGCTTGTTCGGTCCGCATTTCCGAGCGCATCGATGAGATCCTGATAATCCTGCGGATAGGACATATATCGCCAGTAAAGCATTTCGGCGAAAGAGGCGAGATCGAAGGCCGAGGATCTGTGGTCACCGGAATGCTGTTTGCCGGAATAGTCGAAGTAGTTTTGAACGGCCATATAGTCAACGCAGGAACACATCTGCGAAAAACGCGTCATCAGTCCACTTGTGTCGCCCATCTGGTCAAGGACCATGTCCATCGCGGCGCTGTCGCCGTCGCACAGGGCGAGATAAGCGAGCTGGCAGAGGAAGAACTGTTTTCCTTCCGGAACATCCCTCATCTTACTTGTGGTCTTGTCGCTGAGATATGACTTTTGGAAAGACAGCACAGTATCGAGGGATCTCGTGCCGGCCCGAACATCGTCGTAGAGCATCATCGTCAGCGGCAGATAGACGGCCGAACCGACAACGAAAGGCTGCGCTTCGTTATATCCGAAGGATTCGCTGGTATTGAGGTTGATGTAGTAAAAACCGATCCTGGACTCTTTGTGTTCCTCGATATACTGTTTGACCGCGTGTTTCAGGCTCGTATAGGACTGGTCACGTTCTGCGTGGGTGACCGTCTGAAGCGGATATTTCTCAGGGAAAAACACCGAGGGACGGTCACTCCAGACATCGGGAAGAAGATTGGCGGTGGTGGTCGTCGCGGTATCTTCACCGGGACCCTCGGATCCTTCAGGAGCCGTGGCGGCTGGGGTATCCTCTGTTTCGGAAGTGCTGTCCGGCTCGGAAGAAGTATCCGTTTCGGAGCTCGGCGGGACCGTTTCCGTTTCGGAGACGGAAATATCCGAAGGATCCGTTACATCTACATCGGAAGACGGTTCCGTGTTTTCTGTCGTCGGACGTACCGTGGTGACCGTCGTTCCCGTAAACTCGGAATCAATGTCCTTTTTCAGAGAAAGGATGTACATAAAGAAGATAGCGAAACTCACGATGAGGATCGCGACACCGGCGACGATGATGCGGATGAACATACGGTTCCTTTTGATCCGTCGCGCTTCTCCGATGTAATTGGTCTTCGGGTTCTTCATAAAGTATCAGAACAGTCCTTCGATCACACCGTCGGCATCAATATCGATGTCCATGGCGGCAGGATGTTTCGGAAGTCCCGGCATGGTGACGATCGCACCTGTCAGGGCGACGAGGAAACCGGCGCCTGCGGACAGCCAGATGTCACGGACGGTAAGGGTAAAGCCTTCCGGACGGCCGAGGACCTTGAGGTTATCGGACAGGGAATACTGCGTCTTGGCGATACATACGGGGGTTTTGCCGAAGCCTGCCTTGGTGAAGTCTTCGATCTTCTTTCGGGCTTCCGGCAGGATCTCCACGTTTGCGGCACCGTAGATGTTCTTGGCGATTGCTTCGATCTTCTTTTCAACAGGCATATCCAGATCGTACATATAGTGCGGTCCGTCAGTCGGTGTCTCGATCGCTTCGAGCACTTTATCGGCGAGTTCCTGTCCGCCGTCGCCGCCCTTGGCAAAGATCTGTGCAGGAGCGAATGTCGCACCCTTTTCTTCGCAGAGACGACGCAGTGTTTCGAGCTCTTCCTCGGTATCTGTGAGGAACTGGTTGCTGGCAACGACACACGGTATACCGTAGGAAAGGATATTCTCGATATGTTTAGCGAGGTTCGGGAAGCCTGCGGCGACCGCCTCGGCATTCGGCTTATTGAGTTCTTCCTTCGGAATGCCGGCATTGTACTTCAGGGAACGGACGGTAGCGACGATAACTACGGCGTTCGGCCAGATGCCTGCCGTTCTGCACTTGATGTCCAGGAAC
>CAJOLL010000024.1 GCA_905235455.1 uncultured Clostridia bacterium
GTTCTATTATACTGTCTTTTGCAATTGCGAACCATTCGCAATTGAGTGAAGGGAAAGGAAGAGTTTTTGTGATATGAAGTTTAGTTTGAGGCGTTTGTTTTCGGGTGTTTTGGCGGTGTCTTTGATCAGCGGTGCGGCCGGGCTTCTTTGTTCCTGCAGGCGTGGTTTCGGTAAGGAGGCCGAGGGTAAGGTCAAGGTCGTTGCGACGATCTTCCCGGTGTACGATTTTGCGAAAAGGATCGGCGGGGAGAATGTCGCTGTGAAGATGCTGATCCCGGCGGGTACGGAGCCGCACGAGTGGGAGCCTTCCACGAATGACATGCTGATGCTCGAAGAGGCGGATCTGTTTGTATATAGCGGCGCGGGTATGGAACCTTGGGCCGAGGATGTTCTCGGAAGCGTGCAAAATAAGGATCTGGTCGCGCTTGAGGCATCGAAAGATGTTGCTCTTCTTAAGACGTCGGAAGTACATGATATGGAAGACGGACTTGACAAAGGCGGGCGCGAGGAAGAAGAGGGGCATGAGCACCGTCATGGCGAATACGACCCGCATGTGTGGCTTTCTCCGAAAAATGCAGAAGCGGAGATGGAAGCGATCGCCGAGGCACTGATCTCTATCGATGAAGAAAATGCAGATGCTTACAGGAAGAATCTGGAAGAAGCAAAGAAAGCCTGCGAAGAACTGGACAGTGCTTTTCGCGAAGGATTAAAAGCATACGAGGGAGGGTATATCGTTGTGGCCCACGAGGCCTACGGATATCTGTGCCGCGAATACGGGCTCAAGCAGATCGGAATCGAGGGCGTCTCAGCCGATCAGGAGCCGGATGCGGCGAGAATGAGGGAGATCATCGACAAGGTAAGCGAATACGGAATTAAGTGCATCTTCTTCGAACAGCTCGTCGACCCGAAGGTCGCGCAGACGATCGCGGACGAAGCCGGCTGCAGTACAATGGCGCTTTCGCCGTTGGACGGGCTTTCGAAAGACGATATCGACGCCGGGCGTGACTACTTTTCAGTCATGCAGGATAATCTAAAAGCACTTGTGTCTTCGTTCGAGTGAGAATGTCGGGGAGGAACAGAAAATGGCCAATGTGATCGAAGTTGAAAATATGTCCTTCGGCTACACGCGGGACATGATCCTGGAGAATGTGGATTTCGCCGTCGAAGAAGGCGATTTTGCCGTTGTCATCGGCGATAACGGAGTGGGTAAAAGCACCATGGTCAAGCTCCTTTTGGGCGCGATCCGCCCGACGAAAGGAAGGATCTGTATTTCAGGAAAAGAAGTTACATCTCTTTCCGGCTCGGGCATCGGGTATCTTCCGCAAAACGGCGGAAACAGCGCGGCGACTTTCCCGGCGACATGCGAAGAGATCGTCATGAGCGGCCTTTATAGAAAGATCGGATTCATGCGATTTCCGGGAAAAGCACATAGAGAGCTGGCAGAAAACGCGCTGAAGAGCGTTGGAATGGCGGATAAGAAAAAGGAACTGATCGGAAATCTTTCCGGAGGGCAGCAGCAGAGAATCATGCTGGCGCGCGTCCTGGCGGGGGATCCGAAGATTCTGATCCTGGACGAACCGACGGTCGGTGTTGATGCGGATTCTGTCGACCGGCTTCTTCACATCCTTCACCATTTGAATATCGAGAAGAAGGTCACGATCCTTATGGTCACGCACGATGTCGAGAAAGTCGGCCCGTATGCGAACCGCGTACTGTGCCTTTCCGAAGGCGCGTGCCGAGAAGAACTTCTGCCGGATGCGCAGATCGTGCACGCGCATGCACACAGTCATCCGCACGGGGCGGAGCACATCCATTGCGCGAACTGCGAGCATGGCCATGAGCACAAGCACGACCACGAAAAGGAGGCGCAGTGATATGCCGTTGATCTTTCAGTATGAGTACATGCAGAGAGCGCTTCTCGTAGGGTTCCTTCTTTCGGTGATCGTTGCCTGTCTGGGTACGGTCATGGTCCATAAGCGTCTGTCTCTGATCGGAGACGCACTTTCACATTCTTCCCTCGCCGGTGTCGCGCTGGGACTGCTTCTCGGGTTCAACCCGATCGTGGGCGCGATGGCGGTCTGCATCGTTTCGGCGCTTTCGATCGAAGCGATCCGCAAAAAGCTCGGCAACCACTCGGAACTTGCCGTGGCGATCGTGATGTCCACGGGCATCGGCCTTGCGGGCGTTCTGTCCGGATTTGTCAGAAGCTCGGCGGACTTCAACAGTTTCCTTTTCGGCTCAATCGTGGCGATAAGCGGCTTTGAAGCGAGGCTGGTCATGATCCTTTCCGTGATCGTCCTTCTGGCGATCGTCCTTCTGTATAAGGAGCTTTTTTACATCTCCTTCGACGAGCAGGCGGCGGCGATCTCCGGTGTTCCGGTCGGTTTCGTCAATGCGGTCTTTACGATCCTTACGGCCGTGACGGTCTCCATCGCGGCGAGAACGGTCGGTGCCCTGATCATATCGTCGCTTCTGGTCGTACCGGTCGCGGCGGCCATGGGCATCGCGAAAAGCTATAAGACGACGGTCCTGTGGGCGATCTTCGTATCGGCGGCATCTACGGTCGGCGGACTTGTTTTGTCTTTTTATTTCGGCTTAAAACCCGGAGGAACCATTGTGCTCCTCTCCGTAGTGTTTTTCCTGCTTTTCTGCGTGATCGGACATCTTCGCGAAAAGCACTCTGTGAAGAAAGGAGACTGATATGTCATTTCCGGATTCTCTTCGCAAAACCAAATCGAGACTTATGGTCTGGGAGATCTTAAGCAGCAGCAAAACGCCGCTTACGGCCCGCCAGATCGCGCAGAAAGCAGGCGGCGGAAATGAGGAAAAGGCCGTGTGGCTCTCAAGCGTTTACAGGGCTCTTGAAGCTTTTGAAAAAGCACAGGTCGTGAACAGGACGCTTCTTAAGGACAGCCCGGAGGCATTGTATTCCCTTTCGGAAACGGGGCACCATCACTACGCGATCTGCATGAACTGCAAAAGCAGGACGGAGCTCGAAGGATGCCCGTTTGGCGAGCATGAACACCTGCATACGGTGGATCAGGACTTCATGGTCGTGGGACATGTCGTGGAAGTTTTCGGGTATTGTAAGGAATGCAGGAAAAAGTTGCAGAAAGACAGTAAGAAGTGATCATTGATGATTATGCTGCGGTAAAAAGAAAGCGCCGTTTCCGAAGATCGGAAGCGGCGCTCTTGATAAGGCAGGATCAGGGGATCAGAAAACGATGATCCCTCGTGTATAAAGGTAACTGACGAGGATACCCGTAGCTACCCCGAAGATCGCGCTTGTCAGTACGTCGGAAATGTAGTGGACGTACAGGTAAAGACGCGAGAATGCGATTCCGGATGCATATACCAGAGCGGCGATACCGAACTTCGGAGAGAAACGGACGATCGCGGTCGCAGCTGCAAACGAAGAGAATGTGTGTCCGGAAGGGAAGGAGAAGTCCTTCGGTTCGCGGATGATGGTGTCGCGAAGTTCACCTCTAACCTCATACGGACGAGGACGCTTCGTGACTCTCTTGAGAATAAGGTTAACGAACAGAAGGCTGCAACCGAGTGCAAGAAGAATGCAGATGGCGGCTTCCTGATTGATGTTGGCAAAGTAGAAAGTACCGGCGGCGGCAAACCAGATGATGCCGAAATTGCCGGTCAGCGAAAGAAACGGCATGATACGGTCGAACACTTTGCAGCGCAGATGCTCATACATCCAATCCAATATTTTCAGTTCGCGTCTGGAAATACGTGACGGCATACCGTTCCTCCTTTCCTGCTTTTCTTGTTTTTTCGACGCGCCCGCCGGGTGATCTCCCGACGGACAAACCTTCATATGTTATATAGGATAGCTTGAACAGCTATATAAATCAATGTTATTTTGCTTCGAAAGCGTTAAAAATTCATTAAAAACGAGACTGTTTTTTCGTCGGGGTTTAACATATTTGAGGTTTTCATGGTATCCTTTCCTTATGACTAAGTTTTTGCACCCGTTTTCAATCGGAAAAGTAACGATCCCGGAGAACATTTCCCTGGCGCCGATGGCCGGTACGAGCACGTGTATTTACCGCACGATCGCTCACGAATACGGATCTTCGTTCGGCGTGACGGAGCTTGTCTCCGCACGCGGGATCCGTTTCAAAGAATCGGTGGAAGTGAGCATGCGGTATCTTCAGATCGATCCCATGCACGAAGGGGTGACCGGCATCCAGCTTTTCGGCGCGGACCCTGACGATTTTGCCTGCGCGATCCCGTTTATTCTCAATGACCCGCGCCTTGCTTCTGTCGACGTGATCGATATCAACATGGGCTGTCCGGTCAGTAAAGTCGTAAAGACCGGGGGAGGATCCGCTCTCATGAAAGATCCCGTCCTGGCAGCAAAGATCATCGAGTCCTCCGTCAAGGCGGCTGAGCCTTTCGGGAAGCCCGTTTCCGTGAAGTTCCGTTCCGGCTGGGATGAAGGTCATATCAATGCCCCTGAATTTGCAAAGATGTGTATCGCTTCCGGTGCAAAAGCACTTGCCCTGCACGCGAGAACGCAGACGCAGCTTTACCGCGGCACCGCAGATTGGGAAGTGATTCGTAAAACGAAAGAAGCGATTTCAGGGACAGGTATTCCGCTATGGGGAAACGGCGACGTGAAAGACGGGGCTTCGGCAGTCGACATGATTCGCCGGACCGGCTGTGACGGCGTAATGGTAGGGCGCGCGGCACAGGGAAATCCGTGGATCTTTTCGGAGATCCGCGCGGCGCTGGAAGCGGCCGACAGAGGTGAAGAGCTTGTCGCAGTAAGCAGGAATTTCTCTGTGGACAGAAAGACACGTGCCGAGGTGATCCGCCGTCATCTTCTCGGTCTTTGCGACCGGCTCGGAGAAAAGACCGCCGTCAAAGAAATGCGAGCACAGATCGCCTGTTATCTGAAAGGCGGAAGAGGAACCGCCGAGATCAAGAACCGGCTGATGACCGCAGACACGATCAGCGAAGTGGAAGCGCTCCTGGACGAATACATTCGCGCAGAGTAGGCGATGGCAGCTTGTTGAAAAGAGAGAAAAGGGAATCCCTTTTGCGACTCAGACAGTTTGCTGAAGCAAAACCTGTCGCTCAGGGGATTCCCTTTTTCTGCTTGTTTTATGAAATGAAATCGCTTACTTTTTCAGAAGTCCTCCGAAGATACCACGTACGAGGGAAGAACCTACCTGACGGCCGGCGGCTGTCATCGCGGAATTCGTAATCTTGGTCAGCGGGCTGTTCTTCTTTGCGCGTTCTGCCTCAGCTTTTGCCTTGGCTTCTGCACGCTCGGCTTCTTTTCTCGCTTTTTCTTCTTCGCGCTTGATGCGTTCTTCTTCTTTTCTCGCGCGGTCTTCCTGACGCTCTTTTTCTCTCTGCTCACGGAGTTCGGCAGCGCGCTCTTTCTCTTCGATACGGCGTTCTCTGTCTTCCTGACGGTCCTTTTCGCGCTGTTCGCGGATCTCGGCGGCACGCTCTTTCTCAGCGGCTTTTTCTTCTGCGAGGCGCTCCTTTTCGGCAGCCTTCTCTTCAGCGGCAGCGGCTTTTTCTTCTGCGAGGCGCTCCTTTTCGGCAGCTTTCTCTTCGGCGGCAGCGGCTTTTTCTTCCTCGATCGCCTGCTTTTCTTCTTCTGCCTTTGCTGCGGCAGCGCTCTTGCCTTCGTATTTTGCCATCAGCAGTTCATATGCGGATTCCGGATCGACGGAGAGTCTGTACTTTTCGTACAGCGGATTGGAATCGGTGATCTCCTGAATCTTTTCAAATCCGGCAGAACCGATGAAGCTCTGCGGCGGGAGGATGAAGGCGCGCTCTACAACACCCGGGGTACCCTTTTCATCGAGGAAGGAAATGAGTGCTTCACCGACGGCCAGTTCGGAAAGAGCTGCTTCGGTATCGAATGCCGGGTTGGCACGGAAGGATCCCGCGGCGGCCTTGATCTTTTTCTGCTCGGCAGGTGTATAAGCACGAAGTGCATGCTGTACACGGTTCTGAAGTTGGGCAAGGATGTTGTCCGGGATATCGCTCGGGCTCTGGGAAATGAAGTATACGCCGATGCCCTTGGAGCGGATGAGACGGACGATCTGGTCGATCTTCTCGAGGAGGAAGGCAGGTGCATCGTTAAAGAGCAGGTGTGCCTCGTCGAAGAAGAATACCATCTTCGGCTTGTCGAGATCGCCGACTTCCGGCATATTCTCGTAGATCTCGCTCATGAGCCACAGAAGGAATGTCGAATACAAAAGAGGCTTGTTGAAAAGCTCGGTTGCATTGAGGACATTGATCATGCCGCGGCCTTCGCTGTCGACCTTGAAGAAGTCATTGACATCAAAGGCAGGTTCCGTGAAGAATGATTCTGCACCTTCGTCGACAAGGAGAGCCAGATTTCTCTGGATCGCACCGATCGTTGCAGTGGAGATATTTCCATAGGTGAGTTTATATTCGTCTGCATGGTCACCGATGTAGGTAAGAAGCAGACGCAGATCCTTAAGGTCAAGAAGCAGAAGACCCTGATCGTCTGCGATACGGAATACCATGGACAATACCGCGCGCTGGACATCGGAAAGACCCAGCATACGTCCCAGAAGGATGGGGCCAAGCTCGGAGATGGTCGTTCTCATCGGGATGCCCATCTGTCCGAATACATCGTAGAAGGTGGTCGGATATGCCTTGTACTCGAAGTTCTCGATACCGAACTTCGCAATGCGCTCTTCCATGTTCTCGTTGTTGACACCTCTGGCACAGATGCCGGACATATCGCCCTTTACATCGGCAAGGAATACCGGGACACCCATATCGGAAAAGCTCTCGGCCATGACTTTGAGAGTTACGGATTTACCTGTTCCTGTCGCGCCGGCGATCAAACCGTGACGGTTCGCCTTCGAAGGCTCAATAAAGCACTTGTTGTCGGTTCCGCCTACCCAAATTTTATTATCATAAAGCATATTCAAACCTCCCTATTTATATATTCGAAGTACTGTTTCTATTTTCGCAAAGACCAAGGATAATCGCAAGGCAATTTTATGTAAAAGTGTCTGATAAATGAAAACGTTTTGTTACATCCGTGAATCGGACACCCCCTATAATAGATGCAAAGTTCCGTAGTAGAAAAGGAGGTTTCGGAATGCTGGATACAGTAACGCTCATTACGTTCCTTGCAATGGGAATACTGCTGTGTTTCTATGGGTTCCGCCTTTTCCGTTTTTCCATGGCACTGGCCGGTTTTTTCATGGGCATGCAGGGCGCCAATCTCATGGATTCGATCTTCCTTCTTTCTGAGATCCCGGAAAAATCGCAGAAGATGTGGGCGTTCTTTTTCCCGATCGTACTGGGTGTCATTCTGGCAGTGCTTTCGTATGCGCTTTATAAAAAAGCACTGTTTTTCATCACGGTGTTTTTCACGTGGTACTCGCTCGTAAAAATATGCCTTTTGTACATCATCAAGACGCAGAATAAACTGTCGCTGGTGATCTCTCTTTCCCCCGATTCAATCGCGAAACTTACGGACGGTTCCGAAAATGTGCAGAACCTGATCCCGGACAGTAAACTCGAAAGCGTTATGAAATGGCTGCCCGGAGGAACCGACGGGGAAAAGCTCCTTGCGATCTGCCTGATCGCCCTTCTGATCGGTATCTTCGTCGGCATCATCATCTGCCTGATCCAGGGACCTGCGATCAAGATCGTCACTTCCGTGATCGGCGCGGACATTCTCCGTGATGTTTTCCTCGGCACTATGGGCATCCTTTATGAGTGGAAGAGCCTGCCGTCTTTTCTTGAACCGATGGTCAAGACAGGTCTTCACAATGGCTGGGTCTCCTTCTTCATATGGGCGGCGCTGATCGGCTCGGGCATTACCGTACAGTTTAAGTATGAGATGACTGACCGCAGGAAGAAGTTTCCCGTTTTCGGAAAAAACTTCCGATAGAATATGAGAAAAGTGCAACAGTTCCCGATGATCCATCGTCTTATTTTCAGAAGCGAATACTCGCAAAGGAGAAAAGGACCATGAAAAAGCAACCTGTACAAAACATAAACAGACCGACATATCCGACTCTTTACCAGGTAAACAGCAGGACCGCCAACGTACCGATCAAAAAGATCGCTGTCGTATCCGCACTCACGGCTTCGATGGCACTTGCAGGCGGCTGCCTGGAAGGAAACGAAACGAGCAAGAGTATGAAGCGTTTCGAGAAGATGGGCGAAAAATACGGTGAAAAGATCGAGACAGAGACCTATGATCTCGATGGTGAGACAGGGACCTATTATCTCGATGGTGAGATCGAGACCTATTATCTCAGTGGAGAGGCCGAGGAGATTCTGGTAACGGATGATGATTGTTGATCATGGATGATATGGTTGAACCGATCGGTCAGGAGAAGCCGGATATGGAGAATCATGCAAAAGAAAAACTTGTAAAAAGACTTACACTGGCGGTGACTCACCAGTGTAATTTCAGTTGCAGATATTGCCTTCAGAAACACGAAGATGTCTCCATGACAAAAGAGACCGCCATGAAAGCGATCGATGCTTTTGTATCCGGGATCTGTGAAGGGGACAAAGCTCAGATCTCTTTTTACGGCGGCGAACCGCTTCTTCAGAAAGAACTGATAAAAGAACTCGTCCGGTATTCTTCCGAGAAGATCCTGTCAATCCCGGACACCCGTTTGTCATTTGAGATCACAACCAACGGACTTCTCCTTGAGGAAGACTTCATCGCGTTTGCCAAAAAGAATAAGATCTTTCTGGCGCTTTCACATGACGGACTTGCCCAGGATCCGGTTCGTCCGGACCGTGGCGGTCAGATGACGAAAGAGATCGTGGATAAAAAGCTTCAGATGCTTCTTAAGACATTCCCGGAGACGATCGTCATGATGACCGTGCATCCGGAATATGTCGACAGGATCGCCGAGTCTCTGAAGTTCTTCCGTGAGATGGGAGTGAAGTCCGTAAGTATGGTACTCGCGCTTGGCGAGAGAGCGGACTGGGATGATGCGGCTTTTGAAAAACTCAAGAGAGAATTGCTGAAGGCGGAAGCGCTTTATGAGCAGTGGAATGCCGGAAACGATGTCTTCCGTTTTATTCCGTTTGATAACAAGATCAAGAACTATATCTGTGAGCGTGACGCAGACAGTGTGATGTGCCATTTCGGGTGCCACAAGCTCATGGTGGATGCGGACGGCAAATATTATCCTTGTTCGCATTTCATCGGCATGGACGGATATGGGATCGGCTCACTTGACGATGGCTTGAATGAGGAAAAACTCGAGTCGCTTCAGAGCAGAAGAGTGGAGGCGGAGGACTGTAAAGAATGTGAGTTGCGTTTCCGCTGCCGCCACACCTGTGCCTGCGGAAATCACGGGTATACGGGAGATATGTCCGTGGTGTCCGCGCTTCAGTGCGAGTATGAAAAACTGACGATCCGGCTGGCCGATCGAGCGGCGGCATTGCTTCTAAACGAAAGCAACCCCGCATTCGTCTCGAGAATGTATCCGAACTGACTATTTCGAACTACACAACAAAAGACATTTTTCGCACTGGAAAATCGTTGTTTTTCCAGTGTTTTTTACTACGTTCTTTGAAAAGGGACGTGCTATAATCCGTTATTGTGCAAAAGAAGCTTTATTAAGAAATACGAAAGTGCTTTTGTTAAAGAGGGGATTATAAAATGCATAACATGCTTATGAGTCTTGCGCTGATGCTTTTGCTCGGTTTTTGTATCAGCGGGATTTTTAAGAAACTACATATTCCGTCGCTTTTGGGACTGATCATCACAGGTATTATCTTAGGGCCTGCGGCTCTCAATCTTCTGGATGCGAAGATCCTGTCGATCTCTTCCGAGCTTCGTGAGATCGCGCTGATCGTTATTCTGTTCCGTGCAGGTCTGAGCCTCGATATCAGCGACATGAAAAAGATCGGCCGGCCGGCCATCATGCTCTGCTTTGTCCCGGCGACCTTTGAGATCGTCGGTGCGATTATATTAGGACCTGCCTGTCTCGGACTTTCCCGTGTCGATTCCGCGATCGTCGGCGCTATGCTCGCAGCTGCATCTCCGGCGATCATCGTGCCGAAGATGCTGTGGCTCATGGAAGAGGGCTACGGCACGGATAAGCATATTCCGCAGCTCATCATGGCCGGTGCTTCTGCAGACGATATCTACGCGATCGTTCTGTTCACCGCATTTATCGGAATGAGCAAGGGCGAGGGCATCTCCGCATGGACGATCGCTTCGATCCCGATCTCGATCGTGACCGGTCTCGGTGTCGGTATCGTCGTCGGTATCATCATGTCGCAGATTTTCAAGACGATCCACCTTCGCGACACCATCAAGATCCTTCTGCTTTTCGGTATCTCTTTTTTCTTTGTCGGAGCAGAGACGTATGTTTCCAGATATGTTCCGTTCTCCGGACTTCTCGCCGTTATGGCACTGGGCGGAACGATCCTCAACAGAAGAAGAGAAGTCGCTTCCCGTCTTTCCGCAAAGATCGCGAAGATCTGGGTCGGCGCGGAACTTCTGCTGTTCATCATGCTCGGTTCTGCCGTTGAGATCAAAGCCCTTGTATCGGCCGGTCTCGGCTCTGTACTCTTGATCCTCGGTGCACTTCTGTTCCGTTCGGTCGGTGTTATCGTAAGCCTTTTGGGATCCGGACTGAAGATGAAAGAGATCCTCTACTGCGATGTTGCATATTTCCCGAAAGCGACCGTTCAGGCGGCCGTCGGTGCGATTCCGCTGGCACAGGGCCTTGCTTGTGGTATGATGGTTTTGACCACAGCCGTTCTTTCGATCCTGATCACGGCGCCGCTCGGTGCGATCCTTATGGATGTCACCGTGAAGAAGTGCCTGACCAGAAGCAGGAAACCGAGAAATGTTTCGGGAAGACGAAACCCGGGTCTTTCGCTGCCGGAGGAAGAACACAACTTTTCGTAGGAAAAGTGCTTTTGCCGGATCGGTAATGACAAGAAAATAAGTCGCAGACGAGAAAACTCGTGTGAACATGTAAATATCGGAGGTCCCCATGGAGATCGCATTAGGTTTTGGAAAAGAGAAGATCCCGGTACAGGTGCCGGATAATCAGGTCATGGCGGTGCTTACGCCGAACGAGGCGGAGATCGGCCTTACCGGCAGTGATGAAGTATACCGCTCCATGCGTGAGCCGATCGGTCTTCCGCCGCTTCGTGAAGTCGTCAAGGCAGGCGAGACGGTCGCGATCATTACCTCTGACATCACACGTCCGATCCCGAGTTACAAGGTGCTTCCGGCAGTGCTCGACGAGCTTTCGGCCGCAGGCATCAAGGATTCCGATATCACGATCGTGTTTGCGCTCGGATCGCACGGCGGCCACACTGAAGAGCGCATGCGCTATATGGTCGGTGATGCGGTTTATGACCGTGTCCGTTGCATCGACTCGGATGTCAACGACGCCGTTCATGTCGGAACGACTTCCCGAGGTACCCCGGTCGATATTTTCCGCCCGGTCGTAGAAGCGGATCGCCGCATCTGTCTCGGCAATATCGAGTATCATTATTTCGCCGGCTATTCCGGAGGATATAAGGCCATCATGCCGGGCGTTTCTACATGGGATGCCATCCAGCACAACCACAGTGCAATGGTTGAGCAGGCCGCATGCGCCGGTCATCTCGAGGGAAACCCGGTTCGTGAGGATATTGAAGAAGCGGGTAAGATCCTGGGCGTTGATTACATCGTCAATGTCGTTCTCGATGCCAAGAAGGAGATTATCCGGAGCTTTGCAGGAGATCCGATCCTCGCGCACAGAGAAGGCTGCAAATTCCTCGATTCTTTCTACAAGGTCTCCATTCCGGAGCAGGCGGACATCGTCGTCGTATCTGCAGGCGGTTTCCCGAAAGACATTAATATGTATCAGGCGCAGAAAGCTCTGGATAACGCCAAGCACGCAGTCAAGGACGGCGGTATCATCGTCTGGATCGCTTCCTGTAAGGAAGGGCTCGGCGAGAAGCATTTCGAGCAGTGGCTGACCGGTCACGAGAAGAGCTCTGACATGATCGCCCACATCAAGACGGACTTCGTTCTCGGCGGCCACAAGGCAGCCGCGATCGCAATGGTTCTGGAGCGTGCGCGTATTTTCTTCGTATCCGATCTTGACCACGACTTCGTAAAGAGGGTATTCCTCGAGCCGTACTCCGATATTCAGACGGCGATCGATGCAGCGATCGCACAGAAGGGTCCGGACGCAAAGATCGTAATCATGCCGTACGGCGGTTCCACCCTTCCGAAAGTACAGGAATAAGTGCATTTGTACCGAACCCTTCACTTCTCCGGGAACTAAGAGACCGCTTCTATGTTAAAAGACAGCGCTTTTGTTGATCGTTTTTCGGGATGAATCAGATCAGGAAACTTAATCCTGCGATTGCACCATAGGCGATCAGGGTGACGACCACGGCGGCGATACAAACGCCGATGACGGCGGCCAGGATCGCTTTTTTGAACGGGACTTCGCAGACGGCGGCGATGCCGGATCCGGTCCAGGCGCCGGTGCCCGGAAGAGGAATGGCAATAAAACCGACCAGTGTCCAGAAAGCCACATTTCCGGCCTTTTCGACCTTTCTGGCGAACTTGTTCTCGCAGAAATCAACGATCTTCTTAAGCTTCGGATATTTTCTCATCCGGTCGAAGACCTTTTTGACGAACAGCAGAATAAAAGGAACGGGGAGGAGATTGCCGACGATTGCCAGCGGAAGCGCGACGTGCCACGGGATACCGACAGCGGCGGCATATGGAATGCTGCCACGAAGCTCCACGACCGGGATCATCGATATGAGAAACATGTAAAGGATCTTGTTCATCCTACTTCTCCTTTATATTCTTTGGCAAAAGAACTTGCCGGTGCTGCTTCTTTTTCCTTCTTCGCGAGGGGGATGTGCCACCCGCAAACGGCTATTAGGATACCACATAAACGCCGACGTGCCAAACTTATGAACTTACGACACGACGTTGACGGGAGATCCATTTAAGTAAGACGACAGATTGCCCGCTGCGACATCCATTAGGCGAAGACGTGTCTCCTTCGGTGCCCAGGCGATGTGCGGTGTCAGGAAAGTATTCGGAGCCGAAAGAAGAGGATTACTCTCACGGATCGGTTCGACACTTACAACGTCGGCGCCGAGGGCAGAGATCTTTCCGGATCTGAGCGCGGAAGCAACGGCGGCTTCGTCGAGAACCGGTCCTCGTGATGTATTCAGAAGGATCACGCCATCTTTCATTTTCGCGATGATTTCGGCATTCACCAGACCGGTAGTCGTAGGAGTCAGCGGGCAGTGGAAGGAGATTACATCCGATTCTTTCCAGAGCGTATCTTCATCGACAAAGGTCACCTGAGGATCGGTTTTTCTCATCTCCTCCGTAATTTCCGAACGGCGACAGGCGAGAACGTTCATGCCCAGAGAAGATGCGATGCGGCTCACGCGGGAAGCGATCTTGCCGAATCCGAAAAGTCCTAATGTCTTTCCGTAAAGTTCGGTCAGATCTCCGTCCCAGAAGCAGAAGTCACGGCCCTTCGTCCAGACGCCGTCGTGGACGAGATCACTGTGATGACCGACCTTATTTGCGATCTCCAAAAGAAGGGCGATGGTCATCTGAGCAGTTGCAAAGGTAGCATATTCAGGGATGTTCGTTACGGTGATCCCGTGCTTTCTGCAGTAGTCCACATCCACGACATTAAAGCCCGTGGACAGGCAGCCGATATATTTTAGATTCGGGAGTTTTTCCAGAACTTCTCCCGGGAAACACGTCTTATTAGTAAGACAGACCGATACTCCGGAAAGCCTTTCGAAGATCTCGGAAGGCGCTGTGTAGTCATATACCACCAGTTCGCCGAGCTTCTCGAAAGGGGCCCAGGAAATGTCTCCCGGGTTTTCCGTATATCCGTCCAATATTACGATCTTCATTTCAATTCACCTCAAAACGGTATTATAACTTACCCGTGACGGTCTGTGAATCAGAAGATCTTCTTGTGTCAGACCTTTTCCTTGATGTACTTATCGATGGAAGCTGCCGCTGTTTTTCCTGCGCCCATGGCGAGGATAACCGTCGCGGCACCGGTTACGGCATCGCCGCCGGCAAAAACGCCCGGACGGGAAGTCGCCATGGTCTCATCGGCAACAAGGCATCCTCTGGGATTTGCGTCCAGTCCCTTGGTAGTGGTTCTGATCAACGGGTTAGGAGATGTGCCGATCGACATAACGACGGTATCGACTTCGATCTCGTGTTCTGATCCTGAGATCGCAACAGGTCTTCTTCTTCCGCTCGCATCCGGCTCGCCGAGCTCCATGGAAATGACCTCGATGGCACGGACTTCGCCGTTTTCGGATCCGAGGATGCGGGTCGGGTTATTCAGGCACAAGAACTCGATGCCTTCTTCTTTTGCGTGATGCACTTCTTCGGCGCGGGCCGGCATCTCTTCTTCGGAGCGACGGTACACGATATAGACATGCTCTGCGCCGAGACGTTTTGCGGTGCGGGCAGCATCCATGGCAACGTTGCCGCCGCCGACAACTGCGACTGCACGGCTCTTTCTGATCGGTGTGTCGTATTCGTTGATATAGGCTTTCATGAGGTTCACGCGAGTGAGGTATTCATTTGCGGAATATACACCGACGAGCGACTCGCCTTCGATACCCATGAAAGACGGAAGACCGGCACCGGATCCGATGAAGACAGCCTCGTAGCCTTCTTCGAAAATCTCGTCAATGGTAAGTGTCTTACCGATAACGAAGTTGGTGCGGACTTCTACACCAAGGGTCCGGAGATTATCGACTTCCTTCTGAACGATTGTCTTCGGGAGACGGAATTCAGGAATACCATAGACCAGAACACCGCCGGCCTTATGAAAAGCTTCAAAGATCGTGACTTCATAGCCGAGTCTTGCAAGGTCACCGGCACATGTCAGGCCGGACGGGCCGGAACCGACGACAGCCACGCGGTGACCGTTCTTCGAAATAGCGGGGACCGACTCTTTGGCATGTGCCATGTGGTAGTCGGCTGCGAAACGTTCGAGGCGGCCGATACCGACGCTTTCGCCCTTCAAGCCGCGGACACACTTGCTCTCGCACTGGGTCTCCTGGGTGCAGACACGACCGCAGACCGCCGGAAGGCAGTTGGTCGCCGTGATGATCTTATAAGCTTCTTCGAAGTTTCCTTCGGCGATCTGAGCGATGAAATCCGGGATTCGGACGTTTACGGGGCATCCGCCGACGCATGGACGATTCTTGCAGTTTAAGCAGCGGGTCGCCTCTTCTTTGGCCATTTCTTCGGTATATCCGAGAGCGACCTCGTCGAAATTCTTATTACGTATATTCGGATCCTGCTCCGGCATCGGAACTTTGGTAAGAGACATATTAGCCATGCTTCTGTTCCCCCTTCTTCTCGTCACCCATTTTCAGGATGCGGCACTCGTGTTCGGCGCTCTCTCTTTCCTGGGCTTTATAGTAGGAGTTTCTTCTCATCAGTTCGTCAAAGTCGACTTCGTGACCGTCAAAATCCGGACCGTCTACGCAGGCGAAACGGATCTTGCCGCCGACGGTGACACGGCAGCCGCCGCACATGCCCGTGCCGTCGATCATGATCGGGTTTAAGCTGACGAGCGTCTTGATGCCGTACGGGCGGGTCACTTCAGCAAGGAACTTCATCATCGGGATCGGTCCGATCGCGATGACCAGATCGTATTTATTTCCTGCATCGATCAGGGACTGCAGCTTATTGGTAACGAAACCTTTTTCCCCATAGGACCCGTCATCTGTCGTGACATAGAGGTTGTCACTTACGGCGCGCATCTCATCCTCGAGGATGACGATATCTTTGTTCCGGAAACCGGCGATCATATCGACGTGGGCGCCTGCCAGGTGCAGTGCTTTTGCGGAAGGATAGGCGATTGCGCATCCGACGCCGCCACCGACGACGCAGACGTTCTTATAGCCGTCGATCTCCGTGGCATTTCCCAAAGGACCGACGAAATCAAGGATCGAATCGCCTTCGTTCATCTGCGCCAGTGCTTTTGTCGAGGTGCCGACAGCCTGGAAGATGATGGTAACGGTACCGCGCTCCGGATCCGTATCGGCGATCGTCAGCGGAATGCGCTCACCGTATTCGTCGATTCTGAAGATGATGAACTGCCCGGCCTTCGCCTTTTTTGCGATGTACGGAGCATCGATATCCATGAGAGTGACAGCTTCGTTGAGCTGTCGTTTGGTTACGATTCTAAACATATTCCCGTCCTTTCGAAAAGCACTTGCCGGGAATATGCCGCCGTTTGCTTGCGGCTCTTGCTCCACGTTCACCCCGGTGCTTCTCGCATGAAAATTATATCCTTATTTAATACTAGAGGAAAATGAAAATCAATATTTTCTCAAACAATGAAAGAAAAGAATAAGCCGAATGATCGATTCTTTATCGGTCAGGATCCGGGAAGGGATTCCACCTTGCTGTCCAAAAGTCGGATCGCGCCCATTTTCTGCTGATTCCACTTGGAATAATCATCTTTGTCGTGGGCCGATTCGATCTGGAAAGTAAATCCCGGAGAAACGGCATCGATCTTTCTCTCGATACCGCCGGCATCGAGCCGGTAAACGACGATATCCGCCGTGTATCGGCCATACGTCAGGTGCGTAAGCGGAAGGGTCAGTTTCACTTTGTTTTCTCCGGAAAGGATGTCGACAAGGTTTTCCGGAAGGGAAGAAGCGATCCTGCTTCCGTCCTGATACCGGAGCTGGATGCGGAAGCCGACGTTCCGGATATCCTTTGCGGCCGTATAGGAAAGTTCGAATACGGCTTCTCCGGAGGTCGGGAAAACAGGCTCCTGACGATTGATAAGATGAAAACCGTCCAAAGAGAAAACATCTCCGGCGTAAAGGCGCCGGTACTCCTTCGAGCGGTACTCCGGACCGTATTTGATATCTTTCGGCATGACGGCTTCACTTCCGAGATAGACGGCGATCGCCTGATCGACATCGCCATCGAAGATGATCCTGCCTCCATCGAGCACGATGCAGCGCTTACAGAGCTGACGGATCGTGTTCATGTTATGGCTTACGTAAAGCACGGTGCGAATATCGTTATTGGCGGCCTCGAGAAGACAGTTGATACATTTCTTCTGGAACTCGACATCGCCGACGGCGAGGACTTCGTCCATGATAACGATCTCACTTTCGAGGTGGTAGGCGACCGAGAATCCGAGTTTAACGAACATGCCGCTGGAATATCTTTTTACCGGTGTGTCAATGAATTCTTCAAGTCCCGAAAATGCGATGATGTCGTCCATTTTCTCGTCGATCTCCGCCTTCGTCATTCCGAGGATCGCGCCGTTGAGATAGATGTTCTCGCGTCCGGTCATCTCCCCGTGGAATCCGGTTCCGACCTCGAGCATCGAGGTGATATGACCGTAAAGATCGACGGTGCCTTCGGTCGGGGCCGTGATGCGGCAGAGGATCTTCAGAAGAGTGCTCTTGCCGGCGCCGTTCTTGCCGAGGATGCCAAGCGTTTCGCCTTTGTAGACGGTCAGGTCGATGCCGTCGAGCGCATAGAATTCTTTGTTTCTGCCCGTCTTGGGCGGCTGTGCTTTTGGATCGGTATTCTTATTGCGGGCTCGCCATTCCTTGATCGCTCCCTGCAGTGTGCGCGCACCGATCTTACCGAGACGGTACTTTTTCTTAAGTCCCGAAACGCGGATCATCACTTTCCTTTCGGAGTTTTGGCTTCTGTTTTCGATCGTACTCATACCGTATCCGCAAACGTCCTTTCTACCCGATTAAAGATCACAATGCTGAAGAAGAACAAAAGTATCGTGACAGCAAGTCCTGCCAGATAGTAGAGAATATCGAATTCTCCTTTCCCGAGAAGGATTATGCGGATCAGTTCCATGATCTCACTTACGGGATTGATCTTGACGAAGATCTTCAGAACTCCGTCCGGGATGCTGCTGACCGGATAGACGACGGCGGAACCGTACATCCAGAGATTCACAAGGACATTGACGACCGAAAGAAGGTCTCTGTATTTTGTGGTAACGCTTGAGATCAGGACGCCGACGCTCATGCCGAAGACCGCCAGCTGCAGGAAAAGAAGCGGCAGGAGCGGATAGAGCGCCCACATCGGCCGCACGTCGCCTCGCACCACGAATGTTACAAGGAGCATGGCCACGATGACAAGCTGGATCAGGAATTTCAAAAGGCTCACGATCATATTGGAGATCGGGACGCATATCCTCGGAAAGTAAACTTTACTGAAAAGATATGCGTTGGTGATAAAAGTCTGTGAGTTTCGGGTCAGGCTGAAAGCGAAAAGTTCCCAGACCGCAGAAGATACGAAATAGAAGAGGATCTGTGGGATGCCCGCGGTTCCGACGGCAGCGATGTGGCCGAAGACGAACATGTAGATCAAGCTCGAAAGGATCGGGTTGATGACAATCCATAAAGGCCCGAGGATCGTCTGCTGGTAGGTAACGGTGAAAGTCCTTTTCGTAAGGAGACCGACGAGATCGCGGTATTGCCAAACTTCCCCCAGATTCAGCCGGACCCTTTTATCGTCTGGTCTGAGGGTGATATGGTAGGCATTATCCTGTTCGATCCTGCTGTTTTCCGACATCTGTTTCCCTTTTCTTCGTTGCTTCTAAGGGGGATCCCCTCCCGATACGTTCTATTTTACTCAAGATACAGGGAATAGTAAAATCACTCAAAAAATGATAGACTATTTTTGTCTAATTATGTGAAAGAACCGGGGAGGATACGGATGCTTCGAGTCAAAGGACTGACGAAGAAATTTGGTAAAAAAGTTGCTAACGAGAACGTGAACCTTTCTCTCGAAGCAGGAGAGATCGGCGTTCTTCTGGGACCGAACGGTGCCGGTAAATCGACTGCCATCAAGTGTATCCTCGGGCTTTTGCAATTTGACGGTACCGTAAAGATCGGAGGCTTCCCCGCCAATTCCAGTAAAGCCAAACAGATCCTGGGCTATGTCCCGGAATTCCCGTGCCTTTATGATATGCTCACCGTACGTGAGCAGTTTGAATTTGTTGTCCGCGCATATAAACTCGACAGAGAGAAAAGCAGAAAATATGCCGCGGAACTTGTGGACCGCCTGCGTCTTACGGAAGTCGTAGATACGCTCTGCAAGGATCTTTCCAAAGGCATGCAGCAGAAAGTCTCGATCATCTGCGCACTGCTTCCGCGCCCGAAACTCCTCCTTCTGGATGAGCCGATGCTGGGGCTGGATCCACACGCGATCAAAGAACTCCGCATCATTATTCAGGATCTCGCGGACGAAGGCGTTGCCATTTTGATCTCGACCCACATGATTGCTACGGTCGAAGGCATCTGGGGCAAGGCATATATCATGAACAAGGGCAAAGTCGTTTCCTGTCACAGAAAAGAAGAGATGGTGGGCATGTGGTCCGAGTCTCTCGAGAGGATCTTCTTTGCCGAGACAGAATCCTATGATTCGCCGTTGCGGTACGACTCGCCTGTGAAGCCTTCTGCGGAAAAAGCACCTGCCGCGACGCCTTCTGCGAACGCTTCCAAGAAGCCCCGACAGGTCAGCCGCCCGAAGACGACAAAGAAAAAGAAAAACAATAAAAAGAAGAAGTGAAGAAGCCATGAGCGCTCTTACGTTTTTAGTAGCCAGGCAATGGAGAAACTCTCTCCGCGAAAAGATCAGACACCCGCAGTTTTGGATCGGTGTCCTGATCGTGCTTGCGTATTTTGCGCTTTATATCTGGCAGGAGATCAGTCATACCGGAACGACTGCCGTACTCTCTGATCCGATATCGAAGTTTAAGGGAGGCGCGATGATCGTCTTTCTCATCACCGCTTTTGTCGGACTGAATATCGGATTTAACCGCGGCAGTTCTTTTTTTAAAGCATCGGATATCAACTATCTGTTTGTATCTCCGCTTTCGCCGAACAGGATCCTGTTGTACGGGCTGCTGAAGAAGTGCCTGGCCTGTGTTCTTGCTACCTTGATCCTTCTGATGCAGCTTACCAACCTGCGCTTTTATTTCGGACTGGGGATCCGGGAAATGCTGATCTTAATGGGAGCGTGGCTCCTGCTTTTGATCAGCCTTTTGGTGATCTCTCTTTCCGTTTACACAATCACGGCGGTATCTAAGGTCATGAGAAGGATCTTCCTGCTTGTGCTGTATCTTGCGACCGGTTCGATCATCTTGGGGATCGTCGTGGCTCTTTGGAAAAGCGGCACGCCGTTTTCGGATACGATCACCTTCTTCAATGAACCGCATCTCCGTTATATCCCGCTCGGCGGATGGGCATGCGGTTTCCTTTGCGAGGCCATGGACGGAAGAATGCTCTATGCACTGGCGTATGCGGGACTTCTCGTGCTGTTGCCGGTCATCGGGTTGTTCTTTGCGCTTCGTAACCGCTCCGCATATTACGAGGATGTGCTGACTTCCATCGGACACGGATACGGTAATTCTCTTTATCACAACAGCTCCGATGTGATCGTGAAAGAAAAGAGCAAGAGGAGAAGATCCCATCTCATCGGAAGAAAAAGAGGCGAGGTCGTTTTGTTCCAAAGGCAGATGACCGAACAGAGAAGAAGTCTGACAGTGCTTTTCGACAAGGGTACGCTCGGAATGGCTGCCCTGGCAGTTGTCCTCGGTGCCTTTCTTCAGTCGCTGGAGCGCAAAGGCATGTATCCGTTCATCATGGAGATCCTTTCCGTGGCGATCCTTTGCTATGCCATGATCTTTACGATCCCGATGGGCAAGTTTGTGGATGAACTGAACAAACCTTTCATCTACCTGATACCGGGAAGTTCGATCCGCAAACTCTACTATGCATCCACCGCGCCGATGATCAAGGCCTTTGTCGAAGGGATCCTGTGCTTTTTTATCGTCTCGCTTTTCGCAAAGCTTCATCCGGCCTTCGTGCTCTGCGGCGCGTTCTTCTATGCGTCGGCCGCGCTTTTGTTCTATGCGTCATACCTGGCCTCTTTGAAGACGATGAGACTTCGAAGCTCCAGAGGTTCCCACATGACGCTGGCCTTTGCCGTTCTTTCTGCCGTGTTCCTTTTCGAGCTGTCTTTGGGCACAATGATCGGAAAGAAACTGTATGCGGTCTCAGAGACAATGTTCCTTCTGGACTTTCTGGTCCTGGCTGCATTTAACGTTATCGTCTCGATCGTCTTTTTCTACAGTTCCAAAGGCATACTGGATTATCGGGCATAAGGGGGAAAAGAAGAATGCACTTTCTTGCAAAAAAAATAATATCCATATGCCTGATCGGCGGCGTTCTTCTGTCTTCGACCGCCTGCAGCAAGCAGGATACGAAAAAAGGAGTCGTCCGTGAAGAGGATCCGTACTATACTGCGGAATATGTCGAACTGAAAGTCGACCCGGATCCGACGCGGAAGATCGAATACTCCTGCCTCGACACTTCCCGGATCATCGGCAACAATGTCGTGGTCGGATACATGGTCGTCTATGAATATCCGCAGGAAACGATGGACAAATACATATATCAATATAACGAAAACAAAGAGGCATATATCGAATTTGTCGAGCAGTACTATAAGACAGGTTTCCTTATTTTCGACCAGCAGGGAAACATGATCACCGATATTTCGCTTCCGTATAGCGCCAGTCCGGTCGATGTGGCGGCAGGAAAAGACGGAGAAGTGAACTTCCTGATAGAAGAATATGAAGAAAATGAATGTATCGGTACTTTTTTTATCGATACCTACAGCGCCGAAGGGATCCAGACCGATTCGATCAAGGTCCCGAGGGCTGTCGAATTCTATCCGGAAAAGTTTTTTGTTGCGGAAAACGGCGATTTCATCCTCGTGAACTCCGAAACAATCTGCGTGATCTCCCGCGCGGGAGAATATATCGGGCAGGTGCCGATCGGCGGTGACGTGGACATCATGGAACAAAACGGTGTCCTGTATATGATGAGTTACGAGGTCTCGGACAAGGGGATGGTCACCGAATATATGCAGAAATTCGATCCGGAGACCGTCAGCTTCGGATCCGATAAGAAACAACTGGGAAGGATCTTCGCGAACATGGTTTCGGGCGGAGACGGGAACTTCTACAGCGTTGACGGAAGCGGGATCAAAAAAGTCGATCTTGAGACCGGCGCCGAGGAAGAATTCTTCAACTGGAGCGAAACGGATGTCAACTACAGTTTTTATGATGAAGAGAGTTTACATATTTTTTCAGAAGATAAGATCGCCTTTACCTGCACAGAGTGGATCACGGATCAGGAGACCGGAGTTCACCAACCGCAAAACTTTATCGTGACACTTACCCGCGCAGAAAAGAACCCCCATGCCGGAAAAGCATATATCGAGATGGGGACGATCGGAATTCCTTCTTATGACCTTCAGAATTACATCATCCGTTATAACAATGAGCCGGAGGGTCAAGCCAGGATTCGTGTGCATGACTATTATGTCGAGGAAAATACGGGATCGCAGGATCTGGACAGGCAGACCGATCTTTCGAACCGTGTTTATATGGACATGGTCAACGGGACCGGGCCCGACATCCTCGTCAACTTTGCAGGATACAGCCAGTTCAATTCCGAAGATGTGCTGGTCGATCTCAATAAGTATGTCGACGGCAAAAACGGTCTGAACAGAGAAGAGTATTTCGATAATGTCCTGACCGCCTTCGAAGACAAAGAGAAACTGTTCCAGATCCCGGTATGTTTCGATATCCGCGGACTTGTTGCGAATAAGGAGATGATCGGAGAAAGATCCGGATGGACCTATAACGAATTCAACCAGATCGTGGGCGACCTTCCGTCGGATGTCAAAGTCTTTGAAGACACGGAATATAAAGACCTTCTCTTTTCACTTCTCAGCAGTGCCATGCGAAGCTTTATCGACTATTCAAAAAAAGAAGTTTCTTTTGACGGGGATGAGTTTAAGCAGCTGCTGCAAATGGTCAAAACGTACGGCGTGGAATATGTCCCGAAATACGGTGAATACGGAAACATCTTCGGAACGAGTGACTGTGTTCCTTTCTTGAACGGTGAGGAGGTCAATTCTGATCTGATGCTGCATGACAAACTGGCGCTTATGGTCACATATGTCTACAGCTTGAGTCAGTACTCGGACCTCCACCGATCTCTGTCCGGGAAAGAGATCTTTATCGGTATGCCGTCCCCGGACGGAACGGGCGCCTGTGCCAATGCATCCCTGACGCTGGCGATCTCCGCTTTTTCCCGGAATAAGGATGAGTCCTGGGATTTTATCCGCCGTCTTTTCGATGAGGAATCCCAGTATCTTTACACCAGTTCCCTGATGTCGATCCCACTGAACAGAAATGCGTTTGACCGGATCAATCAGGATTCGATCAGCGAAAGAGAAAGACAGCTGGAAGAAAATCAGGAATATGCGGTCAAATATGGCATACTCCTTCACGGAGACATCCGTCCGATCTCGGAGCAGAATGCCAAGGACTATAAAAACCTCGTCGAAAGCGTCAGCACGATCGAGTCATATGACCCTGCCGTGCTCAACATTATTTTGGAAGAATCGGCCGCGTATTTTGCGGATCAGAAGGATCTGGATGAAGTGTGCGCGATTATCCAGAACCGTACGCAGACGATCGTCAATGAAAGATAAGAAAACCGCCTGTTTCTGACAAATCATTCACATTACATTTCATTCATTTATTCTCCGTGGGACATTTCTATAATGAGTTCCGATAACAACCACGGAGGTATTTTTATGAAGAAAATGGCATGTAATGTTTTCGCATTTGCATTAGCTTTGACAATGTCTGTTCCTCTTGCCGCCTGCAAGAAGACAGGCGGTGACAAGAACGGCGGCGGTAAAGCGAGGAATGGAAAGAAACAGACGGTGATCGCAGAGGATGATCCGTTTTTTGATGCGGTCGAGATTTCGCTCGATCTGGAAACAGATAAGGATAAAAAGCTTGTCTATAAAGAAGTTTTCGAACCGGTCATCGTCGGAGACCGCATTTTTGCGACCTATAATGTTTCTTACGAGATGCCGAAGGATGTGATGGACACCATCTCGGATATCGATTGCACGAATGAAAAAGAATATGCCAAGCTCCAGGAGATTTATAACTCGTACTTCGAAATGGGGACGCTGGTCTTTGATATGAACGGAAATCTGATTTCCCGGACACCTTCTGAAGATATGGAATCCGCTTCGGGAAACCTTACTAAGCTTTCCGACGGCTCCTACATCATGGTTGTCACCAAGAACACTCCGAATGATTGCAAGACCTCGTCGGAGATCGTAAAACTCAATGACAGGCTTGAAGAACAGGGATCGATCAAACTTGACGAAAATATCGAACTCGGATTCGACCCGGATATCATTCCGCTGGACAACGGCAACATAATGCTTTGCGACTATTCTGCCATCACTATCGTCGATCAAAACGGAAAAAAGATCGCTTCGGATTCTTCAAACGGTTTCTGCGGAAAGGCCTACCAGACAGACGGAAAGATCTATACGCTGATCGATGAGTTTGACGGCAGTGAAAATGCAGATAAGTTCTATTTCCAGCAGATCGATCCGAATACGGCAAAGTCGGTAGGCGAGCGCATACCGACGACTTACGAAGCGTACGATCTTATCCAGGGTCCCGATGGTTTATACACTATCGGATACTCGGGCCTTAAGAAGTTTGACGTAGCTTCCGGAAGTGCCGGTGAAGTGATCCTTGACTGGAACTGGACGGATGTAAACTCCGGTTATATTTCTACTTCCGGTGCCACGATCCTTTCGGACGACGAGATTATCTTTACCAAGTACAGCTGGCAAGAAGAGCAGGATCCTTCGGTCAAGGTCAGCGGACGCGATGTCTCTTTGATCAAGCTCACTCGTGCAGAAAAGAACCCGCATGCCGGAAAGAGTGTTATCAACCTCGGATGCATCGGTGCTGATGCTGCTTTTAGAGATTACGTGATCGATTATAACAAGGATCCGGATCATGTTTCCCGAATCATGATCTCTGACTTTGCAGACCAGCTCTTTGAACAGTCCGACTATACAGCGGCACTTGCCGACCTGTCCGACCGAGTCTATCTGGACATGCTCTCCGGTGACGGCCCGGATATCCTGATGAATTTTGACGGTTACTCGCAGTTTAATAACGAAGAGATCCTGGAGGATCTCAATAAGTATATCGACGGTCAAGGAGGCCTGAACCGAGATGAATATTTTGATAACATCTTCCGCGCCTGTGAAGAATCCGGAAAACTGTTCCAGATCCCGGTCTGCATTGCTATCAGCGGCTTTGCGGGAAACCCGAACCTGATCGGCGAACGCACTTCCTGGACCTATGAGGAGTTTGAGCAGGTAGCATCATCTCTCCCTGAGAATGTCTCTTTGCTCCGTGATACGGCAAGAGCTGATCTTCTGAAAATGTTCCTGGAGTCGTCCTTGTCCTCTTTTGTCGATAATGTGAATAAAGAGGTCTCTTTTGACAATGCCGATTTCATCAAACTTCTTAACATCGTCAAAAATTGCGGCGGTGACAAGAATACAGCCGACAGCCTATCTTGGAATCAAGGAGACATGAACGTGGATTATGTGGATGATTTCGACAGGTTTAAAGAAGGGATTCTTGCCCTGATGAGCGTAGATATCTACGGTGTGGAAAGCTATGCCCGCATTATTGACGGTCTTTCTTTCAAGCCGGAACTCATCGGCATGCCGGGATCCGAGAATGCGGGTATGGCCGCATCGGCACAGCTCTCCTTTGCCATCGCTGCTTCCTCCGATCACAAGGACGAGGCATGGGACTTTATCCGGTTCCTTTTCGAAGAAGAATGCCAGAGCAAATTCGCCGAATCCCTCTGGGGAATTCCGGTACATCGCAAGGCCCTTGAAAAGAAGAATGAAGAAGATATCAAAGAATACAATCAGTATGTGGAAGATTATGCTCGATTTCTCAAGAATGAAGGCCTCAGCGAAACCGAAAGCATGACCAAGATCACTCCGGAGATCTGCGACGGCTTTATCAAGATGCTCGAAGGAGTGTCCGTGATGAAGAGTACAGATACGGGCATTCTGGCGATCATTCAAGAAGAAACGGCCGCTTTCTTCCAGAACCAGAAGCCGGTCGAGGATGTCTGCAAAGTCATCCAGAACCGTGCATCGACGAAAGTCCATGAAAGGTAAAGTGACGTTTTTGTCACTTTGCGGTCACTTGTTAGTCATGCCACAATGTGAGAATGAAAATGTCGAAAGGGAAAAGGTCCTCCTAAGCTGATTTCCCTGACGACTGAAAAGTAGAGAACCTTTACTATCTTCTATTTACTTTCATACCCCGGGAGCGAGGACCACCCCCCTCGCTCCCCCCCTCCTAACTAAAGCAGCATGGCTACCGACGCATAAAGTACATGACACAAATCAAATGCAATATAGTACAATAAATGTGTAACGGGGTTTGTGCGAAAAAATAAATAAGGTAAACAGATGGCGACACACGAATACAATCCGGATGAAGTGAGAAAAAGACAAATCAAAGGACGGAGAAAAAGAAAGCTCCGAGAGTGGTTCGTATTCACCGGATATCTTACACCGAGTCTTCTTGGCGTTCTTCTTTTCTTCTTCGGACCGATGCTGATAGTGCTGGTCCAGTCCTTTCAGAGAAGTTCAACCAATACCGAGTTTGTCGGATTCGATAACTATGTACATGTCTGGAACAACCAGGCATTCAAAACGGCAGCAACAAACACATTGATCTTTGCAGGCATCGCCGTTCCGCTGGCAGTTCTTCTTGCACTTCTGCTTGCACTTCTTTTAAGTTCGAAGATCCCGGGCAAGAGCGTTTTCAGAAGTATCATGCTCAACCCGATGATGGTACCGGTTGCCTCGATCGTTCTGATCTGGCAGGTCATGTTCAGTTACAACGGTGCGCTGAACACTTACATGGGATGGTTCGGTATCGACAAGATCGACTGGATGAAATCTGACTGGTCGCGAATGGTCATCCTGATCCTCTTCCTGTGGAAGAACTTAGGATACAACATGGTACTTTTTATTTCCGCGATCTCCGCGGTCCCGCAGGAACAGCTCGAGTCGGCAAAGATGGACGGCGCCAATGCAGTCCGCCGGTTCTTCAGCATCAAACTTCCTTACCTGTGGCCGACGATCTTCTTTGTCGGGATCATGTCACTGATCAACTCGTTTAAGATCTTCCGTGAAGTGTATCTTCTCGCAGGTGACTATCCGTTTGATGCACTCTATATGCTTCAGAATTTCATGAACAATATGTTCTCACACTTAGATAACGCGAAACTTACTGCAGCGGCGATCATCATGTGTATCGCGATGATCATCATCGTCGGTATCCTCTTCATTGCGGAGAACCGGCTGGGCAGAGATACGGAGGAGTAATACCATGAAGAAAAACGACATTACTCCGCTTCAGCCCATCCCGGAAAACCGGAAGGAGGAACAGCACGGACACGGTTCCATCCGTGATCTGCAGGAAGTCGAGATCGTACGTCTTTCCGATGAAGAACTCGAGGAAATGCACGAAAGAGCACGTGCCGTTGCCAAGAGAAGAGCCGTTGCAAGGAATGTGAAGACGAAATTCTGGACAGCACTTGGAACGATGCTGGCCATCGCGGTTGCGGCATTTGCATTGATGCCGATCGTGCTTACGATCCTCGACTCCTTCATGTCGACAGACGAGATCAAGACGAACTACAGTGCCGTATATAACAGCCTTTCTTCCGCTGCGGCAGAGACGAAGACATATCTTTCCTCGACGCCGAAATTGAAGATGATCCCGGACATGGTTTCTTTCAGCCAGTATAAGACGCTCCTGTTCTTAAGTCCGACTTACCTTCTGAAGTTCTGGAACTCTGTGGCTCTCGTCGTGCCGATCGTCCTCGGTCAGCTCATGGTCGGATGTCTGGCGGCATACAGTTTCTCCCGATACAGAAGAAAGAGAAGAGAAGTCCTTTTCTTTTCCTATGTTATCCTGATGCTCATGCCCTTCCAGGTCACGCTGGTTCCGAACTATCTGATCGCGAACCGGCTCGGGATCTATAACACATGGTGGGCGATCATCCTGCCGGGTGTATTCTCCACATTCAGTGTTTACCTGTTAAGTAAATACATGCGGCAGATCCCTTCGTCGTATATTGAAGCGGCGAAACTGGACGGTGCGAACGAATGGAACATTTTTACGAAGATCAGTCTGCCGATGTGTAAGAGCGCGATCTACGCGATGGCGATCCTTCTGTTCATCGACTACTGGAACATGGTTGAGCAGCCGCTCATCCTTTTGGAAAATGAGAGCAAGCAGCCGCTGTCCGTATTCCTTTCACAGATCAATGCATCGGAGATCGGCGTTGCTTTTGCAGCATCATTCATATTCATGTTACCGCCGCTTCTGATCTTCCTTTACGGCGAACAGTATCTGGTCGAGGGTATCTCCCGATCGGGAATCAAATAAGGTTACGAGGTTTTTGAGGAGGTTTTGACTATGTCAGACGAAATACAAAAGAAAAAGAGCAAAAAGTGGATAATCAAAGCTCTGATCATTTTTCTGGTCGTGATGGGCATCCTGACGTTCTTTTCTAATACCATCATGAACATGACGTTGACACAGGTCAGCACACAGCAGATCTACGGTGGTACGTTGACTTCTATCTCCCGTACTTCCGGCCTCCTGCGTGCCAATACCGAACTGCAGGTAAAGTCTCCGGGTGAGATCAAGATCAGTGAAGTTCCGGTATATCAGTATCAGGAAGTCCAGAAAGGTGACGTGCTCGCAATTCTCGAGATCCCCGAGGAAAAAGAAGACCTCGAAGCGAAGAAACAAGAACTCGAAGCTCTCAAGAAAAAGATGGGATACGACGAGCGCAGACCATCGGCTTCTACGGATCACTATGACGATGAGATGCGCATCGTGGATGCGGAAAAAGAAGTAAAGCAGGCGACAAAGAACCTGGAAGCTGCTAAGAACAAGGAGACTGCGATCTCCAAGACCAAGACGGACATCAAAACGATCGAAGACCAGCTGGTCCGGCTGGAAAAGGAAAAAGCGGATCTGGAAAATCAGAAGGCCGAGTACGAGCAGAGAAGAGATGAGGCCTACGAGAAGATCGAGGCGGCAAAAGAAGCTCTGACGAGCGCGCAGGAAAACCTGGCAACCGTGATTACGGACCCGGAGGATCCGAGTTTTGATCAGGCGGCTCTTGATGCGGCAAACCAAGCGGTAGCCGATGCAGAAAAAGACGTGCAGACGAATCAGGATTCTTATAACGGATTTGCTGCCAATATCAAGACCGTAAGCGACAAGCTGGTTGATAACGAAAATGCAACGAACCAAAAGCAGACGGAACTGGAAGAAAAGCAGACCGATCTGGTACAGTTTGAAGAGGTTTCTTCCGTAGAAGATGCAGAGCGTGCATTGAAAGACGCCAAGCATAATCTCGAGGTCGCGAAAAAGACCCTGAGCGACGCCAGAACGACGGAAAGTATCGAGAAAGATCAGGCGGTCGACGCCAAAAATGACGAACTCAAGCAGCTCGAGGATCTGGAAAAAGAAGTAAAAGAACTGGAGGATTACTATACCATCACGGAGATCACGGCACCGATCAGCGGCACGCTGATCACGCTGAATGCAGAAAGAAAAGGCACCTACAATAAAGACGAAGTTCTGTTCGTTATCGCAGATATGGATTCCGGTTTCTATATCGAATGCCCGGTACCCAAGTCCGAAGCACAGAGCATGTATGTCGGTATGGACGTAAGAACGGATATCAGTGAAAACAGCCATGTCGAGTCTATCCGTCCGGATCCGTCGAATCCTTCCGAGATGTGTATCGTGAAGGTCTCGATCGAAAGCGGATGGTATCTGGTACCGGGTGCCATGACGGTCGACTGCACACTCTCGACATTCAATAAGTCCTATGAGAGTGTGGTACCGAAGGGTGCCGTCCAGACGGATTCCGAAGGAACTTTCATCTATATCCTCGTGACAAAGAACAGTCCTCTCGGAGAAAGATATATCGCCAGAAAAGTGGATGTGAAGATCCTCGCGGAGGATGCGACTTCCTACGCGATCCAGGGATCCGGCATCAGCTATGCATACTGTATCGTCCGTACGGAAAAGCCGATCAAGAATGGTGAGCAGGTACGTCTTGCTGAAGGAGAAGCGAGCTGATGGAGATCCGTCAAAAGTTGAAAAACTTCATAAAGAATAAGTGGGCTGTCCTTTGCCGGCGTACTCACTATGTGCTCCTCGGCATACCTTTCGTGCTGACCTTGGCGGGACTTGCGGTCGGAACGGCATCCGTCATCCGGATCAACCAGATCCTGGATCGTCAGAGTTTCCAATACGCGGCAGAACGCTATGAGTCGAAAGTCATGCCTTACCGGCAGATAACCGTTTTAGGCCCGGGCCTTGCGCAGGCGGACGGTTCCGCACCGAGAAGTACGTACGAAGGTTTGGATCTCGATAAGGTCAAGCAGCTCCATGATACTTTGGACATCACGGAGAGATCCACGATCGGTGATTCAAACGGCAAGGGTCAGGGCAAAGGCAGTGTCCTGGTCAATCCCTGGAAAGACTGTTATTCATCTTCCGCGACGTACGGCGCGAAAGGCCGGATCAACAAAGAGGAGACCGGAACGGTGGATAGCTGTGAGGTCGTCGGCGTCGGCGGTGACTATGCGACACTTCACTCTTTCATCTACGAAAGCGGCGGCTTCCTCCGGCAGGATGAAGGCGGCAGGCTATCCATTGTACTGAACACGCAGATGGCCTGGAATCTTTTCCGATCCTATGAGGTCTTAGGTGCTTTTGTCGAGATCAACGGCACGGTCTATTCGGTCGTCGGCGTGGTCAATGACGGAACGGACGAGCTTTCCGAGACAGTCGGTGCGACAAAGCCGAGAGCGTATATCCAGTTCTCCCAGCTCGCCGCACTTGCCAACGGAGGAGCGATCCCGCAGACATCCATGGAAACGGATGTGGCGGTCAAGGAAGAGGATCTTGCGGTAACCTGTTATGAAGCCCTCTTGATGGATCCGATCAAAAACATCGCATTTAACGATCTGAAAAAGGCCCTTTCCGATTCGGTCAGTTACTCGGAAGATACATCCAAGCTGGTGCTGATCAATAACACGGACAGATTTAACGTGGCTTCTCTTTACAAGAAGTACTTCCCGCTGAAACGATCCTATGCCGGCGGTGACGGGATTTCCGTTCCTTTTTACGAACGTTCGGCGCGACTTGCCGAGCAATATGTGGTATTCTGGGCTGAGACATTGGTCGTCGCCATCTTCTTTGTGATCGTCGGCGGATGCAATATCTACGCGATCTTCCACGGGAAAGATCCGCGGCACAAAAAAGCAGAGGCCGAGGATGACGATGAGTTTTCTGATGCAGACGAAAAAACAAGATAAGAATATCCCGACGGGAAAAGCGCCCGCATCTTTTCTTTGGAAAAGAGTGCGGGCTTTTGTCGTTTTTTGCCTGATCCTTACGTTTACGGCAGGAACCCTTGCAGGCTGCTCTTCGCAAAAGAAGTCGACCCGTTCGTTTTTTGCACTCGACACATATATCACGATCAC
>CAJOLL010000025.1 GCA_905235455.1 uncultured Clostridia bacterium
ACAGAGGGCTCTGGCAATCGAGAGACGCTGCCTCTGGCCTCCGGAAAAGTTCTTGCCCTTCGGCTCGACACGCGCATCCAGTCCGCCCTTTTCGCAGATGAAATCCCATGCCTGCGCAACTTCACATCTGGCCCGCATCTCGTCTTCGGAAAGCGGTACTTTTCTTCCTATATTCAAATTGTCTCTGATCGTCCCCTCGAAAAGCACTGTGGTCTGGAACACCGGTACCATTTTCTCCCGAAGTTCACTGTCCGGGAGCGCCGCAATCGACTTCCCTCCCACATAGATGTGGCCCTTGTCGATCTCATAAAGACGAAGAAGAAGCGCAATGATCGTTGACTTGCCGGAACCGGTCGTGCCGATGATTCCGAGCTTCTCTCCTTTTCTCAGTTCGAAGGAAACATCCTTGACCGCGTAGTATTCTTCCGAGTCATCCTTGCCGAAAAGGTAGGAGAACGATACGTTTTTCATTTTCACGACGGCCTTGTCGTCGTGATCCTCGGCATCAGTTCCCGTCTCCGGCTCACGCTTTTCGGGAACCATTTCAAGCACGCCCTCGATCCTTTCCGCGGATACAAACGAACGCGAGAAGATGACGACGAGGTTGCCGAGCTTATTCAGTTCGTCAAAGATGCTGAAAATGTAGTTGATAAATGTAAGGAGCATACCGGTCGTGATAACGCTGCTCTGGATGCGGTAACCTCCGACCCATAAAACAAAAACGACGGCCGCGTTCATGATCAGGATCGTTATCGGGCGCAGAAGCGCCGAATAGCGGGCAACCGAAATGGTCTCTTCCGCATACGCTTCACCAGCCGCATCAGTTAAGTCCTGATGGTACTTTTCGCGCGAAAAAGCACGGACGACACGGATGCCGGAAAGCCGCTCGTTGACGACTCCGCTGATGCTGTCGAGTTTTTGTTGTACGATTTTATAGCGAAGGAACGTCACACGGATAATCGAAAGAAGCGTGATCAGGAACAGGGTCGATCCGACGGCAATGACCACGGACATCGGTGCGTCCAGAATGATCGCCGCAATGATACCGCCGAGCGTAATGAACGGAGCACGAAAGACCAGACGGATGAACATCGAAACACCGGTACAGACCTGATTGACGTCAGACGTCATCGCCACGTTCAGAAACGAAACGCCGCACTTTTCCTGTTGGGCAACGGAAAGAGAATTGACCTGCGTCAAAAGTCTGGTCACGAAGGCGCGCGCCGACACCCGAACTTGCGCGGGCGGCGCAGTACTGGCAGACAGTTGCGGCGGCAAGCCCCATCGCCGCCATGCCGAACATCAGAAGGGCCGTCCTTATAATAAAACCGCGGCTGTCCGAGGAAAAGCCGGTGTCGACAATCTTTCCCATCAGTACCGGTAATATCAGTTCCAATATCGCCTCAAAAAGCTTCGCGGCAGGTCCCATGATAAATTCCAGCCTGTACGGGCGACATTCTTTTAATATGTGTCTGTACTTCTTCATGTCTTATCTCTTTTGTCAGCAAACGGTGCTTTTCCCGAAGGATCAGATCTGTTTTCTGACCGTCTTATACTCTCCGTCCTCAATGTAATACGCGCATGATTTCTGTCCGCCTTCAATCATGCGATCCCAGGCATCCTAATCGATCGGGGCCTCGCAGAAATACTCGCCGCTTTCGTCATCGAATATGTAATTTGAACATCTTTCGCAATCGCTCATTACCGCTCCTCTCTCTCAGGCCTGTGTTTTCTCCGATAATCGCTCGGCAACTCGCCCATGTGCTTTTTAAATGCCTCGGAAAAATAACTCGCGCAGGAAAATCCGACTTCATACGAAATATCCACGATCGGCATATCCGTCGTAACCAAAAGCTCCGCGCCTTTCCTCAGACGGAAGACCGTCAGGTAAATATTCGGCGTCTGGTTCAGATACTTCTGGAAGACATGACAGCAGCTCGTCTTTCCCATGTTGCCGGAAAGGCAGATGTCATCAAGCGTGATTTTCCGCTGATAATTCTCGGCGATGAAAGAGATCATCTTCTTCAGCTGCGTAAGCTGCGACGTGCTCTCACGGATCTTCGCGGGGACCCTTCCGGAGTGCGTAAAGATCTGCTCCCAGATCACGAAAAGCTGGCCGAGCACGGAAATCTCCATCGTCGTTTCATGTCGCATATAGTATATACGAAGAATGGTATCAAGTACACTTCTCTCCCATTCGATATCCTGCTTAAGCACCTGAAACGGATAGTTTTCGTTGGCGATCACCGGAGTGACGAATCGGTTTTCGATCTCCCGTGTCGCACAGAGGATCATCGGATGAAACCGGACTATGATATATTCGCATTCGCGATGCTCCGCCGACATGACTCCGTGCACCTGGCGCGCGTTGATAAAGATCCCCTCGTCCCGGCAGATCTCTCTTTGCTCTCCGTTGACGATGCAGGTCATCTGCCCGCGCAGGACCAAAAGCAACTCCACATCGTCGTGCCAGTGGCTCTCCATTTCATAATTCAGGAATGCCGAAAGAAGGTCGCGGCGGATCGTTACAGGATACTCCACCTCGTCAAACTCGGCGCTCAGTGTTTTTTCAAGAGATTTTAACATTTACCCCAATACCGTTCCCGTGAAATTTTGTTATAGTTTCACGAACTATTCTAATTGAAAAGAACTCATATGTACACTACAATTATGTCGTCACCGTAACTCAATATCGATGGCAATACTATTATCCTCATCCTCACGCTTTGGCCATATCATCCCCAATGGTAGTTCAACGTGAGGATTTCTTTTTGCTTTTTTCCGAGAAATCAAATACGCGCTGCTCCTCGCTGCTCCTCGCCGCTTCGCGCCTGCGGAACTGCTCCTTAATTTGTTTCGCGGAACCGCTCCTTAATTTGTTTCTCGGAAAGAAAAGACGAAATATTGTGATAGTTCTCCGCTTGTGAAGCGGAGGGCTCAGGGCTGTTTTTCTTCCTGCTGTTTTCTCTTAAGGGCTTCGTTCATTTCTTCGTTTTCTCGGCACTCGGATTTATATGCCATAATGAAACCGGCGATCATGCACGGGAGGGCACCGATCACAAATCCGATCCAGTGACCGACCTGCATGGAGCGGAACCAGTTGCATCTCCAAACGACAATGCCGACCATGATGATCTCGAAGACGAACATCAGCGAGATCCGAAGAGCAATCGACTTGATCTTCAGGATCATATCTGACATAAAGATGTGGCGGATGATCCCGGTAAGAACGGCCACAATAAAGAACTGTAGAAGAGTGCTTTTCGAGAGGAATCCCGGGGTCGCGTAGATCGAACTGATCCGGCTCTGTTCAGAAGCAGTCTCCGATGAACTGATAAACATGACAAAAGCGGCAATGAGCGTTTGAAGCGTAAATGCCAGACTTGTGGTATACACAAAGTCATGTATGCTTTTTCTATCTATGATCATTCTGTTATTATTCTTACCCATTCGTCTTACCTCATGCCTGCTTCAGTCCCAGGCGCTCACGGAGTTCGTCCGCGTACATGCGCGAGGCGACGACCTGCTCGCCGTTGTCCATCGTGATGCGGATCCTGTGATTAAGATCCGCGCGCAGTGACTTGATATGCTTCAGTTGGAGAAGCGTGGACTTACTCACACGGAAAAAGCCCGAGGCAGCAAGCTGCTGCTCGAGCTCGTACATTTTCGCGTCCGTTTCATAGACGGTTTTATCCGTATAGACGAAACATTTTCTTTCCATCGTCTCGAGATAGAGGATCTCGCCGAGGTCGAGAAGGAAGACTTCACCGTCTTTTTTGACCGTGAGCTTACTGTCCATGACACGCACCATGGAGATCAGTTTCTCGACTTCCGGGGTCAGTGCGGGACATGTCACGCTGATCTCGGTTTCGGGATTATCCGGGTTGATATTGATCGATATTTTCACTCTTTTTTCCTATTACCAGGCGCGCGGCCGATTTCTTCGTTCGGGACGTTGCGGCGGCCTGCTTACTCGTTCGTAAGTCCTTCTTTTCGAAATGCGACGACAAAGAATGCTAAGATGACGATGGCATTGCCCGCAATGATAATCAGTCCTTCTGTTCCTATCTTAACATTATTTATGTCGGTCAGCGCAAGATAGAACTGCTGGGTATAGAAAAACTTCGCGACCTTTGCGATGGTGTCATTAAACTGGGCCATCATGGGAAGAAAAGTAAAGAGGCACATCACCGGAACCGCAAGGCTCGTCGCCGCCATCTGATCCTTCGCGAGTACGCCGATGGCCGCACCGAGAACGATAGAGATCACAAGTCCCGGCATGATCACGCACAGATATCTCCACCACGGTCCGTCATTCAACCCGCAGGCCTTACTCATCAGTATCGTTCCGATCATACAGCAAAGAAAATCATACACACCGGCGCCGGCAAGATACGAAGCCGGGCTGACGTTGCTCATCATGAGCGCACGCAGCGTCCCCTTCTCTTTTTCTTCTGAGATGATCGCACTCATCGACACGATCGGTGCCATCGCCATATACATGATGCTGAAAAGTTTCAGATAGAAAAACTCCGGCATGTCGTCGACCTCGATCGCACTGTTCATCACGATCGTCATGATCGGGAACATTATGAACTGGATCAGGACCGCCCTGTTTTTTCTCGTATCAAGTACCTGTTTTCTGAAAACCGCTGCTGCTTCTCTCATCTTTCTCACTCCTTTAGCACTTTTCTCCCGGCTGCATCTCATTTTGTTTGCCGTCTCAGACTTCCAGTTTCCTTCCCGTAAGTTCCATAAACACGGTCTCAAGATTCGGTTCCTTCGAATGGATCGTGCTGAGTTTTCCTTCTTTCAGGAACTCCGCGATCTGAGAACTCGTCTTCTCCGCATTCTCTTTATCCATTTCCAGTGAGACCGTCTCGCCATTCATGGTTACAAGCTCGATCCGCTTCTGGTGATCGTAGCGCAGGCACAATTCCTTCGGGACTCCGCCTTCCACGATTTTTCCTTCGTTGAGAAGCACCAGATGATCACAGAGTTTCTCCGCTTCCGTCATGTTATGTGTCGTCAGGAAAATGATCGTGCCCGCATCTTTTCTCTTTCTGATGATCTCGTGGATCTCGTTACCGGTCTGCGGATCAAGCCCGCTTGTCGGCTCATCCAGAAAAAGCACCTGTGGATGGGCCAGAATTGCTCTTGCCAGGCGGAGGCGCTCCTTCATGCCCTTACTGAGTTTCTTTGCTTCTTTCTTCACGGCATCTTCGAGCTTCACCTCTTTGAGAACCGCCGCGATCTCCGCATCGCCGACACCGTAAATATCCGCAAAGACCTTCAGGTTCTGGTAGCAGGTAAGCCTTTCATAAAGACCGAAGTCATCCATCATGATGCCGAACTTCTTCTTATCCGTACCGGTGAGCTTTCCGACTTCCCTGCCGTTGATCATCGCCGAGCCTTCTTCAAACTTAAGCTGCCCGGTCAGTACTCGAATCAAGGTCGTCTTGCCCGCACCCGATGGACCGAGAAGTCCGAAGATCTCACCGTCCTCTACTGAAAAAGAAACCTCATCGAGCACTTTCTTGTCTCCGAAACGCTTCGAAATCCCTGTTACCGAAATCATCTCCATATCCTTCCGTTTCATCTGTATTTATCGTCCGGCAGTGTGTCCCGTTACCGCCTTACAACCGCAGAATACAGGCACTGCAGGTGCTTTTCAACAGGCGAAAACGCGAGTTGCCAAAAGGGATACATGAGATGCAGATTTTCCGGATAAAAGTATAGGGTCAGCCTAACAAAGGCACAAAAGCTCCTTCGCTCTATCAATAACAAAAGAAAAGGTATCTCCGAGCGACGAGTTTTGCTTCAGCAAACTGTTTGAGTCGCAAAGAGATACCTTTTCTTTTTGTTCAGTTTAATGAATAAGAGTTTATGTACCCTTAGGCTGTCTCGATCTTAGAAGCCTTCTCCAGGCCCAGCATCTTGACCGCATCTTCTCTCATCTTGAACTTCAGGATCTTACCGGCTGCGTTCATCGGGAAGGCGTCTACGAATGCCACATAGCGCGGAGTCTTGTGCTTGGCCATGTGATCTTTGACATACTTCTTGATATCATCTTCAGTCAGCGTGGAGCCTTCCTTCTTAATGATGTAGGCCATGATCTCTTCACCGTACTGCTCATCCGGAACACCGATGACCTGAACATCGGAAACATCAGGATGTGTATAGATGAACTCTTCGATCTCTTTCGGGTAGATGTTCTCACCGCCACGGATGATCATATCCTTGATACGGCCGGTAATCTTGTAATAGCCCTCCGGTGTGCGGCGGGCAAGGTCACCTGTATGCAACCAGCCGTCCTCATCGATCGCGGCCTTGGTCGCCTCCGGCATCTTATAGTAACCCTTCATAATGTTGTATCCGCGGGCACAGAACTCACCGTCCACGTTATCCGGCAGAACTTCGTTTGTCGCCGGATCTACGATGCGGCACTCAACACCCGGAAGTTCTTTACCGACAGTCTGGACACGGACTTCAATGGAGTCATCGACACGGCTCTGGGTGCATCCCGGAGCAGCCTCTGTCTGACCGTAAACGATGGTGATCTCTTTCATGTTCATCTTATTCACAACGTCTTCCATGACCGGGATCGGACACGGAGATCCGGCCATGATACCTGTTCTCATGTAGGAGAAGTCTGTCTTTTCGAAATCCGGGTTTTCCAGAAGTGCGATAAACATCGTCGGAACACCATGCATCGCAGTAACACGACGAGCCGTGATGGAAGCAAGTACTTTTCTAGGAGAGAAATAATCGAGCGGAACCATCGTAACACCGTGAGTTATGGAAGCGGTCATAGCAAGTACCATACCGAAACAGTGGAACATCGGCACCTGAATCAGGAGTCTGTCCTCGGTGGAGAGGTTCATGCAGTCACCGATGCACTTACCGTTGTTGAGAACATTTCTGTGTGTGAGCATAACGCCCTTTGGGAAACCTGTCGTACCGGAAGTGTACTGCATATTGCAGACTTCGTCCGGCTTTGTCGCATCGATCATCGCGCGAAGATCAGCGTCACTGACCTTGCCGTCTGCCGTCTCGAACTCATCATCCCAGAAGAAGCAGCCGTCATAGCGCTTGTCGATGGTGATGACGTTCTTTAAGAATGGAAGTCTCTCGGAGACCATCTCACCCGGCTTGGATTTAGCCAGTTCAGGGCAGATCTCGTTGACGATATCGACGTAATTAATGTCCTTGTAGCCGTCCATCATGACGAGCGTGTCGGAATCGGACTGGCGCAGCAGGTACTCGATCTCGTGGATCTTATATGCGGTATTTACGGTGACCAGAACCGCACCGATACGCACGCAGGCCCAGAAAGTCAGGAACCACTGCGGTCGGTTGGTCGCCCAGAGTGCAACATGGGAATCCTTCTTGACGCCCATCGCTATGAGCATCTTGGAAACGCGATCGACATCATCTCTGAACTCGCTGTATGTTCTTGTATAGTCACGCATGGTGTAGGCAAAAGCGGTCTGGTCCGGTAATTCGGTCGCGACCTTATCGAGCATCTGACCGAAGGTCATCTCGACGAGCACGTCCTTCTCGAACATTCTCTGGCCCTTGCCTTTTTCGACATACTTGATTTTGGACGGAACTACCTCGATCGGAGCTTCCGGACGGACTTCCGGCTTGCTCTCCTTCTTGGAAGGCTCGATCATCTTCTTGCTGCCCTTATTCTTCTCCCAGGTATGTACGAAGTTGATGAACTGCGGGAATACGATCGCCGCGCTCTCGATCTCTTTGGCCCAGCGCTTTACCCACTCGAGGGATACGAATCCGTCGTAGCCGTTCTTATCCAGCAGCTCGAAAAGCGCTTCCAGCGGAAGATCGCCGTGACCCGGCAGACGATAAGCCACCGTGCCGTCTGCTTCCCGGATGGAATCTTTGACGTGGATGTAGCAGACATACTCACCGACATTTGCCCATGTCGTCTCGACGGACTCGCCGAAATAACGGAACGGGTGATGTACGTCCCAGAGTACTTTTACATAAGGGGAATCCACTGCCTCGATGAGCTTTCTCAGACGTGCAGTATCTGCATAGACGCCGTTGGTCTCAACAAGGAGAGTGACGTTCTTACCTTCGCACAGAGGAGCCAGGTCCTTAAGTGCAGCAACGATCTTCTCATCGTCGACTTCGCCTTCCGGTGCCGGATGGGCATCCGCAAGGATACGTACATAGGAAGCACCGCACTTATTGGCGAGTGTCACATATTCACCGATCTCGGTCGGCGCGATCTTGGCGCCGTCTGTGTATGCCAGCACGCAGTTAGAGGAAAAGCATGGAATCTCCAAACCAAGCTTTCTAAGGTTTTCCATGGTGCGATCCACTTCCGACGGAAGGAACGGCTTAGCGTGGGACGCGGTGATCTCTTCACCCAGTCCTCGGATCTCAATGCCTGCGTAGCCAAGGTCGTGAGCCATTGGATAGATGTCCTTCCAGGACCACTCGGGGCATGCCAGTGTGGAAAATGCCAATTTCATAGCCATTTCGAAAACCTCCGGTTAAAAATGCCGTGATACTCTTATGCAAGATATCACAGCTTAAAATCATTTAGCGGGACTAGCATACACCCATAAATTCAGAAAAGGAACGGTTAACAGGTGCTTTTGCAAAAGAAAGGCAAAAAAGCGGAAGAAAACGCAAACTCCTATGACCTTAAGGCTGTCAGACGGGCTTTGTCGCAAAAAGCGCCTCGACCTCCTGCTCCATGACCGGACGGCCCCAGATGTTGCCCTGCACATAGTCGCACTGGTATTTCGTCAGGATATCAAGCTGCCTTCTGTCATCAACCCCCTCGGCGATAACGCGGATCTTCATCTGATGTACCAGACCGATGATGGATCCGACCATGAGGCGCTGGGTGTTTTTGATCGGCAGTTCGTCCACGAAGGACTTATCGATCTTCAGTACGTGGATCGGGAGCTGGCGCAGATAGTTCAGTGAAGAATAACCGGTGCCGAAGTCGTCGAGTGCGACGGTAATGCCCATGTCGGAAATTTCCTGAAGTACTTTTACCGCATAATCAACATTGGAGACCATGACCGACTCCGTAACTTCGAATTCGAGGTTCTTCGGATCGATTCCGGTCTTTTTGATGATGCGGTGCACGGACTGCATGAACATCGGGCTCATCAGCTGCACGGCAGAGATATTTACGGACATAACACCATTCCAGCCGGTGGCCTCCTTGATGCGGAGCATCGCCAGGCATGCCGACTCGAGTACCCACTCACCCAGCGGAACGATGAATCCGACGGACTCGGCGACCGGGATGAATTCCGTCGGCGGAACTTCGCCAAACTTCTCGGAATTCCAACGGCAAAGCGCCTCAAATCCGCGGAGTTTTCTTTCCTTCATGTCATACTGCGGCTGGAAGCAAAGATACAATTCCCTGTTCTTGATCGCATTGAGCAGACGGCTCTCATACTTGATCTTGCGCATGATGTCGTCCTTCATTTCTTTTCTGTAGAACTGCACCATGTTCTTGCCGTATTCCTTGGCCTTATACATGGCGGTCTCCGCACACTTGATAAGATCTGCGGAAGTCGTGCCGTCCTGCGGAAAGAAAGATACACCGAAACTTGCGGTGACAGTATATTCGGAATCTTCGATGGAAAACGGTTTGGTGAAAGTATCGCGAAGGCTCTCGACATAATTGAGCATCTCTTCGTCCGTGAACTGGCGCTGCACGATGATTGCGAATTCGTCTCCGCCCCAGCGGCCGATCATATCCTCGGCATCGATACTCGAAGTCAGACGGGTCGCGGCCGCCTGCAGGATCATATCGCCGACTTTATGTCCCATTGAATCGTTAATGGTCTTAAAGTTGTCCAGATCAACATAGATCAGGGCAAACGGCATATTCTTATTGGAAAGGAGGCTGATCAGAAGGTCCATTCTGTCCGTGATCTTGATACGGTTCGGAAGTCCGGTGACCGTGTCAAAATGATTCATCTGATACAGGCGCTCTTCGTTTTCCTTCATGGCGCGGTTATATTCGGAAAGAAGATTGTTCTGTCTCTTCGTTTCTTCTTCACGTTTTTTTAAGTCGCGGTTGGCCTGTTCCAGCTCTTCGGTTTTCGCGGCCACGCGTTCGATCTCCTGTTCCACGCGGCGGTTATATGCGAGGATGATGCATACGATGATCAGGCTCAGGATCGTCGTGGCAAGCCCGTTTAACGCGAAACTGTCCGAAAAGCGCACGAGTATCACGCTCGACGCGATGACCTGAAGAACGGTCATGATAAGCACGGCCAAAAAACCTTTTTTGTTCAGGGACTGGACAATCAGGATGGAAAGCATGAGCTGGACGATCGTAAAGATACCTCGTACCGGCATCAGAAATTCAAAAACCGGGATGGCAACTATGAGAGGATTAAGAACGGCAAAGACCAGAAATAACAATACATACAAAACGAGCTTTAATACTACGTGCCGCTGTTCTTCCTCGGGATACAGACTTGAGGCCACATATTTATCGACAAAAGACGCATCTTCCGGGAAGACCGTTTTATTCTCGTTATCTAGCGTCATACCCTACCCTCTCCCAATTAATATACGCAGATATATTATGCACGAAAACACTTCGGTTTGCAGTATTTTTCCGTATTTTGTCTGAAAATTGAAATAAACTTCATTCGTAATGGTATAATCTTTCTCACAAATAGTAAATTCAGAGAATTTGATATTTGGCATTTTTGCAGTACTTTTCGGGAGTTTTTATGTTTTTGCCAAAAGCCGCTATTTTCGATCTGGACGGAACCCTTCTCGACTCGATGTGGTGCTGGAAAAAGATCGATGCCGATTTTCTCAGTTCCCGCGGACATGTCGTCACATCGGATTATACTGACGCCATCAAGTGCATGGGCTGGGACGAGGGCGCCCGCTATACCATCGACAGATATGGTCTTTCCGAGACTCCCGAGCAGGTCATTAATGCCTGGTTCGACCTTTCCGAAGAATACTATCGGACCAAGATCCCGATGAAGACCTATGCGAAAGAGTACCTCTCCTTTCTTCATGAGCAAGGTGTCCCGATGGCCATAGCGACCTCCATGGAACCGAAAAAGAATGTCGACGTCGTCATCGATACGAACGGACTTCGCCATTTCTTTCAGAACATTACGATGAACAGCGAAGTCTCCCGCGGAAAAGGGTTCCCGGACATCTATCTTCTCGCCGCTTCGCGCCTGGGCGCCGATCCGTCCGAATGCGTCGTTTTCGAAGACATCCTTGCCGCTGTCAGAGGCGCTAAAGCCGGCGGCTTTCAGACCGTTGCCATCTTCGACGAACTTTCATCGGGTGACTGGCCGGATATGCAAAAAGAAGCGGACATAGCCGCTTCTTCCTGGAAAGATCTTTTATAAATCATTCTGCCGCAAGATCTTCGGCAGATGCTTTTGCGTTCGTCTTCAAATCGACTGGCACTTCTCAGAAAAGGTACCGCAGAAAACTGATCACGCCTAAGAACAAAAATCCGATCGCCAAAAAGAAGATCAGCTGAATGACCAGTGCGATTGCGCCTAAGATCCAGCCGAGTTTGGCCAGGCTCTTTTTCGATCCGTTGTTGATGTGACCGATAATACCAAGGGTGATCGCGACCAGACTGGTCACGCAGACGGGATTGAAGACCAGGGATACAAATCCGAAGATCATGGCCAGGACACATGTGTTCTCCAGGTCCGTCTTATAGGGATTCCGGAGTTTTTCTTCATATTCCTTCCTGTCTTTATCATTGAAAGGAATCGTGTTCGCTTCCTCGGAACGGCGGGAGTTCGGTCCCTCTGCCGCCACATACGGGACCTGTTCAGGAGTTTTTGGCGGAGTAGGGGTACCCGGATAAGAAGGCTCCTCGGTATACGGCTTTTCGACCGGGAGCGGCATCGGGATGACCGATGCAGAAGGCGAAGACATACCCGCAGAATTCAGGGACGGATCCTGCGCGGAATCGCTCTTCGAAAACTCTTTATCCAGCGAATTACCACAGTTCCTGCAGAACGAGACGCCTTCCGGATTATCGTGTTTACAATACTTGCAGACCGCCATGCAAACTTACCCTATTACTTGTTATAGAGTTTCTTCTTCGCGTATTCCGGCTCACAGGTGATGTTGATGCCGAGTTTTCTGAACACACCCTCGTCCACGCCGGAAAGGATCGTGGTGGAGTGCGCGTCGCTGTGACGGAGGTTATTGATCTGCTGCATCGCAAGCTCGGCGACCGGGTTTGTCGCGGCACTCATGGCCAGCGCGATCAGTACTTCATCCGTATGCAGTCTCGGGTTATGGTTGCCCATGTGGTTGACTTTCAGATCCTGGATCGGCTCGATTACGTTAGGTGAGATCAAGGGAATCTCATGCTGGATACCGCCGAGGACTTTCAGTGCATTCAGAAGGACGGCCGCCGAAGCTCCGAGGAATTCGGAGTTCTTACCGGTGACGATCTGTCCGTCTGGAAGCTCGAGGGCTACAGCCGGTCCATGTGTGGACTCGGCACGGACGAGCGCCGCGGAAACGACACGGCGGTCATTGATCTCGATACCGGATTTATTCATCAAAAGTTCGATCTTACTGACATCCTGTCCTTCAGACAGACCCTGACGGACCATGCACTTAGCCTGGAAATATCTTCTGATAATCTCCTGCTTACTTGCTTCTTTGCAGGCCTCATCATCCACGATGGCAAATCCTGCCATGTTAACGCCCATATCCGTCGGACTCTTGTACGGAGACTCGCCGTAGATCTTTTCGAAGATTGCGTTAACGACCGGGAATATCTCTACGTCGCGGTTGTAGTTGACCGTGGTCTCGCCGTACGCCTCGAGGTGGAACGGGTCGATCATGTTCACATCCGCCAAGTCAGCAGTTGCCGCTTCGTATGCGATATTGACAGGGTGCGTCAGCGGCAGGCTCCAGATCGGGAAGGTCTCAAACTTCGCATAGCCGGCCTTGATGCCGCGGATATTTTCGTGATAAAGCTGGGAAAGGCAGGTCGCCATCTTTCCGGAACCCGGGCCCGGAGCCGTCACGACGACGAGGGAACGGGTCGTCTCGATATATTCGTTTTTGCCGTAACCTTCGTCACTTACGATCAGCGGGACGTTCATCGGATAGCCCGCGATCGGATACTGCTTATAGACTTTGATGCCCAGCTGATGCAGTCTCTTAGCAAACTGCTCGGCCAGAGGCTGGTTCGTGTACTGGGTAATCGTAACGGATCCCACATACAGCCCGATCTCGGTAAAAGCATCGATCAGGCGGAGCACTTCCTGGTCGTATGTGATGCCGAGGTCACCTCTTCTTTTATTCTTCTCGATAGCGTCTGCGCTGATTGCGATAACGATCTCGGCTTCGTCCTTCAGTTCGAGAAGCATCTTTACTTTACTGTCCGGCTCAAAACCCGGAAGAACACGGGAAGCGTGGTAGTCATCGAAGAGCTTGCCGCCGAATTCCAGATAGAGCTTACCGCCGAACTTTCCGATTCGGTCACGGATCTTCTGCGACTGCATCTGTACATACTTTTCATTGCTAAAGCCTTCTTTAAACATACAATTCACGCCCCTTTTCAGAAAGACGAGACCTATTCGTCCTTCTCTGATACCAAATAAAAAAGCTCCTCGCGAACAATTCTTGAGAAGCTCGTCAGCCTTTTTCAACGGCTCTTTGCAATTATAACACATTTTGATATGCTGTCTACATAACAATTCGGTCAAAAAGGAGTACTTTTCTATGCGATTTTTGATCCAGCGCGTGACCTCGGCACAAGTGGATGTCGACGGCCAAACCGTCGGTTCGATCGACCACGGATTTCTTGTTTTTATCGGCGTATGTAATACGGATACCCGAGAGATCGCCGACGGCATGGTCAAGAAACTCCTGGGTCTTCGGATCTTCCGGGATGAGAACGGAAAAACCAACTTAAGCCTTTCCGACGTCGGCGGAAGCCTGCTTCTCATTTCTCAGTTCACACTTTATGCCGACTGTCATCACGGCAACCGCCCGTCCTTCATCAACGCCGGCTCTGCCGATCTGGCAAATGAACTTTACGAGTACATCATCAGTTCCTGCAAAAATCAGATCCCGATCGTGCAGACCGGGATCTTCGGTGCGGATATGGCAGTATCAATAGAAAACCAGGGGCCTTTCACCATCCTTTTAGACAGCGAAGAGATCCTGAAGAAAAAGTAAATCGGACTACTCCGCCGTTTCGACGGCAGAGTAAAACGGACCTGCTTCACCGTTTCGATTGTTTGGTTGAAATCCCCCTCCCGAACCGCTATAATTACTTCTGTTCATTTCCTTACTTTAGGGAACCAGATGCTTCGATCGTTCAACGGATAGGACTGCAGTTTCCGGTACTGCCAATGCGGGTTCGATTCCTGCTCGGAGCGCCACATACAGAAAGCCCCTTGGATTTTCGAATCACACGGGGCTTTTGAATAGTCGGAGAAAGAGGACACGGCAAATAGAGAGGCCTTCGAAGAATCCGGCCTGATCTCCGGGCGGGGGCCGGATTTCACACCTGCAAGCGTGTCATGGCTCCCTTTACTGGTTCTTTCAATGGACTAAATTTCCGTTTCGCGAGTTTAGTCACCCAGAAAATCGTTTTTTAATGGACTTATTTCCGATTTTACTTTTTTAGTCACCTGTTTTTTCGATTTTCGATGGACTAATTTTCTTTTTTTCATTTTTGGTCACTCAAATCGAGGATTTTCGATGGACTAAATTTCAAAAAACCGCTTTTAGTCACCTCTCCCTGTTTTTTCCGAGTGACTAACTTCAAATTCAGCAAAATTTGTCACTTGTAGATCTTTTTTAGTACGTCGACCATAAACGAATCCCGGATGCGTCTGCGAAACTGTTCCGGATCAAACGGCGCATATGCCGTCTCCGAAGTAAGTATCAGATTCTTTCCTGCATAGATTCCAACCTGTCTGTATTCCCGAAGTTTCAGAAGAGTGGCTTTTCTGTACTCAGCAGTCTCAAGCAGCCCTAGATGTTCATGATAGACTGTGCGGTGATGAGCAAGATCCAAAAGAGTGAAATCAGGGTACCTCACACTTCCATCCTCCAGAGTAATCGGGCACTCGTATCTATAGGGAATCTCGAGCTCATAGTAAATGTTCGCGATAAGGACCTCCGACTTGGAACGGACCATCTCGCCACGCTTTGTCTTGAATATCAATCCTTCCGTAAATTGCGGATTCTTGGAAAATGGATGTGTTATCCACATGGAAGCATAGTTTTTCCCATCGAAAAGAACCGGATTTATCAGTTTCTTCCTGTCTTCACTGAGTTTTCTGTACACGTGATCCGCGCTTTGATCCTTGAGAAAGGCGATATACCGTTCTATGAAAACCAACTCTCTTTTCGAAGAAGAAAGCAACTTCTCCGCAAATCTTTTTTCGGCGAGTTCTCCTGCCAGCGCCTGTCCCTCTTGCGGAATATATACACCGGACGTGGCCTTCGACAACACTTGAAAATAGCGTGTCTTTCCTTTGTTGTGATCAATACGCAGATTCCCCTCAGGCGCCGTTTGCAGTCTATTCTCAGCCGAAGAAATAATCTCTTCTAATTGTTTCTTTCTGCTCATCAGTTCAATCATCAAACTCTCCATGCAAGGTCTCCTTAGTCTTGATGGTTTTATTGAACGATCAATCTGCTAAAAGAAGCAATATTTTATATGAGTAGTTTTGTGAATATTCTGGAAAAGCACTTGACATGCAACCGAATATGAATGAGCCGGCACCTTTCAGATGCCGGCTCTCTTTATGGTTCAAGAAGGAGGATTCCATTATTCAGACATTTTCTATTGATCAACCGTTTCCTAAATCAGGCATTTTCTGCTGATTCGATATCTTCAACGGTTCCGAGAAATACCGGAAGACCTGTTTCCATATCTACGATCGCGTACGCATACGGACGGTTGCAGATGACCTCGCGGACTACTACCGGTTCCACACATGCATCTTCCACAACTACTGCCGTAGCCGCTGCGGCCTTTGTACCATTTCTGTCGACTTCGATAAAAGTCTTGTGGATCACATCGGAGATATAAGGCTGAGTCTTGGCCATATTGGAGAAGTCTGCTTTTCCTGAGTCAAAAGCATCGGTCATGCCCATTTCCTGTAAAATGCCCGGAAGCGAGACCCCATACTCCGCTTTAAACTCCGGCATCATGGTATAAACGCCGCTTGAAGCATCCATGCTTTCCCAGAATTCCCAGTATTCGTCAGATGTCATATCCGCCATGAATGCGTTGATATCGATCGATTCGTCGTTCGGAAGAATCGTCATAAAGGCATACTTCCCGTCATCGTATTCCTTAAGGAAGCCTTGCGCCTCACTGTTAGAAAGATACAGTGATTCGGTCGAGGAAAGGAATGTCTGAGTAGATCTTTCTCCCTTGCCGTTGGTAAATACGCCTGTGCTGACCTGGTAATCTTCGTATCCGGTCTTCCATTTGCCGTCGAAAGTGATGGCATTGACAAGGACCATCAGGCTATCGGAATCCAGCTGATTGATCAGATCATGGATCCTGTCTTTCGTCTTTTCTTCTACCCACTGATTGATCGTATCGGCTCCGCTTTGATTAAAAGGAAGAACAGATACACCTGCGTCGAAATTCTTTCTTACATAATCGAGATAATCTTCATAGACGTGATCGTGTTTTGCTTCGTTGAGCCAGACGGAGTTGGCTACCTGAAGTGAATTGTTCTTCAGAGAATTCATGCGGTCGACACCGAAGCGGAAAGCCTGATCATTACCCGCTCCCGGCACCATCGTATTCATCATCTGGGTAAGTGTATCACCATCAGCTCCGGCTGCAGCCATCTCCAGTGCGAAAAGAATGGAATCTGATGAGATCAGAACATTTTCGTCCTGGGAATCTTCTGCACATTTTTTCATAAGTCCGAAGATGAATTCGGAATAAGCCTTTTTCAGTTCTTCTTCCGACATGGTCTTATCACCTGTCGCAGACAGCTCGAAAACCGCCTGTTTCCCGTTCTCTCTCTTTACCGTGGGAACATCCAGTGTCATTTCGCTGACCGGATCTTCTCCCTCCTTGTTTTTCTTGGAAGAATTCTTGGCATCCTTTTTTCCTGTGCATCCGGCCGCCATAGACATAATTACGGATGCGATCAATAATGCGGCTACTCGCTTTTTCATTTTCTTTTTCCTCTCTTTTTCAAAGCTTTTCGACTTCGCGATCTAAGTGTTTTTGCATTAAGAATTATGATATCAATCGCAAGGTCATTCTGCATATACGACGAGACGATTTTTTGTTTTGTTGCAAATCTCTCAAGAAAGTTTTTTCGAACTTTTTGATCGTCTGTCGGATAAGTTCTTGTCAAAAAAGGCTGCCTCAAGATACAATGGTGTGCTACTTGGGGGTAGCATATCACACGAGGCAGCCTCCATTCTATCGATTCAGAATCTTACGTACTGCGTTCGTCCAGCACCAGTTGAACCCGTTTGTTGAGAAGATCTATCACTTCATCCATGCTCTTCTGATCCGAAAACCAGGGAGCAGTTTCTTCCATGACGATGTCTATGATCTCTATGTCAGGATAGAAAACCATATGGGTCGAACGGATCGTTTCCACAAAGGTGCTCTTTTCCTCTTCCGTAAGCGCGGGTTCGTCTTCAATCGACCAATCGTCGTCCCCGATTGCTTTGTATCTCCAGAATTCTTCATGCTCTAGCGGATTCTCCAAAAACTCAAACATCTCTTCCAAAGAATCCCATCGGACAGGATAATCACCCAAAGAATACCTGGGATTCCTGACATCGTATGACTGACACTCTTCCGAAAGCAGAAAGCAGATAAATTCCCACGCACCTTCTTCGTCCTTACAACTTGTCGAAACAGATACATTCTCTATCGGCCAGAAACACATTTCTACCCCCGATGCGGAGATGCATCCATAGGGGTCTCTGGAAGGCCTGGATTCATAAGAACCCGAAATGATTTCGCCAGTATATTCGGCAATAAGGGTCCAGTTACTTAATACGCATTCTCTTTGAGTTACATTTTCGATCTCCTGACTGCTCAAGCAATGTTCTTTTGCCAGATGTAGCAGAGCACGGAATTCCGGATTATCGAAGTGGGCTTCGTGCTTTTCCTTATCAATAAACGAAGATAGATCGTGGCAAAGAGTATCTCGAAGATAATCCGGTCCACTAGACCATATCAATGCTCTCCCGTCTGCATACTGATCCATGTACTCGGCCCAACTGACATAAGTAGCCGTTTTGTCCATATTACAGTCTTTCTCTTTTTCAAGAGATAATAACGTATAGAACAACGGAATCGTATAGAGCGCGCCATTGTTTTTCATCGCGTCTGTCAGGTTAGTCAGATACTGATCTTTCCATGCTGTTCCCATGCTGTCATAAGCTGGTTTCAGATCCATGAAGAGTCCGCCGTATTCAAAGAATTTCGTATCTATACGACCGCTACCGTCCAAGTAAAACCGATTTCGAATAAATATATCGGGACCGTCTCCGTACATTAGCACCTTCCAAAGTTGGTCATCCAGTGCATTTTTGTATGCGGTATAGTCGACATATCCTTCCGAATCAAGAAAACCATTCGGATCCAGAATAGATTCGTAATCGACAAGTTCAATCGCATACTTCTCGCTTTTTTTGTTGAAGGTCTCCATGATCCACTGGTATTTTTCATTATAGGTGATCATTTCTCCTGCAACCTTGAGTACGGTCTTGCCCTCTGTCGGGTCATCATCCGGGAAAAGGAAAGCCGCCTTCATTTCATGCCGCTCCCACACGAAGATCGAACTTCCGTCTTTCGAAACCGTGTACTCGTCCTTTCCGGCTTGACTGACTTCAGCATGATTCCAGTCCACGAATTGTCTCCAGCTGCCCGTGGATTCTTCAAGTATCCAAATCCCGCTTCCACTTTCTAGATATTGTTTACCATCTATATTCCGTAGACATCTCGGGTATTCAGGCATTGTGATCGTACCTGCCTGTTTAAGTTTCATCTCGCTGTTCACAGACAGCAGCTCATACTCCGTAGGACTGAGCTGCTGACCCAGAGTATACAGCTGTTCTCCTTTCCAAAAGAAACACTCTGTCTGAGCACTGTCAGCAAGTTTTATCTTTACACTTCCATCAGAAAGATCATATCCTCTGCACGAGATATTACCGGAAGGAGCCCACATGGACACATAAATCGTGTTATCCCGAAGCGCAATAACTTCGCCAAAACGCATATCGTCATCCATATTCACATGGATCACAGGAGCTGTGCTACGTGTATCAGGATCGAATGTATAAACACTCATCTCGCTATAGTTGCTCAAAGCAAAGAGTATGGAATCCTCATGTGTAAAAAGCATGCAGTAATCAGCAGAGTATGCACCGAAGTCAAGTTTGATACGATCCTCCATACTTCCCTGCAAACTGAATTCTTCCATGAAGAATCCCTCTTCGGTTCCGACAAACACCCAAATGTCACTATCGGTAACTAGGCCTCCGTACACTGTCTGCTTATTCGCATTTTCCACAATCTGCGTATCAATTACTACACTCCCAAAGTAAGAAACCGGACCATCCGGATTCAGAGAAAGCGAAGTTTGGCTCTGCTCTGTCACCGGGACGGATGAATCCGTTTTTTCTGATTGAGAACGCTTACAAGCAGTTAAAGAAGTGATGGCAATAGAAATACATAGAATTAGAGAAATTCGTCTTACTACATTCATGAATCAGAACTCCTCAGGAAAAACCCATAGGAACATATCCTTCCCGCTTCAACTCTGCCCACGTCATTTTGTAATAATGACGCCACCATCTGACCATCCAATCTGATCAGTAATATACACGCATCCCGATCCGACAGCTTCAACGAAAATAACATGTTTAGCCCCACTAGTATATTTCAAACAACAGTCGCCTTTTTTTAGTTGATTATAGTACTTGGTCATATCAACAGTCTGTTTAGACGTATACTCCAGTGTGGAATCTGAATCAATCGTATAGGTTCCCACATTCACCAAACGATACGTAGAATTCGCCCCGGTCTTTGCACATGACAAGTAATCGCCGGTGTAGATGTTTGCATATTGAATAGACGGAAACTTAAACTTCCATGCCAAAGCGGGTACAGTTGAACAATCATTTCCGACTTTCGCATTTCCGTTATAAGTCAGTATGTTTGTTTGATAATTCAGTTTGCCTCTCGAGAGAAAATCGCTATACGTTGTGTTGTAAGTTTGCGTATACGGCATACCTTTATAAACAATATTTGGTGTGTAAGTGTGCTTCCAAATATACAATGAAGAACTGGTCTTCCACTGTATATATGCCATATCTCTCAGATCCATAACTGCCCTGTTCCTTTCAGACGCAGTAGGAGCAGCTTGAACTTTACACCTGCGATTTTGGTCGGATCACTTGTCAATCCAACCATCAGAAAAATGATCAGCACGACCAGTGCCGACCTAATGAATTTTGCCATTTTAAAAAATCCTCCTATATGTGTGAAACTTAACATCCTAAATCAGAGTATACCTTTGTCTCAGGATCACTTCAATGAGGCAACGAAGAAAAATTCAAAAAACCGCACGTTTTAGGCAAAAAACAAAATGGATGCCTCCTGCAATTTACAGGAAAGCATCCATATGTTAGAACTTATTCAGTATTCAATGCATTCAGAATTCCGGGTACATATCACTTTGGGGATCCATTCATTTGCAACTATCGGGTATGCTTTTTACTCGTTAACGATCTTTTCGTTATTAAACAGTGTGCTGACAACACCAAGACAGAAGATACCAAATACGATGTTGATCACACAGGTGATCAGGATATCGGTCGTAGATACTCCGGAAAGGAGAATGTTCTTTGTCAGATACGAAGCGTTCCACATCGGGATCAGATAGTTCTTGCTGCCTAAAGATGAAAGCACTGCATCGAACCCTGCATTAGATGTCAGGAAGGAGCCGAGAAAAAGGATCATGATCGGGAGGACGGAAAGTGTCTGTGCCTGACGTGCGGTCTTTGCCAGCGTGGAGATGATCAGGATCAGTCCTACAAGAGCAAAGGCTTCGCAGATGATGACGACGAATGTCATAATATAGTCTTTTGCCGCATAAGAAACTGCATATTCACCTAACAGCTCATTAAACTTTGACATCAGGTAGGCAAGGCCCGCAAAAGCGGATATCGCACTGATGCCGGCAGCCGTCATGACGGCAAGTGCTTTACCGATGGCAACACTTGATCTTCTTACCGGAGTGATCAGAACGGTGTTGAGGAAGTTGCTTTCCTTATCGCCCGCAATAATGTTACTTGCAAGTGACATGATACCATAGATGATCGTCATGACCAGAAGTCCCGGCACCATACTTGCGATCAGGTTCTTTGCCTGATATTCTTCATCGCCGAGATCGTATGTAACGGAAGTATCCGCGTTGATCGTAAACACCTCCGGGCGGAGCGCATCTAAAAGCGTGGAGATCTTCTCGCGAAGCTTCAGAGAATCATTATCTGAAGAATTGAAATAGATCTCGATGTTCGGAACATTAATGCCTTCCGGATCGATCGCGAAGTTTTCCGGGAAAATGACGAGCATCTTGTCTTCTTTATTTTTAATGTTCTCGATAGTGGTTTCTTTATCAACTTCCTTATCGGAAAAACCGATCGCCTTTAAGCCTTCGAACAGCTCCTGCGGAGCATTGATGCAGTATGCATTGTAGGTCGTCTCTTCGTTCGCGTCTGTCCCACCGAAGGCCGTCATCAGATAGCCTTCCAAGAACATCATGCCAAACGGAAGAAGAATGCACATCAAAAGGATCGCTTTGTCTTTTAAGATTGATTTGATCTCTTTCTTATATACTGTGGAAATATCTTTAAACATAATCTTTCACCTGTCTTAATCTGTTTCTTTCGTAATCACTTATTCTGATACTGCGTGTAGATGTCGTAGAAAGAATCTTCCAGAGAACGTCCCTGCATAAGATTTGGCAGGGTGTCGTTGACGACGATCTTACCGTTGACGATCATAGCCGCGCGGTCACAGATCTTCTCGACCAGATCGAAAAGATGGGTGGAAATGATCATGCATTTCCCTTGTTCTTTCATTTGAAGGATAAACTCACGAACATCGCGCGAAGCGATAATATCCAGTCCGTTGGTCGGCTCATCGAAAATGATGAAATCCGGATCATGAATGACCGAGATGACCAACGATACTTTCTGTCTCATACCCTGAGAGAGTTTGCTGATCTTTGTTTCGGCAAAAGCATCTACTCCGAATTGGGAGAAGAGCTCTTTCTTTCTTTCGTCTGCCTTTTCCTTCGGTATATGATAAAGTCCCGCGAAATAATCGAACATGTCGTTTGCCGTGGATTTTTTATCCAGTGCCAGATCCGTTGTCAGAAATGCAAAATTGTTCTTGATGGCAAGCTGATCGCCCTTGATGCTTTTGCCGTCGTAAAGGACGTCACCGTTGTCCGGCTTGATCAGTGTCGCCAGCATTCTCATGGTAGTCGTCTTACCCGCACCATTCGGTCCTAAAAGGCCGAAAACTTCACCTGAGTGGCAAGTAAAACTGATATCATCTACCGCTACCTTTTTTCTGGACGGAAGATCCAGCGTGCGTCTCTGCCCCTCACTGAGCGTAAATGATTTGCTCAGATTTTTCGCTTCCAGCGTATGCATAAAATAATATCCTCCCTGTTTCATGTCTCCTTCATGATAGACATCTTTTCTAAAGCAATCGCTAATTTATTTATCGAAAAGGTAAAGATTTGGTAAAGCCATGCTTTATTAAATGCCACGTTATAGGGTACCACAATTTCATCGAAAACAAGTGATACTTATCACATTATGGTAAAATGAATAAAACCTGAGGGAGAAGAGATTATGGAAGAGAGAAAAGGAATTATCTTCGACATGGACGGTACGGTCTGGGACAGCTCCGAGAACGTTGCCAAAGCATGGACAGTAAAGATAAAAGAAGCAGGGTTTGACAAGTCTGTTACCCAGGACGATATCAAGAGCGTCATGGGTAAGCCGATGGATGTCATCGCTGATACCCTCTTTACATATACGAAAAAAGGCAAGCAGCGAAATGCTCTTCGTGAAGCCTGCGAGAACTACGAAAACGATTATTTAAGAGAACACGGCGGCACGCTTTACCCGGATGTTTTTGAAACATGGGAGAAGCTGAAAAAGAATGGCTACCACCTTTACATCGTCAGCAACTGCCAGGCCGGCTACATCGAGGCATTCCTCGAATACTTTAAGGTCCCGTGGGGAGATCCGTCCTGTCTGATCGAGGATATCGAGTGCTATGGAAATAACTTCCTGCAGAAAGATGAAAACATCAAGCTCATGGCCGAAAGAAATAAGCTTACAAAAGCCTGCTATGTGGGAGATATCCAGAGCGATTACGATGCCACGGCAAAAGCGGGGCTTCTGTTTATCCATGCTAAATACGGATTCGGCACGATCAATGTCCCCGTACCGGAAATAGAGAAGTTCAGTGACTTGACTAAAGTGGTGAAGGAGGTCCTCAAATGAACAAGAACCACATCAACATTCCTTCCATCCTTAAGATAGAAAAAGGTGTCACTTCAAAGATCGGCACATACCTGAAAGACGCCGATCTGACCGAGGTCACCATCCTTTTCGGGAACGGGCTGATCTCCATGTTCGGAGAAACGGTATTTAAGTCCTGCGAAGAAGCCGGCGTTACGATCCTGCATCATCAGGAAATGGACACCGTGGATTATAACGACATCTCGGACCTGGCGTTCCAGATCCCGAATAAGACAAAAGCAATCGTCGGTATGGGCGGCGGAAAAGTTATCGATGCCGCTAAGTATATCGGTTTTCTGCTTCATATCCCGTTTATCAGCGTGCCGACCAGTTCCTCATCGGACGGTTTTTCCAGTTCGAGCGCATCCCTGACGATCGGCGGGCACAGAAGATCCCTTCCGGCGAAACTTGCTTTCGGTATCCTCGTAGATACAGACGTCATCAAGAGCGCACCGGTCCGCTTCCTCTATTCCGGTATCGGCGACATGGTCGCGAAGATCTCTTCCACCTACGACTGGCAGCACGAAGAAGATCTCGGCTATGACGAGGTCAACGACTTTGCTTTCATGATCGCCAAAAAAGCCGTCAATTCCTTCGTCAGAACTCCGTTTGAATCCATTAACGAAGGTTCGAATCCTTC
>CAJOLL010000026.1 GCA_905235455.1 uncultured Clostridia bacterium
CTGCATGATCACGCAATTTTTGATCGTACAGTTCTTACTGACCGCAACTCCACGGAAAAGGATCGACTCAGTTACGTTACCGGAGATTCGGCAGCCGTCGGAAACGATCGCGTCAGTCACTTTGCAGTCATCAGAGTACAGCGTCGGAGCTTCATCCTTAACCTTTGTAAAGATCGGGATACCGTTCCAGAACAGTTCGGCACGGATCTGGTTATTCAGAAGCATCATGGACGAATTGAAATAGGACTGTACATTGTTGATACGAAGCACCAGACCCTTGTATTCATAAGCGTGTACACGGAGTGTGTCATACTTCTTTACAAATGAATGGATACCTACATGATTGGTGCCTCTGGCCATCATCTCGGCGATGAGGTCGATGAGAAGCTCTCTTCTCATGCAGATGATCCCCATACTGCTCTTGGTAAAAGAACTTTTCTCCGGATTGAAAAGCATATCTTTTACCCAGCCTCTTCTGTCTATATCGAGGATGTAGTTCGGGCCGCCGAACTTCGTGCCGTCTCTGTTATACATAACGGAGATATCTGCACCGCAAGCCTTGAAGTCTTCTACGAATTCCGTAAATGTCGTATTCAGGATGACATTACTTGCCGCCATGATGACATAAGAAGCGGTGCTGGAACGGACAAAGTCCAAAAGGCCTGCCATTTCCTCATCACCCTGTACCGATGTGGCTTCCGAGTTTACGTACGGCGGCAGGATATGAAGTCCGCCGGAATTCTTTCTGTCGAGATCCCAGGAAGACCCTGTTCCCAAGTGGTCCATGAGGGACTTATATTTCGTATATGTGTGAATACCGATATTCTTAATACCGGAGTTCACCATATTCGACAGCATGTAGTCGATAATACGGTATCTTCCGCCAAACGGGATAGCGGACAGAGCTCTCGGTTTGGAAAGCTCACCAAGCGTAATCTTTTTGTTATCACCAAGGATCAAACCCATTGCATCTATAAACATTTTTTATTCCTCCCAACTTCCTGTCATACACGAAAGATCTCTTCGATCACATTGTCTTTCGCGGGAACACGTATATCCTTATCAACCTGACAATTAGCAGGGATGACGGCATTGTCCTTAATACGGAGTCCGCCTTCGATAACTACGATACCTTCCTGGCAGATCTTCTCATTCAGATACGGGCTCTTGCCCTTGACGTCGGAACCGGCCTTGACGTTCTCACCGATGATTGTGCCGGAAGCTACGATACAGCGGTTAAGATGTGCACCGGACTTAACGGTAACACCCGGGAAAAGCACACAGTCTTTTACGTAGGCACCCTTTTCAACCGTAACCGAGTTGGAAAGAACCGAATGCTGCACAGATCCGAAGATCTGGCAACCGTCTGTCAGCGCGGATCCTCTTACTTCTGCACTTTCCCCCAGGAACTGCGAAGGTTTAACCGGATTTCTGCTGTAGATCCTCCAGGAACGGTCGATGAGATTAATCTCATGCGGACGATCGAGAATATCCATATTGGATTCCCAAAGCGAAGAGATCGTTCCAACGTCCTTCCAGTAACCTGAGAAGCGGTACGCACAGAGCTTCTTACTCTGATTCAAAAGCAACGGAACGATATTCTTACCGAAGTCATTGTTGGACTTGGGATCTTCCTCATCCTCGACAAGTGCTTTTCGAAGAACATCCCAGGTAAAGATATAAACACCCATGGAAGCGAGGTTACTCTCCGGCTTGGCCGGCTTCTCCACAAACTCCGTGATGACGTCACTGTCTTCCTTGGTATTCAGGATACCAAAACGGGAAGCCTCTTCCCACGGTACCTCGAGAACGGCCAAAGTCGCGTCGGCTTCATTTTCTATATGCTGACGGAGCATCTCTGCATAGTTCATCTTGTAGATATGGTCACCGGAAAGGATCAGCACATACTTCGGTTCGCAATCGTCGATAAAATCGCGGTTCTGGTAGATCGCGTTTGCAGTACCCTTATACCAGTCGCTCTTTCCCGTCTTCTGGAAAGGCGGCAGGATAAATGCACCGCCGTTATTACGGTCGAGATCCCACGGATGACCGTTACCGATATAGGTATTTAAAGCCAAAGGCTGGTACTGAGTCAGAACACCCACCGTTTCAATTCCTGAATTTGCGCAATTGGAAAGCGGGAAATCGATGATGCGATAACGGCTTCCGAACGGAACGGCCGGTTTCGCAATATTCTTTGTCAAAACACCTAGACGGGAGCCCTGACCTCCTGCCAAAATCATTGCGACTACTTGCGCTTTCGCCATAACTAGAACCTCCGATTTCTATTTTCTTACTTTTTTAATCTCTTAAAATATATACCGCCGAGGGGTGGGAGATTGACGGAAATATGATAAGGCTTACCGTTCCATCCCTCTTCCTTCGTCCTAAAGACACCCTTTTCGTCCGAACCGTCCGGATATCCGGAACCGCCGTACTTCATGTCATCCGTGTTCATCAGGATCTTATACTTACCCTTTTCCGTCACACCGATGTTATAGTTCTCAAGCGGAACGGGAACCATATTCAAGGCCACATAGATATCTTCCTGATTCGCGACTCCCTTACGCTTGAATACAAACACATTGTTCTTCACGTCAGAAGCATCGACCCACTCGAAGCCGCCCCAGGAATGATCGTCCTGCCACATCTGCGGGTTCTTGATATAGAAATGATTGAGATCCGCAACAAAATCCGAAAGAAGCTTATGCGACTCATATTGCAGCATGAACCATTCGAGCTGCTCATAGAAACGCCATTCGATGAACTGGCCGAATTCTGCGCCCATGAAATTCAGTTTCGCACCCGGATGGGCCATCATATAAAGGAACATCAGACGCAGATTGGCGAATTTTCTCCAGTTGTCGCCCGGCATCTTGTCGATCAGGCTCTTCTTTCCGTGTACGACTTCGTCATGGGAAAGACTGAGGATAAAGTTCTCGGAGAAGGCATACATCATCGAGAAGCAGAACTGGTCGTGATGCCACTCTCTTGCGTAAGAATCCGTCTGGAAATAGTCCAGCGTATCATGCATCCATCCCATATTCCACTTATGCGTGAACCCGAGCCCCCCGTCAGAAACGGAATGGGAAACTTTCGGCCAAGCCGTGGATTCTTCGGCGATCATCATGACATACGGATAGTTCTCCGACATGATGGTGTTGAGATTTCTGATAAAATCGATCGCTTCAAGATTGTCCGTACCGCCGTAGATATTCGGGATATACTCCGTCCTTCCGTAGTCACGATAGAGCATGCTGGAAACCGCATCCATGCGGATACCGTCGAGGTGGAATTCCTCGATCCAGAAAACAGCGTTACTGATCAGGAACGACTGTACTTCCGCCTTGGAATAATCAAATACGAAAGTACCCCATTCTTTATGTTCCCCGATCCTCGGGTCTTTATACTCATAGCAGGCGGTTCCGTCAAAGCGGACCAGGCCTTCCTGATTCTTCGGGAAATGCGCCGGTACCCAGTCCAGGATCACCGAGATACCGTTCTTATGCAGATGGTCAACGAAATACTTAAAGTCAGCAGGCGTTCCGAACCGGCTGGTGACCGCATAATAACAAATGACCTGATATCCCCAGGAGTCATCAAGAGGATGCTCAAGGATCGGCATCAGCTCAACATGGGTATATCCCATTTTCTTACAGTATTTGGCGAGTTCCTTGGCGATCTCGCGATAATTCATGAAATTACCGTCTTCATGACGGCGCCATGAGCCCAAATGGATCTCATAGATGGAGATCGGGCGGGGAGTGTTGGCATGCACGCGCTTACTTGTGAAATCTTCGTCATGCCAGGTGTAGTCATTCGAATCATAAAGGATCGATGCATCGGCAGGACGTGTCTCGCAATGACGTGCATACGGATCAACTTTATTGACCTCAGATCCGTCCGCACCGTAAACATGATACTTATAGCGGTCCCATTGTTTCGCGCCGGCAATGTAGCCTTCCCAGATACCGGAATCGCCGATCCTAAAAAGATAGTACGATTCCGGGTTCCAGTCGTTGAAGTCACCGACTACACTTACAGCTTTCGCGTTCGGAGCCCAGACACGGAAAAGGAAGCCCTTCTCACCGTCCGGTTTCTCATAGGGTCTTGAACCAAGATAGTTATAACTCTTGTAGTCCTTTCCCGTGTTGAAAAGATACGCTTGATCCATGTGATATCTCCTACTCGCGCGGGCATATGCACCCACGTTCATTCATTTCATATATTATAAATCAACCTTGAGAAAGTTTCTAGCATAATTAACAAAAGAGAGCCGATTTTTCGACTCTCTTTTATCACATGTCACAATTACTTGCCTTAATACCAACAGATATAAGGCTTTGTTAATATTTTGTTAACTTCTCAACCGGTTTAGCGGGAACTTACTGTTTAGCGAACTCAGCGCCCTTATCGAACGCATTTAAGTTGTTCGGGATCATGTGATGTCTTCTTTCCGGCAGAACGTCATACAGTGCTTTTTCAAAGGACTCTCTTGTAAAAGCACCTGTCGCTGCAGATACGCATCCGAGAAGAACGATAGTTGCATATGCCATGGAACCGAGTTCAGATGCGATCTCAGAAGAGTTGATCGGGATGAAACGGATATCCGTACGCTTCGGTGTGACCTTTACCAGAGAACTGTCAATGATAATGATTCCACCCGGCTTCAGGGTATCTTCGAACTTCTCAAGAGACGGCTGGTTCAACGCGATGAGAACATCCGGTTCGTTGATGACCGGAGAACCGATCGGCTCATCGGAAATAACTACGGAACAGTTCGCTGTACCACCACGCATTTCCGGACCGTAGGACGGGAACCAGGAAACTTCTTTACCTTCGATCAAAGCAGACTCCGCAGCCATCTTACCTGCAGAAAGAACACCCTGACCACCGAATCCGGCAAGAATAATAGAAAAATCAATCATGTCATTACACCTCCAGATCCTGTCCCTTGAAAACGCCCAGCGGATACTGAGGAACCATCTTCTCTTTGCACCACTCAAGCGCCTCGATCGGCTCTTTTCCCCAGTTTGTCGGGCAAGTGGAAAGGAACTCGACCATTGCAAAACCGAGACCTGCCTGCTGGACACGGAAAGCCTTTGCAATTGCCTTCTTAGCTTCCTGGATATGCTTGAAGTCAAACAGTGCAACACGCTCGATATAAACGGCACCGGTCAATGTGGAAAGCATCTCACTGACGTTGATCGGATAACCACGTGTCTCGGCATCACGACCCAGCGGAGAGGTTGTTGTAACCTGACCGAGAAGTGTGGTTGGAGCCATCTGACCGGAAGTCATACCGTAAACAGCGTTGTTTACGAAGAAAGTGCAGATCTTCTCACCACGTGCTGCGGCGTGAACGATTTCTGCCGTACCGATGGAAGCGAGGTCGCCGTCACCCTGATAGGTGAATACCATCTCTTCCGGCTTGCAGCGCTTGATACCGGTAGCTACCGCCGGAGCACGGCCGTGAGCTGCCTGTACCATGTCGCAGGAAAAATAATCATAGTTATTATATGTGCATCCTACAGATGCTACACCGATGGTCTTGTCGAGAATATCCATCTCCTCCATTACTTCCGCGATGAGGCGGTGAATGATACCGTGCATACAACCCGGGCAGTAATGGAACGGCTTATCTGTCAGACCTTTTGTTTTCTGGAATACAACTGCCATCTTACATATCCCCCTTATGAATCTTTACGATTTCATCCAGAATCTCCTTCTGGGTCGGCAGATTACCGCCCATACGACCGTGGAAGAAGACCGGCTTCTTACCGTTAACGGCAAGACGGACATCTTCGATCATCTGACCGGAAGAAAGCTCAACATCGAGGAAGCCCTTAACACACGGCATATCAGCTACCTTAGCGATTTCCTTTGTCGGGAAAGGCCACAGTGTGATCGGACGTACCATACCGACCTTGATACCAAGCTCGGCGGCCTGACGGATAACGTTCTTGCAGATACGGGAGCATGTACCGTAAGCAGTGATCACTACCTCGGCATCTTCGATATTCATGGTCTCGACCATAACTTCCTTCTCTTCGATCTCTCTGTACTTCGCCTGGAGCTCACGGTTCTTCGCTTCGAGATCATCCGGATCGATGTAGATAGAAGTGATCGTGTTGTGCTTTTCGCGACCGTGCATACCTGTGGTTGCCCACGGCTTAGCTACTTCTACGGTATCTTCCTTCTCTTTAAAAGCAACAGGTTCCATCATCTGGCCCATTGTACCGTCACCAAGGATCATAACGAGGATCCTGTACTGATCTGCGAGATCAAAAGCCTTCACTGTCAGCTCATAGAGTTCCTGTACGGAAGCCGGCGCAATAACCAGGTTCTTGTAGTCACCGTGTCCGCCGCCTTTTGTTGCCTGGAAATAGTCACTCTGGGACGGGAGAATACCACCGAGACCAGGACCGCCACGCATGATGTTAACGACAACAGCCGGAAGTTCGGCACCTGCGATATAAGAAATACCTTCCTGCTTAAGGGAGATTCCCGGAGAGGAAGAAGATGTGAGAACTCTCTCTCCTGTAGCAGCCGCGCCGTAAACCATGTTGATCGCGGCAACTTCACTCTCTGCCTGTACGAAAGTACCGCCATGCTTGACCATCTCTCTGGCCATATAGTGCATGACTTCTGTCTGAGGTGTGATCGGGTAGCCGAAATAGTGACGGCATCCGGCACGGATCGCCGCTTCAGCGATAACCTCATTACCCTTCATTAATACTCTTTTTGCCATAATCATCTCTCCTTATCTTTCCACAGTGATAACCGAATCAGGGCAAGTTGTCGCACAGAATGTGCAACCGATGCACTGAGTAAGATCTACACAGGAAGCCGGATGATAACCCTTAGAATTCAGTCTCTCTTTATCAAGGACCAGGATCTTCTTCGGGCAGGCATTTACACATAAGCCGCAGCCCTTACATAAATCGTCTTGAAAAGATACTTTAGCCATATGTCCCTCCTGATATTTTATTGCGTATTATGAATTATAGTATTCGGCTATATATAAATCAACCTTGCAAAAGGCTAGAAAAATGAATGTTTTTCACTTATTCAGCAAACATTTTCACCAACCGTATCCGTCTCTTCCAAAAGGCACAAGATTTCTCAAACAAAAAAACAAAAATATCCCTCTTGCGACCTAAACCGTTAACTGAAAACTCGTCGCCGGAGGGATATTAATTTTTTTGTTATTTAGGAACTTAAGCTTCCTTCTTGAGGAGATCGCGAATCTCTGTAAGAAGAGCGATATCTGCAGGTGTCTCTTCTTCCTTCTTCTCTTCCTCTTCCTTCTTCACAAGCTTATCCTTCGCCTTGTTCATGAGGCGGATAACGAGGAAAATAACAAAAGCGATGATGATGAACTGGATAATGGCATTGATCAGAATACCATAGCCGATTGCGACTTCGCCTTCCATTTCAAGTGTTTCCGGATTAAATGTGCCGGCCTTAAGGACGTACTTCATGTTCGCAAAGTCTACGCCGGATGTCAGCATACCGATACAAGGCATGATGATGTTATCAACAAGCGCAGTAACGATCTTACCAAAAGCAGCACCGATTACTACTGCGGTTGCCAGGTCGATAACATTTCCTCTCATAAGAAAAGCTTTAAAATCTTTCCACATAAAACAACCTCCGTATGTTTTTTATTTTATTCCACTATATTCCAATCGAAATAATTTGTGAACTACTTAATCTTATTCTTCTTGTCTTTTTTCTTCTTTTTCTTATCTTTCTTTACCTTCTTCTCGGTTTCCGTTTCTTCCTCCGCAGGTGCAGATAGGAGATCCGAAAGACAGTCCTTCATTTCCAGGATGCTTTTTTCATCGATCATATAAAAGCACTCGCGTCCGACTTTTTCCGCGGACACGATCCGGGACGAAGCAAGAAGCTGCATATGGTGAGAAAGGGTCGGTTGAGAGATCTTCAGATGTTCAAGGATATCTTTAGCACGAAGCTTATTGCCTCGGCTTAAAATACTGAGGATCTGCATTCTTGTAGGATCACCTAAAACTTCGAAGCGTGAATTAACATTATCCAAAGTCTTCTCCTCCCGTTTATGCGATCAGTTGTCCTTTGAGAGCCTCTTCGAAATCAGAAAGATTAGCACAAGCTACTATTTCCGTATTATCTTCAAGAAGGATATCCTCATCCTCCTTTACGAGCAGTGTCATCGGAACGCCGAGTTTTCTAAGGAGCAGAAGCTGGTATTCCTTGCTCGGCTGATCAGCAAGATATTTACTTAACATGCGAAGAATCTGCTTAGCATCCTCTAGGTAAATGCCGGAAAGACGCATGAGATGGTCGATCACATATACACCGAAGACATCATCGAATTTCATGTTCTTCTTATCCGGAAAAACGGAAGTAAATACTGTCATCGAGATCTTCGATACCAGATTCAGTTTTACAAAATCATCCACCGGGATCAGAAAACTCTTTACATTCGGAGAGAAGATCTCCTGAAGCTGTTCAACGGTCAGCTCGCCCTTAAGATCCTGGATTCTTTCAATACGTGCAAGGACACGGTCTCTGGGGAGAAATGTCTCCTGGCCGGTAACTGTCGCCTTATGGATAAACCAACTCTCCGGAATCAATTTCATTCTTTTCCAACGATAAAGCGTACCGTAAGAAATATGCGCAACACGAAGAAGCTGTTTTTTCGAAATCAATTCTTCATTCTCAAACATGGTTTCACCCCTCACAAAAGAATAGCTGCGGACAATCTCCTAAGAATAATCCACAGCTATCATTTTAGAGAAACAATGTTACAACTTCTAAACAGCCATATAGCATTTACATTCCTTTTACGTCTCGAAATACGCCTAATGAAAAGCGCTTATCAAAAATCAAACTCTGCTCTTATGGTGTCAATAAGATCTTCAAAATCACCGGACATCGCCGCATCGAAAATATCTCTGTACATAAAATAGACAAGAATGACAAGGCTGAGTACAGCGATGATCAAAATGATCTTCCAGATTAACACGGCTCTTGCAAAACTCTTGCGACTCTTGCACCTTTTACCTGCTGCCGACAGGATGATCGAGCTGATCAGTCCGACGACCGGGATCGAAAACAAAAGCATCAGGAAGAAGGCCGTAACTGTCTTTAAAGGTTTTTCTTCCGCAACCGCAGAGGCACTCGGTGTCACAGGAGCCTGGTACGGAGCAGCAGAATATACTGGAGCGGTCATCGTTTCCGGATTCAGGGCAACCGGCGGCGGAACCGGAGTCGGTGCAGGTGCCTGAACCGGAGCCGGAGCAGGGATCTGCACCGAGCTCGGAGCAACAACTGCCGCAGGTTCCGGGATCGGAGCAACAACTGCTGCAGGTTCCGGGATCGGAGCAACCGCTACAGCGGGCTCTGCGACCGGAGTCTGATTAATCTGAGAAAACTCAGGAACTACTTCTTCGACAGGTGCAATTTCCGGGATAACTTCAGGGATCTCGGAAGAAACGTCAGGAATCACTTCTTTTTGCTTCGGAATCGCGATCGGCGCACCCGGATCAAAAGAAGCGCTCGGGACATCCTCGGCGACTTCCTGCACCGCTGATGTTGCCGCATCTGCCACTTCCGGAGCGGAAAGAGGTGTACCGCAAGACGAACAGAACTTCATGCCATCCGGCAGTTCTATTTTACAATTAGGACAAATCATAATCGAATCCTCCTGTTCAAATTCTTAACGTCCCGTTCCGTACGAAAACATGCACGTTCAGCGGGAAAAACAACTAATTAATTATATCATGTTTTCCTTCGGATGTTTATAGTCGGGAAAACTTCCCCTTATATCGGGATCACCGCAATACAGAACTGTCCGGCCTGAAGCGTATATCTTCGGTCCCCAAGATTCAGGAAACCTTTCTTCGATGCCAGTGCGATCTTCTTACCATCCGACGAATATCTCGTAACGGATATATCGCGATCCGAAGCGTTGGAATCGATCAGGAACTGCTGCTGCTCTTGGGTCGGATTCGTAATGATCAGATAGATATATCCGTTCGAGGAATACGCATAAGAGTGGAGTTTGATCGAATAATTCTCATCCTTCTTATGGGTAAGGGGAGCCGTCCATTCGGTTTCGATGCGCTGACCGGAGGCCACCTTCGTCAATGCCCCGACAAGCCGCATAAGCGTCTTGGTATTCGCCGTCTTGATCCTGCGGTTTTCAAGCGTATCTTCGTCACCGGCGAACATAAAGTCCTCATTTGCATCCGATCCCGATCTGCTGACAGGAAGGTCAACTGTAACAACCGACGTATGTACACCCAGATCGTTTAAAAGGAAATCGATCATCTCGGCGGCAGAAAGTACTATCTCGTCCTGCAGGATACGGTTCTCTGATACCCGGTTTTCCACGACGGAGAAAGAAAGATCGCTGATCCACTCACCCGTAGACTCCGAAAGATGCGAAGTGTTTCTCGGGATTGCATCGATATAATCCGTATATGCGGAATCGATCAGATCTGCACTGTTCCCCTCCGATAAAGTCTCCGCAACTTCGGTCCCCGCATTGGTGATGTGCAAAGATGAAGCATGGTAATCGGCGATCGAAGCCATCGTACCACTGTCATACTTCATTCCATCGACAAAGAAAACATTATCTTTAATATCTGCATAATATTTGGAATTAGAGAGCAAGGCGATCATGTAGTCTACATAGGCTCTTCTCTGAAGATCCGTCTCGAAAAGCCCCTCATGGTCGCAGATCTCGATCACGATCCTGTCAAACTGTTTGTTCCAGGGAACCGCAGTGCCGTTATCCACACGCATTTTTCCGTACGTGTCGGTAATACCGCCACACATATAGCCAAGAAGGATATCCGATTCCTCTGCGTCAAAAGAAGAATCGATAACCAGCCACGGATCCGCTTCGACTTTTTTGACCAGACGCATCGTCGCTTCCAGTGAGACGACACCGGAATCCACGATATTGCCTTTGCCATCGTCATATACATATTCATTTCCGATCACGGAAATATTCGATGCAATATGTCTGCCGTTTCTGCCCAGCCCGAGGTTCTCCAGGCGCAGAAATTCAGGATCGCTCTCGGAAAGAAGATCAACAAGCTGAGGCCTGATCTGCAGATCAGAATAGTTATCTCTTTCCAACCGGACCACGTCGGCATACATCTCCCCGCTTCCGTAAAATCCGATATTCAGGCGGATCTCCATATCCTCGGGGTTAACCGTTTCAGAAGGCCAGGCAAAGGTATACGAGTACTCTTTCCAGTTTCCCGAAACTCCGGTAAAAGTCGTTCCGACCGGTTCTGAGAGACCCGAGATCCAGACAAGCACCTCCTCATTTTTGATGTCATTCTGCTTGAGCCAGAGAGAAACATTATAGAAAACCTTCTCCTTCATCGGATTCAGTTCATCTCTCGAGATCACCTGGGAAATAAAATGAGCATCTTCTTTGTCCGGGTCCGAAGAGGAAATGTGAAGCGATTTTTCACCCGCCATTTTCGGAGCATCCGAGGCGATCTGAACGAAAGTATCCGGACCGATAACTTCCCATGCATCATTTCCGTCCGAAGAAACGGAAGGTACAGGTGCAAAAAGGATACACATGTCCCCGTTTTGCACTTCGATTTCCCCGATATCACGATCGATCGTTACTTTTGTATACATCGAAGCCGAAGAAATCGTACCCGCACTCGAGATCAGGATGCTTTCATCAGAAGCACAGCAGATCGATGATATCTGATTGTCTCTTCCGGCAAATACCTGATGCCAGGTGTCGGAACTTCTTAAAAACGAATAGATATACCCGTTATCCGCAAGTACCCAGATATCACCGCCCGGAAACATCGAGACCTGCATGGGAACTACGCCATCGGGGAGTTTTCCGTCAAAACGTTCAAACGCAAACCTGTCCGAGAAATCATCATACTGTCCGATCGCAGTCTGCCCACATTCACTTATCAGGACGAATTCGCCGCTGCTATAAGCGGAAAGCACCCAGGTATCAGTGTATTCCGCAGCAAGCTCGTCCTTTGACACCTTGCGGAACATGGAGGCATTGACTGAAGTACATACATACCCGTTCGTTCCGGCAAGGAGCACTCTCGAGCCATCGGAAACCGCTGTATAAAGATCATTCGTCGTACCCGTCATCGGAGAAACAACAGAAGATGTGTCACAAACCCTTACCGTACCTTTTGTGCCGCAGGCTACAGCCAGTTTCCCGAGGACCGCAAGAGAACGGATCTCCGAATCGGAATCCTCCGAACAGACGACAGACTCCCAACTTTTTCCGTTGGCGGATACGAGAAAAGACCCCTTCGCCGTTACTGCATAATAATGACCGTTTTGGACGGAAATGTCCACGATCGGATCACTGGCGGCAGGAGCAAGTACTTCGACAGGTTCTGGCGAAGTCAGATCGGCGAGCATCTCTCCGTTTTCCAGAAGGGCGGCTACATAAGAACCGTTAGTACGGAGGACAGAAGCATACAGATCTCCCTGCTTCGAACTGTCAACAGGACGCCAGATACCCAGCTGTTCCGTTGAATAATCAAGGATCCCGGCATTAAGGGACTGCATCAGTTGACCGTCCTCATCATAAGAAAGGATGCGGAGTTTTCCGTCTTTATAAGAGCCTGACGGCATTGCCGCTTCATCCGCACGGTTATGAAGATAAACCACGTTTTCACTTGCTTCCGCCACACTGAAAACGTCCTCCTGATAGCGGCTTTCAAATGAAGGATCGAAGACCAGATTCGTCGACGGAACATAGGAAAGGTTAACACCCATCCCGGAAGGAACTACACCCGATTTTTCATTCTGTGCCGAAACTCTCGGAAATTCCGAGGACTTACGAAGAATACCGAGACTGACAAAAAGGATCGACGCGACAAGTAAAAAGATAACAAACACCGTGATTGCCGTCAGCATCGGGCGTTTATGAACTCGATTATCCCGCTTAAAGATACGTCGAAACCAACTCATGTATGTCTGCCCGGCAACATCTTCTTGATGTCCCCGGTCTCCTCCTCCACTTCAGCAAAGCGTTCTTTTCTCTTGAAAGCCATGTACACGGTGATCACGGCAAATGCCGCGATCGCCGCAAATTCGATCATCGTCAGGACATGATCCGCTGTTTCCGGTATGTCGTACAGCATATATATGCCGCTTCCCAGCAAATTAAAGATTATATGGGCAAAGATCGTCATGATCAGATTTCTTGTCAGGTAATAAAGCGCACCGAGCATCAGTCCTGCCAAAAAAGCATATCCGACCTGGATCGGTTGCCCGTGCATTCCGCCGAAATATAGTGCACTGACGATTATCGCAAGAAAAGGCTTTTTCAGTTCCAGCATTCCCTGCATGATAAAACCGCGGAAGAGGATCTCCTCAAGTACCGGGACAAAAATACAGGTCCCGATCACATTCATATACAGATCCGCATTGGAAATACTGGTGGTATCCATCATTTCTTCATAATCCTCAAGGGACTTTTGTATGGCAGATACGTGAAGGTTTTTCACCAGATAAAAATACAGAACGGCCACGCCGAGCATAGCCAGAGCGGAAACCGCCGCGTATGTCCAGTCGACGGCTTTGCCGGACGAGATCGCCGGTGTCCCGAGAACATACTTTTTCTTGATCAGCCACCAGATAACACAGACCGCAACACCCGATACACCTTCGACAAGATAGATCATGCCTTCATGATCCAGATAGTTTTCGCCTTCAACAAGCGCTACCGTCAGCATCGCGAAAAACATAATCACAAAGTACGCAATTATACAGATAAACGGGCCCAGAAAAAACCGAACCGCGATCCTTCTTCTGAAACTCATTTTTTCTCCTCGCCCTGCGAAGGCTCGGGCTTTTGAACGGGCGTCGGCGTCACCATAGGCATACGGTTGTAGGCACTGCTCTTTTTCTTCTTATCTTTCACATTCGCGGCATATCTTCTCATAAAAACGGTAAATGCCGCTTCAAGTTCGCTTTCGTTCTTGATGGAATAAAAATACTGATCCCCGTTCTTTGCATATTCCGTACGCATGATCACAAGTTCCGGATCCGCATGGTTGCCGTCATCCGGCTCATAGTTGTACATGACCGCATACTCGATCTTTTCGATCATGAACGTATCGATCATAGACAGATAGTATTCTTTTCCGTTAGAAGCATCGCGAATAACAGCAAGCGCATCACCCTCCTTCGGAGAATGATGCGTGAACTGCGGTCTTCTTATGGACTTTGATTTACTCTTCTTCGTCTGAGAAGTCTTCTTCATCGTCGAGCTCAGCCTCCGCGCACAGACGGTCATACTCTTCGTAGATCTCGTCTGCTTCATCTTCGTCCAGACTCATCAAACCTTCTTCACCGTCATCCATCTTAACAACTTTCGTGATGACCATCTCCGGCTCTTCTTCATCTGTGGTAACAAGTACGCAATAAGACTGATCTTTGTATTCAAAATCATCCACCAGAGCGAACTGATACTCTTCACCGCTCTCGGCATCTACCATCGTGATAATCGCTTCATCATCATAGATACCTTCGATACCGTCGATATTCTCTTCACAGTTATCGCAGTCGCCGTTTTCGCAGCTTTTTCCACAATCAAACAACATAATCTCGTCCTCCGAATAATTAATTACCCATCTTTTCGTCTTTATATGACTGATCCCATTATATCATGAAATTCTTTTACTTACGGGAAATATCCAGATATTCCTGCAAAATGATCTCTGCCGCGACCTGATCGACAACTTTTTTCTTATTTTTACCCGAAACGCCCGTCTGTCTTAAAAACTGAGAAGCGATCACGGTCGTGAACCGTTCATCTCGGAATACTGGCTTAATCCCCGTTTTTTCCTCGATCATCTGCCCGAAAAGCACAGCTTTTTCTTCAGATTCGCTGACAGTACCGTCTGTGCGGCTCGGCCTTCCCAGCACGATCTCCTCGATCTCTTTTTCTTTTACGATCTGATAAACGCGTTCGATGGCGAAGTCGCTGTCTACGCCGTTCCAGTTGATCGTCTCCAGACCCTGGGCCATAATACGAAGAGGGTCGGATACAGCCACCCCGATTCTTCGCATACCGAAATCAATGGCCATTACCCGACTCATTCTTTCAATTCTCCTGATATATTATTCTTCCGCCAGTCTCTCACAATATTCCCTGACGATGACCTCGAGAAGCTCATCGCGTTCCATACGACGGATAATTCCACGTGCGCCCTTGTAGTTCGTGATGTAGGTCGGGTCACCGGACATAAAGTAACCTACCAGCTGATTGATCGGATTATAGCCCTTTTCCTGCAGCGCATCCAAAACCTGCATCATCAATACCTTGGCATCCTCGGATCTCTCCATGTTAAACGAGAATCTGGCTGTACCGGAATCCTGCATTGCTGACGCACCTCCTTTTTACTTTCACATTTGTGTATCTATTCTAACACATAAGAAATCAACTTTTCATTATTAATTTGTCACGTCGCATAAAATTATTTAGATTTTTCGGCGAAAAAGAACGTGGTTTTTGGAAAAATCTCACGGTTTTCTCGAGAATCCCGATCCGATGACTTCAAATTCTCGAAAATCATTGATCGTTCCTAAAATAATATCTCCCGCCGCGAACTTGTCCTCTGAAGACGCGATCACGCGCACATATTCTCTACTGTATCCTTCATAGGTACCGTCTCCCGGAGCCTGTTCCACCAGCACTTCCACGGTTTTCCCGACAAAAGATGCCGCCCGTTCTTTCTCCATCCGGTCCGATATCTCGCGAAGCTCCGCCGTTCTCCTCGATTTGACCGGTCCGTCTATCTGACCGTCCATTTTCCAGGCGATCGTTCCCTCTCTCGGTGAAAACGGGAAAACATGGATATGAGTAAACCCGATCTCTTCGGCAAAAGCACAGGATTCTTTATGTTCTTTCTCCGTTTCTCCGGGGAACCCGCAGATCATGTCCGTCGTAAAGCTTGCATTGGGAAAAGCACTTTTGAGGTCGTTTACGACTTTTCGGAAAAGATCCGTATCATATTTCCTGTTCATACGCTTAAGGACAGTATCCGATCCGCTCTGAAGAGAAAGATGGAAATGCGGGCAGATCGCCGGAATCTCCTTCATTTTCCGAATCAGCTCGGGCGTCATGCAGGAAGGTTCGAGCGAACCGAGCCGGATACGCTCCACGCCGTTTATTTTTGACACCTCTTCCAGAAGTTCACCAAGCGCCATACTGTCACGCCCGAGTTCTTTTTCAAAAGAACAAAGATGGATACCCGTAATGACAAATTCCCGATATCCTTTCCCCGCCATATCCGAGATCTCCGAAAGGATCGCCTCACGGCTTCTGCTTCGGACTCTTCCCCTGGAATAAGGGATGATACAGTACGTACAGAAATTGTTGCAGCCATCCTCGATCTTAACAATGGCACGCGTGTTTTCCTGATACGGAACCGAACCATATTCAAAAAAATGAGTCCCGGCCTCCAGATCATCCTCCGCATTTACGGCTTTACGTATATTCAGCTTTTGAAGAAGGAGAGGAACCAGTGCCGGGCGGTCATCCGTGCCGACGACGATGTCGGCATCCGTCTGTTCCCTGCACATCTGGGTATGGCAGCCCATCGCCACGACCACGGCATTCGGGGCAACACGGCGGGCTTTGCGGACCATCTGGCGGGACTTCCTGTCCGCTTCTCCCGTTACGGCACATGTATTTACGATATAAACATCACAGGAAGCAGGATCCTCGGTTTCCTCAAATCCTTCCTGAGCAAGCAGTTTTCCGATCGCCGCAGTCTCATAGGAATTGACTTTGCAGCCTAAAGTAAGAAAGTAAACTTTTAACGACATCTTGTCCCTTTCGTCAAATTGATGAACTAATTATACCTGTAAACCGATATCTTTCAAACATTATCACATTGACATACTTAACTGCTGTGATAAACTAATTCCATAGTCTTTCAGCATATATAGGAGGCAAGAGCATGGTTCGTTTTCCGATTCGCTTTAAATCTATTTCTGATGTCAAGGAATTTGTTCAGATCGTTAATTCCTATCCTTATGACGTAGATCTTTCCTCCGGACGCTATGTGGTAGACGCGAAGTCCATCATGGGCATCTTCAGTCTGGAACTTCAGAGCGCGATCAACCTCGAGATCCACAGCAATTCCTGTGACGATCTTGTCGAGGCGCTGGCGCCTTTCAAAGTAGAAGAATAATCTCTTTTACTCTACAAAATTGAAATCGATATGGTGCGTGAGCGGGTCTGCGGAAGCAACCTTGACACGCACTTTTTTTCCGATTCGGTAGACGGTCCCGCGTGATCCTTTTGCCTCGAGCTTTCTCTCATCGAATTCGAAGTACTCATTGAGGGAAGAAAACGGGACCATGCCTTCGATCGTATTCTCAAGTTTTACGAAGACACCCGCAGGACATGCCCCCGAAACCACGCCCGGAAACTCCTCTCCTACACGTGCCGACATGTATTCGGCACACTTCAGATCCACGGAAGCACGCTCCGCTTCAACGCTGTTTCTCTCCATTTCCGAGCTATGATAAGCCACATCGGCAACTTTATTGGCAAAAATCTGCTTCTGATGCTTCTGATGCAGCCAGCTCTTGATGATCCTGTGGATATAAAGGTCAGGATATCTTCTGATCGGCGATGTGAAATGGCAGTAGTATTTCGAGGCCAGACCGAAATGACCGGAATTCTTTTCCGAATAGACGGCCTTTGCCATACTTCTTAACAGCAACTGATTCAAAGCAGGTGCATATTCTTTATCTTTGATATCATCCAAAAGCTCGGAAAGATAAAGCGGCGTGACCTTTCCGGTCAGTCTTCTGTTTTCGCCGAAAAGCCTTGCCACATGCATGAATTCGGCGATCTTCAGCTCGTCCGGCTCTTCATGAATTCGATAAACAAAAGGACTTTCGAGTTTATCGAATCTCTCGGCGACGGCTTCATTAGCCGCGATCATGAACTCTTCGATAACGCTGTGGATCGTATTGATCGGATATGGGTAAACATCAACGGGATTTCCTTTCTCATCCAGTTCAACATGCGTCTCCGGGAAAACGAAATCGATCGTTCCTCTCTTCTTTCTCTTGTCTTTAAGCATATTCCGAAGCTCGAGCATCAGTTTGAACATCGGAACCAGAGGGATATACTCCTCGATCGTCTTCTCCTCGAATAGGATACCGTTGATCTCGTTATAAGATGTTCTGGCATTACTCTCGATGATACTTTCGTAGATCTCACTGTCGAGGATCTCTCCCTGCGGACTGATCTTCATCTCACAGGTAAGCGTAAACCTCGGAACATGCGGATTCAGACTGCAAAGGCCATTAGACAGCCTTGGCGGCAGCATCGGGATCACTCGGTCGACCAGATATACGGAGGTGCCTCTCAGACTTGCCTCCCTGTCCAAATCAGACCCGTCCGTCACATATTCGGAAACATCGGCAATGTGCACCCAGAGACGGTAACAGCTTTTTTCGAGTTTCGAAACAGAGATCGCATCATCAAGGTCCTTCGCTTCTTCGCCGTCGATCGTAATCGTCTGAAGGCTTCGAAGATCTTTTCTGCCATGAAGGATCGCTTCCTCAATCTGCTCCTCCGTAGGTGACAGAGGCAGCCGGGAAGCTTCTTCCATGACCGCAGCAGGAAACACATTAGAAAGACCATACTGGCGAAGAATCGACAGCATAGCCACGTCGTTATTTCCGGGATCTCCGAGGACCTCGATGATCCTTCCTTCATACTCTGCTCTCTGCGCCGAAGGATTCAAAACTTCACAGACGACCTTCATACCATAAGGCGCACCGTTAAGCCGGTTCCGCCGGATGATGATCTGTCCGTATGTCGTCGTCGGATATCCAGGATCAGGAATGACGATACCGCCTTCCCTTCCTTCTTTCAAGATACCCACGCACTGGTTTTCCAGGCACTGCGGTCCTCTCGGCGGCAGTTCCGCGATCGTTACTTCACGGCTGGCCGGGATCCTAGCTTTGGAACTTTCTTTTCTTACGTTCTGTCGGATCTTGATATGTCGTCGGTTATGTCTTCCCATTTTTGTCCCTCATTTCCTTAGCAGGAGAATAAAAAAGAACTGCTTTCCGGAAAACCGGTCAGCAGTTCACTTGTCTCTTAGTTCAAATGTGTTTTAAAAACCTCTGGCAAGAATCAGGAAAAGAACTACGGTGAGAATCGCGAAGAGAACCGCCGTAAAAAGCGTGATCTTCTTGAGTTTCTCATCAAGAGTTCTGCCCTTCGACTTCTCGTAGAAGGAGTTTCCGCTGCCGCCGACAACACCCATACCCTGATCGTTGCCCTCCTGGGACATGACCAGAATGATCAAGGCGATGCAAACAATAATATCGACACATGTAAGTACAACTGCTAATGTATTCATTATATCAGCCTCCAAGACTGTTCTCAAATATAATAACTGTTAGATATTAACACAAGTATTTTTCTTAATCAACAGTTATTTTCAATTCTTGATCATCTTATGGATCTCACTTGCGGCAAACGGAATGAATGCCAGAAGAACGATCGGAATCCAGTAGATCGGTGCGAGCATGATATTGTCAAAGATCGAATTCACGCCCGGGATATAGATAACCGCCATCAGAAGTCCGATGGATCCGGCAACGGAGATATTCATGAACTTGTTGCTGAACACGCCGAGCTTGAACACACTGATGCGCTCGGAACGAGCTCCGTATGCACGGAAAAGTTCTGCGAGGATCAATGTGGCAAAGGCCATCGTTCTTGCTCCTTCGATCGGGGCTTCGGCATCCTTGAAGAATACCGTCAGACCGAGAACAAAAGAAGTGAATACAGCGGCAAAGATCGCAAGGCTCTGTACGAGGATATTGATCTTCATCGTCTTGTTGATGATCGATTCGGATTTCTTTCTCGGCGGCTGCTTCATAATATCCGGTTCACCCTTTTCTCTTCCGAGAGCAAGCGCCGGGAAACTGTCGGTAACAAGATTCAGCCACAGAAGCTGGATCGCGGTAAGCGGAGTTGCAATACCAGTAATCAGGGATGCGGGGATCAGGGAGATCAGGAAGATGACCAGAATCTCACCGACATTACAGGAAAGAAGGAATCCGACAAACTTTCTGATATTACTGTAAATGACACGGCCTTCTTCAACAGCCGATACGATTGTGGCGAAGTTATCATCTGTCAGAATCATGTCGGAAGAGTTCTTCGCAACATCGGTTCCCGTGATACCCATGGCGACACCGATATCCGCGGACTTCAACGCCATCGCGTCGTTTACGCCGTCACCGGTCATGGAAGCGATGTGGTCATTCTTCTTCAGCGCATTTACGATACGGACTTTGTGGTCCGGAGATACGCGGGCATAAACGTTCGTGGTCTCACAGACGGTCTGAAAATCTTCATCGGAGACCTTATCGAGTTCGGCACCGGAAAGACTGCCGGATGTTTCATCCATCATACCGAGCTCATTGGCGATCGCAACGGCTGTATCCTTATAGTCGCCTGTAATCATGACGGCACGAATTCCTGCCTGCCGGCAGATCGCCATAGCGTCTTTGACCTCGGTCCTTGCCGGGTCGATCATTCCGACGAGACCGATGAAGCACATATCCGCTTCATGTGCAAAATCCGCCTCGATCTCCGTCTTTCCTTCGAAAGAGCGATAAGCAAAGGCCAGTACACGAAGCGCCTTGGTAGCATAATCGTGGTTCGTCTCAGAAATACGTTTTCTGATCTCCTCTGTCATCGGTACATTCTTCTGTCCGTCGAAGTATTCGGAACAGCGGTCAAGAACGATATCCGGAGCACCTTTGGTAAAGGATACGATCGCTCCCGGAATGATGTTCGGATGATATGTCGTCATCATCTTTCTGTCCGAGTCAAAAGGAAGTTCTGCGATACGCGGGTAGAGTTTATTCGTTTCTTCTTTAGGAAGACCGGACTTTGCGCCAAGCGCAACAAGAGCTGCTTCCGTCGGGTCACCGATACAGGAATATCTGCCGTCTTCGACCTTCGGTGTAACTGCATCACTACAGAGCACGCCGGCCTGGAGAAGTCTTACGAGTTTTGCGTCCGGAGTGATCTTTGTTTCATTCTCATCCTGGATCTGACCGTCCGGTGCATATCCGATACCGGTAACGTCGAAGGATTTCTCACCATCAAAGACCTTACGGACTGTCATTTCATTCTGAGTAAGAGTACCGGTCTTATCGGTGCAGATAACGTCAACGCAGCCGAGCGTCTCAACTGCAAGGAGACGGCGGACGATCGCGTTCTTGCTTGCCATTTTCGTCATGCCGAGGGCAAGAACGATGGTAACAACTGCGGCGAGGCCTTCAGGAATGGCGGCTACCGCGAGGCTGACTGCGGTCATCAGTGCTTCATCCCAGGCTTCCCCCTGAATGAATACGTCGACAACAAATACGATCAGGCAGATCGCCACGCAGACGATGCCGAGGATCTTACCAAGTTTATTGAGATTTCTCTGCAGAGGAGTTTCTTCGTTGTCAATGGAAGAAAGGCGGCTCGCGATCTTACCGAGTTCGGTGTTTCCGCCGGTCTCGACGACAACACCTCTTCCTCGGCCGTATGTAACGGCGGTGCCCATATAGAGCATGTTCTTTCGGTCACCGATACCGCAGTCTTCCTCGAGGACCAGAGTCGCATCCTTTTCGACCGGAACAGACTCACCGGTCAGAGAAGCCTCTTCGACTTTCATCGAACTTGCTTCCGTAAGGCGGATATCGGCAGCAACCAGGTCTCCGGCATCAAGAACGACGACATCGCCCGGGACGAGCTTGTCGGAATCGATCATCTGCTGCATATTGTCACGGACGACCTTTGCCTGCGGAGAACTCATTTTCTTCAGCGCAGCGATCGCTTCATCCGCTTTCCCCTCCTGATATACGCCCAGGATCGCATTGATAATAACGATCGCAAGAATAACGATTACATCGATCCATCCGGAAAAACCGCCTTCTTTAACGGCCATGACCGCTGAAAGGATCGCAGCGCCGATCAGGATCAATACCATGGCGTCTGCAAACTGTCCTATGAAACGTTTCCAGAGCGGGGTCTTCTTTTCTTCTCCCAAGGAGTTGGGGCCATACTGGGCAAGTCGTTTATCTGCCTCAGTTTTTGTTAAACCAGCCTTTATGTCAGTCTGAAGTTCTTTGAGAACACTTTCGGTTTCTTTTGAAAAAGGATGATTCATTTTCTACCTCCTGCGCATACATGCGCGTTAACAAAATATATCATATTAAAAAAAACTATGAAAGGAGGAAATCTAAATAAGTCATTAGTTATTTCGTCGAATTTTGCAAAATAATACGAAAAACAACAGGGACCATTTCATTTCTGAAACAGTCCCTGATTGGTGCCCAGAGTCGGAATCGAACCAACGACACGGGGATTTTCAGTCCCCTGCTCTACCGACTGAGCTATCTGGGCAAATGATAATCGGTCCCTTATGGACCGATCATCTGGCGACGCAGAAGGGGCTCGAACCCTCGACCTCCAGCGTGACAGGCTGGCATTCTAACCAGCTGAACTACTGCGCCATATGGTGGAAACTACAGGGCTCGAACCTGTGACCCTCTGCTTGTAAGGCAGATGCTCTCCCAGCTGAGCTAAGCTTCCATACCGTTTGCTGGTTTTGCTCCCTTTCAGAAGCGCAAAAGAAGTATATACGAAAGGTGTGTTATCTGTCAACCTCATTTTTTCTCTTTTTTAAAAAGCCGTCTTTGAGTTTTGTCGTCGCATCCCCCGTGGCAAGGACGGCCGGGATATTATATTCCCTTGCAACTATCGCCGCATGGGAAAGAGTTCCCCCGTAAGCTTCCTCAGTTTCGCATCTCTTTTTGCATCATC
>CAJOLL010000027.1 GCA_905235455.1 uncultured Clostridia bacterium
AAGAAGGAAGAAGCTCCGAAGAAGACTTTGGAAAAGACAGCTAAAAAGACTGAGGCGGATCTCGAGAAAGCCCCGGCTAAGACCAAAGCTGAACCGAAGGAAGAAAAGGAAGTGACGGCTGAAGCTCCTTCTAAGAAGGAAGAAGCTCCGATAAAGAAGGAAGCGGCACCTGCTAAGGAAGAGCCCAAGGCAAAAGAGCCGGAAGAGAAAAAGGAAGAAAAGAAGGAAGCTCCGAAGCTTTCCTCTGCGGTTGTAAAAGCACCGTCTGCGGTATACACCCGTGAGACATCTACTTTCGTACGCCCGAAAGAAGGCGGAAGATCCGGCGGATATCAGGGCGGACAGAGATCCGGAGGATATCCTCGATCTGACAGACCGCAGGGCGGCCGTCCGAACAACGGAAGCTTCGGTGGACAAAGAGGCGGAAACCGCGGTGGTTTCGGCGGATTCCCTTCGAAGGATAAAGACGACGACGATATCTACAACAATAACAGAAACCAGCCGAAGAGACCTTCCAAGCCGAAGCAGGAACTCCCGCCGGAGGCGACAAAAGAGAAGGCAAATTTCGCTGCGCGTGATGCTTATGAGAAGAACAGAAAGGATCCGAAGGCAGATTCCAAGAAGGATAACCAGAAGACGTCCATCAACAATGACCGCCGTTCCGGCAACAAGCGCACCAACCAGTTCACGGGGAATGCGTCTGACATCCTTTCCGATGATGCAGCTCTGGATTCGATGTACATGGGCGGCAAAGGCAAGAAGAAGGTCAAGCGCCAGTCTTTCGTTGCCGCACCTGTCGTTAAGCCGCAGCTGACGCACGTAGAGCTCCCGCCGTTTATCACGGTAAAAGAACTTTCCGAGGGTTTGGGCAAGCGCTCTGCAGATGTCATTAAGACTCTCATGATGATGGGTATGCTTGTTACTCTTAACCAGGAACTCGATTACGATACGGCCGCTCTTGTTGCCGGTGAATACGGCATCACGACCGAACCGATCGTTGAGGTCACTGAGGAAGATATCCTCTTCGACGAAGGCGAAGATAACGAAGAGAACATGAAACCGCGTCCGCCGATCGTTGTTGTCATGGGTCACGTTGACCATGGTAAAACATCGCTCCTTGATAAGATCCGTTCTACATCCGTCGTTAAGGGCGAGGCCGGCGGTATCACGCAGCACATCGGTGCTTACACCGTCCGTTGCAAGGGCCGTCAGATCACGTTCCTCGATACTCCGGGTCACGAAGCGTTTACGACGATGCGTGCCCGCGGTGCACAGGTAACGGATATCGCGATCCTTGTAGTTGCTGCAGATGACGGTGTCATGCCGCAGACAGTCGAGGCCATCAACCACGCACGTGCCGCAAATACCGAGATCATCGTAGCGATCACGAAGATCGATAAGGTCGGTGCAAATATCGATAAGGTTAAGCAGGAGCTTGCCACGCATGACCTGCTTCCGGAAGAGTGGGGCGGATCCACGATCATGGTTCCGGTTTCCTCGAAGTCCGGTGAAGGTATCGATGAACTCCTCGAGATGGTCCTTCTGACCGCAGACGTTATGGAACTGAAGGCAGACCCGAAGCGTCAGGCAAAGGGTACGGTCATCGAGGCCAAACTTGACAAGAACAGAGGTCCGGTCGCAACAGTACTCGTTCAGCGCGGTACTCTCAGATCCGGAGATACGCTCGTTACAGGTCCGATCTTCGGTCACATCCGTGCGATGTACGACGAAAACGGTGCTGCCCAGAAGAAGGCAGGTCCGTCCGTTCCGGTCGAGATCTTAGGTCTTCCGGAAGTACCGGAAGCCGGCGAGACTTTCTATGCCGTCACCGATGAGAAGATGGCAAGACAGCTTGTCGAGAAGCGTCGTATCAAGCAGAGAGAAGAACAGCTGCACAAGTCTTCGAGAATGACGCTCGAAACGCTTTCTCAGGTACTTGCCGAGGGCGAGGTCAAGGATCTCAACCTTATCATCAAGGCAGATGTTCAGGGTTCCGTCGAGGCGGTTACACAGTCCCTCGAAAAGCTTACGAACGACGAAGTACGTGTCAAAGTTATCCATGGCGGTGTCGGTACGATCACAGAGTCCGACGTTACGCTGGCTGATGTATCCAATGCGATCATCATCGGCTTTAACGTACGTCCTTCCGCAGTCGTTGTCGAGCAGGCCAAGGGCGTCGGAGTTGACATCAAGCTCTACAGCGTCATCTACAATGCGATCGAAGATATCGAAGCAGCTATGCGCGGTATGCTCAAGCCGCAGTTCGAAGAAGTCGTTCTCGGCCACGTTGAGATCCGCCAGACCTTCAAGGTATCCTCTGTCGGTACGATCGGCGGTGCTTACGTTACGGACGGTAAAGTGCTCAGAACTTCTGAAGTCCGTGTCGTAAGAAACGGCATCGTCGTTCACCAGGGCAAGCTTGCTTCCCTCAAGCGTTTCAAGGACGACGCCAAGGAAGTTGCCGCAGGTTATGAGTGCGGTATCTCCATCGAGAACTATAACGACATCGAAGAAGGCGATATCGTAGAAGTCTTCGAGATGCAGGAAATTAAGAGAAAGTAATAATAACAGGGTAAGAACATGAGACAGAATCGTGCCGCCCGTGTGGGCGATGAGATGCAGAAGGTCATTTCGCAGCTCCTTTTGACGGAAGTCAAGGATCCCCGCATCCCGATGATGACGTCCGTTCTGGAAGTGCGGATGTCCTCTGATCTGACCCATGCCACGGTATTTCTCTCGGTATATGGCTCCGAGAAGGAAAAAGTCGAGTGCATGGAGGCCGTTACCCGTGCTTCCGGCTTCATCCGAAGCCAGGTCGCCAAGCGGATCAAGCTCCGTGTGGCTCCGGAACTGCACTTCAAACTGGATGAATCGATCCAGAAAGGTATGGAACTGATGGACCTTATCGACCGTACCATCAAGGAGGATAAAGAACGTGCCGGAAACCATGAGTGAGTTTTCTAAACGTGTATTTGCGTATCTTCCTTCCGATAAGGAAAAAGAGATACAGGTCTTTCCGCATGCGCGGGTAGACGGTGACTGCATCGGAACTGCCGTGGCTTTGGCTGCATCTCTGGAAAAACTGGGGTATACATCCCGGGTGATCCTGGAATGCGAGATCCCGCCGCAGCTTTCGTTTATGAATATTCCCGACAAGCTTCTTACGATCGCAACTTCCGAAAACGAAGGTGAGATCTTCGCGCGCCAGGGCCTGGCGTTTGCGGTCGACTGCTCCGAAGGAAGCCGGATGGGCGCCTGCGAGGCGCTTTTTGAGCGGGCGGAAAAGAAAGTTGTGGTCGATCACCACGTATCTTCTGCGCCGAAGACCGAATATGCCTTTGTGGACGGAAAGTCCGCCTCCTGTGCGGAACTGATGTATGAGCTTCTTAAGGAGTGGGAGTTATCTTCGGGAAAAGAACTGGTCGACCGTGATGTCGCAGACTTCCTCATGATCGGTATCCAGTCCGACTCCGGAAAATTCTCCTATGAAAATACCCGCGCAAGTTCTTTCCGCATCGCGGCGGAGCTTCTGGAAAGAGGCGCGAACGTGACCGATAATGCGTACCATCTTTTCGACGAGACCTGCGAGGGGAAGGTAAGGCTTCACGGCATGGCGATGACATCGATGCAGCTTTATTGCGGAGGGAAGATCGCAATCACGAAGATCACGCTCGACATGATGAAACAAACAAATGCACCGGAAGGCGCTGCGGACGGTATCGTAAACGTGCTCCGCGACATCGATACGGTTCTTGCTGCTTTCGTCGTTCGCGAGAACGAAAACGGCGAACTGCGGGTGAATTGCAGAACGAAAGTGGGATTTGACGCGGCGGATTTCGCGCAGATCTTCGGCGGCGGCGGACATCACAGAGCCGCGGGCTTCAGCGGAAAGAACACGGATATCGACTCGTTCGTCAATAGGATCGTTGAAGAAGCAACATCCTATCTGGAGAAGACATGACTGAGAAAACAGAAACCTGTGGCATTGTCCTCGTAGATAAGCCGGAAGGCATGACTTCGTTTTCGGTCGTTTCCCGTATCCGAAAGATTTTCGGCATCAAAAAAGCCGGGCACGCCGGTACTCTCGATCCGTTAGCCACGGGTCTTCTGACCGTGGCCGTCGGAAAAGCAACGCGTGTCCTGCGTTATATGGAGCATGACGATAAGACCTACCGCGCCGTGATGGTGCTCGGTAAGATCACCTCCACCGGAGATAACGAAGGAGAAGCCGTCGGCGGAAAGATGCCGACGAAAGAAGAACTGTCGGAACTTTCCAAAGATGATTATGCCAAGGTAAAAACCGCCATAAAAACGATGGTCGGGGAGATCACCCAGGTCCCGTCCGTATATTCCGCGATCAAGATCAACGGCCGCCCGGCGTACGATTATGCCCGAAAAGGCCAGGAAGTGGAGATCCCTCCCAGAAAAGTGACCATTTTCTCTATCGATATCGACCGTATTTGGGAAGAAGTGGGGACGGTGAAAACCGAAATGACAGTTCACTGTTCCAAAGGCACTTATATCCGGACTCTCTGTGAAGATATCGGAAACTCTCTCGGATTCGGAGCGTACTGTGAGTCACTCAGGCGCCTTTCATGCGGAAATTTCTCCATCGATGACGCTCTTTCGATCGAAGAAATCGAGGAACGCTACTCATCCGGCGACAGTGCTTTTGTCGTGGAAGAAATTCATGCGATGGCGGATCTTCCGAAAATCGAGGTCAGTTCCCGAGAGGCAGCTGACCTTCGGAACGGCAAAAAACTTGATTTTTCGGTCTTTAGGGATAGAATGGGAAACATAGAAGAAGGAAAGCGCGTTCTGACTGTTTGGGAAGGGGCGCCTGTTGCCGTGATCTATCCGGAAATGACGGGCGAAGGCCTTGTGATCCGCGAAGAAAGGGTTTTCGCGTAAGACATGAATGTTTGGAACTGCATCATCAATAAAGACGGAAAACTGATCGCTACGCCTTCGATGGCTTCAGATGCAGGAGTTTCTCGCGCCGTCGCGCTCGGCTACTTCGACGGCATCCATTTAGGACACCAGAAGATATTTGCGACTATGCTTGAAGAAGCAAGGAGATACAATATCCGGACCGCCGTGCAGACTTTTGAAAATCCGCCGGCGAGTAAATCCCAGAATAACCTGATCACCACGTATTCGGAGCGATGCCGGCTGGTGTCCCACATGGGCATCGACGACCTTTTTGCTCTTCCTTTTAATGAAAGAGTCAAAGGGATGAGCCCGGAGACCTTTATGGAGGTCTGCCTCAAGGACTGGATCAAGGCAAAAGTCGTCGTGGTCGGAAGAGATTATCACTTCGGAAAAGACCGCGCCGGTGATGTAAAAATGCTGAAGGCCTGGGGCAAAAAGAACGGTGTCACCGTCATTTCCGCCGATCCGATCAATCACGAAGAAAGAAGAATCAGCAGCAGCTGGGTCCGCGAACTGATCGCTTCCGGTGAAGTGGAGATGGCCGAGAAACTTCTCGACCACCCCGTTGCTTTTTCCGGAGTGGTGGAAAAGGGTCAGCAGATCGGAAGAAAACTCGGTTTTCCGACGGCCAACATCCGGATCCCGGAGCAGAAGATCATCCCGAAATTCGGTGTTTACGTCTCCGCTTATCTTCTCGACGGCGTCGTTTATCCGGCGGTCACGAACATCGGACTTCGCCCGACAGTCAACAAAGACGATGAAACGCCGCTGACGGAGACCATGATATTGGAAGGCCATTACCAGCTGTACGGAACAAACGGAACCGTCATGCTCCTCAAATTCGTCCGCCCGGAGCAACAGTTCGGATCACTTCAGGAACTCAGAGAGCAGATGCAGAAAGATCAAAAGGCTGCGTTGCTATATCACAAAAGCCGTCAAATACCTGTTCGATTTGAAGGATATGTGTGATATTATATTGCGTGAACAAGAAAGAAAGAGAAATGAGGTCCTATAATGCAGTACCTAGTAGCACTTGAAAAATACTATGTTACCTTCCCGGGTCTGGGATGGAAATTCAATATTAGTAATGTCGCGATCGACATCAACGGCTTCGTCATTTATTGGTACGGAATGCTGATTGCATTCGCCGTTGCCCTTTGCCTGATCCTCGGCATGAAACAGTGCAGAAAGCATGGCCTGACTCCGGACCTTCTTACCGACTATTGTCTTCTGGGAATCCCGCTCGCATTTATCGGTGCAAGACTGTACTATGTCTTCTGTGAGTGGGGAAACTATTATGTTAAGGGAGATATCGGAAAGACTCTCTCGAATATCGTAAACGTAAGAGAAGGCGGTCTGGCTATCTATGGCGGCGTACTCGGTGCCGCGTTTGCGGTCTTCCTTATGTCCAAGATCAGAAAGGTTCCGATGGCGACCGTCATCGATTTCGCCATTGTCTATATCCCGCTCGGTCAGGCGATCGGACGTTGGGGCAACTTCTTTAACCAGGAAGCTTTCGGTACGACGACAGATCTTCCGTGGGGTATGAAAAGTGCGGCGATCTCCCGTTATCTTTCCGCAAACTGCCCGAACCTCGATTCGAGTAAGCCGGTCCACCCGACCTTCTTCTATGAGTCGGTGGCCTGCCTGATCATCTGTATCGCCCTGTTCATTATCAGAAGCAAGAGTAAAAAGCCGTGGACGGTCACTTCCTGCTACTGCATCGGTTATGGTATCGTACGTTTCTTCATCGAAGGACTTCGTACGGATTCCCTCTATATCGCAGGCACTTCCCTTCGTATCTCCCAGGTCGTTTCTCTGGCGCTGATCGTTATCGGATTCCTGGTCCTTTCCCTTGCCCGCATTTACGACTGGGAAAAGAAGCCGATTCCGGAACGTTTTATCAAGGCAGACGAGCAGATGCAGCGTGACGCCAAGAGAAGAAAAGAAGAGAAGCTCCGCCGATACGAGCAGGGCGACGATGAGGATGATGAGGATCGCGTCGAGAGACTGGCCAAGTCTTCTTTTACCGTAAAGGACGAAGAATCTGACGAGGACGGATCCGAGGAAAATGAGGATGAGTCTGAGGAGGGATCTGACGAAGCGGCTGAGTCCGATGACGAGGATTCCGACGAAGAGTCTGACGAAGATTCCGACGAACAGGACGAAGAAAAGTAAGAGGCTTCAATGGGTCAGGGAAAATCCGGCATTGAATTTCTGAAAAATAATTCCCTTAGAACAGTGGATTTCTGGCTGATCATACCGATCCTGTCCATTACCACCATTGGTCTTTATGTCTTAAACCTCGTTCTTTCCCAAGGTTACGAAGGCTACCCCATGATCTTTTATAAGCAGGTGATCGCCGCCGTGATCGGTATGCTTATTGCCTTCTTTATCTGCCTTCTTGATACACAGTTCATGAAACTTATCGGGTGGATCTTTTATGGCGTTTCCATATTGCTCCTTATATGGGTCATTATCGACGGCTTTACGCTACAGGACAAATGGGGCGCAGATGCCTGGATAAAACTTCCGTTCTTAGGAACATTCCAGCCCTCCGAGCTTACCAAGATCGGTCTGGTCATCGTAACTTCCTATATCCTCGAGGATATGGGCACCAAGGCGATCTCCATGATCCGCGGCTGGGTATATCTGGCCGTGATCTACGGAGTTCCTCTGCTCCTTATCATGAAGCAGCCGGACTTCGGTACCGCAATGGTCATCATTTTCTCACTTGTATGCATGCTCTTTATCTGGAACCTCAAGTACAGATACTTCCTGCTGGCGATCTCCGGACTTATCGTCGTAGTCATCCCGGTGGTATGGAACTTCTACCTCGAGCCTTTCCAGAAGAAGAGGATCCTGTCGCTTATCTTCGAAGGTTCCGACCCGGTTTCCGAATGGAACCTCGTCCAGTCCAAGGAAGCGATCGCGTCCGGCGGCCTTACGGGCAACCACACCGGCGTTCTGGTAAAAGTGCCTGTTAAAGAATCTGACTTTATCTATTCGGCAGTATCTGAACGAATGGGCTTTATCGGCACCACGGCGATCCTGGTCCTGGCCTTTTTCTTCCTGGTGCGCTGCCTTTATGTCGCGTCCAAGTCCTCTCGAAAAGCATACTCCTACATCATCGTGGGTCTTACCGGTTCTTATGCGTTCCATTTTATCGAGAATATGGGCATGTGCGTCGGCCTTCTGCCGATCACAGGTATCCCGCTTCCTTTTGTCAGCATGGGAGGTACCGCAATGATGGTTAACTTCATCTCGCTGGGGTTCATATTAAATATTTCCATGGATCGAAAACCATCTTCCTAGTCTTCTGTTTTATTCAAGCAAATGAAAAGAAGTTTTCTGGTGCTGTCCTCGGGCGTTGCCCTGCGGAGGCACCGGAAAACTTCTTTTCTTTTTGCCCTGAAAACAAAAAAGTGGTGCTTTTAAACAAAACGAGCGTTTGTTCGTTTTCAACCTGTAAATTCCCGATTATCCCTATTTTCCTGGTTGAAACAGTATTGAAATGTAAACGTTATTTTATTACAATGGCTACAAAAGTGGTGGAAAGTGGTGGAGATGATACTGTTTGTGGAGAACAGTGGTGATTTTCACAAAGGAGAACAATGGCCCGATTCATCAACAAAATGGACGCCAAAGGCAGGATCTTCATCCCGGCAAAAGTTAGGGATCAGATCGGTTCGCCCATGTTTGTCACTTTGAATCAGGATCAGGGGTATCTCAGTGTTTACAGCAAACCGCGCTTCGAGGAGATCGTCGATCAGTTCAGTAAGATCCCGATGACCAATGCGAAGATCCGCCACGCAAGAAGACAGCTTATCGGTGAAGCGCTGGAGTGCGAACTGGACGGCCAGGGACGTATTTCCGTAAGTTCCGAGCTTTGGAAGAGGATCGGAGCGGAGCCTTCGGATGAGATCTGCATCTATCAGATGGGAAGAGATGCGCTTGAGCTCTGTACGAAGAAGTACTACGACGAACTGAATGAATCGCAGGAGCAGGAGAGCATCGACCTGGACGGCTATGAGATCACAGGACTGTAATTTCCATCATGTGCCGGTGCTTTTCGGGGAGTGCATGGAAGGCCTGTCGATCAAAAAAGACGGGATCTACGTGGACTGCACGGCCGGCGGCGGCGGACACAGCTCGGGGATCGTCGAGAGACTGGACGAACACGGCAAGCTCATCTCGCTGGATAAAGATGATGAAGCACTGGCGGCTTGTGAGAAAAAAAGAGAGCAGCTGGGTGCCGGTAATAAGTGGGTACTTGTAAAGACCGATTTTTCAAGGATCGGGGAAGTGCTCGAAGAACTGGACATTGAAAAGGTAGACGGGGTACTGGCAGATCTTGGCGTATCCTCGCGTCAGATCGACACGGACGAACGTGGTTTTTCTTACATGAAGGAAGGTCCGCTGGACATGCGGATGAACCAAAAGCAGGAACTGTCAGCGGAAGTCGTGGTCAATACGTATTCGGAAGCGGATCTTTCCAGGATCTTTCGTGAATATGGTGAGGAAAGATACGCCGGCAGGATCGCATCGGCGATCGCGGAAAAGAGAGGAGAAGCTCCGATCAAGACCACGACCGAGCTTGCCGAGATCATCCGAAGCGCGATGCCCCGCGCCGCAAGAAAAGAAGATCAGCATCCGGCAAGACGGTGCTTCCAGGCGATCAGGATCGAGGTCAACAATGAACTCGGATCGGTCGAAAAGCTCCTGGATACGGTACCTGCTCTGCTGAATGCTCACGGAAGGTTCGCGGTGATTTCCTTTCACTCACTGGAGGACAGGCTGGTGAAAGAAGCTTTCCGCAAACTCGAAAACCCGTGCACATGCCCGAGAGAGTTTCCGGTATGTGTTTGCGGGAAGAAGCCGATGGGGAAACAGATCCATAGCAAACCCATCGTAGCTTCGAAAAAAGAGGCTATGGAGAATAAACGCTCAGGTTGTGCAAAGCTGAGAGTGTTCGAAAGGAATGAAGAGGTATGGCACAGGCAGTAAAAGTATCGAAAAAAGACACATATGATGCTTTGTTGAAAAGTACAGGCACGGACTATTCGGTCGGCCTGAATCTCCTTGCCTTTGATGACGGTGAAGCCGAGCGCTATATGAGCGCGCTAGAAGAATCCGGTGTCATTGCCCCCGTAAATACAGAAGCCAGAAAGAAAAAGATCCGCGCACAGAACAAACGGGCCGTGGAGACCGCTTACGGTAATTACCGCAAGAAGACAGTTTCCATGACTTTAAAGCGCTTTCGCGACTTTATTTTGTTTTCTCTGGCTGTAGCGTTTGTCACTGCCTTGTTCGGTCTGCTGGTGTATAATGAAGCACAGATCGCATCGATGAACTTTGCGAATAATAAAAAAGAGCGTCAGATCAACAAGATGCGCCAGGAGACCAGCCAGCTCCGCGAGACCCTTTTCGTCTCTGCCGACCTCGAATCGGTAAAGAAGACTGCGAGCATGCACCTGGGCATGGTGGAACCGAATGACAAGCAGATCGTTTCTGTCGTTGTCCCGCAGAAGGATCACATGACGACAAGCCGTTCCTATAATTCTGTCGGATTGACGGAGGACATCGTTGCGGAAGCAAAACGCAACCTGGCGAATTATTATTCCGAAGAGGGTGCGTAATGCTCGGATGGGAAAGGAACAGGGACGATCATGTCTCAAAACGAACGTAAAGAAAATACGCACGTAAACGACGAGACCAATACGGTTCGTTTTCGCATCGGCGGAAGGATCGTACTGGTCACTGTCTTTCTTGCTCTTTCTCTTTTCATGGGATATCTGATCAAAGTCCAGTTCAAGCTTCAGCACGATCAGTACGAAGAATATTCCTACAAAGCTTCCCAGATGCACTGGCAGCGTATCAAAGACGTTCCAAACCGGGGCGATATCCTCGATAGAAACGGCAATATCCTTGCCAGTACGACATATGAATACACAATTGGTATCACGCCTTCGGACGTTATGAAGTCCCAGGAGAATCGAAAAGATCCGCTCAGCAAGCAGGACATCGCCGATTCTTTTGCCGAGATCATCGGCGCCGACGCCAATAAAATGGTCGAATGGCTCGGGGAAGAAGAAACTCCGTACGTGCAGGTCATGAAGAAAGTCAATTACGAGCAGATGAAGGACCTTCAGGCTTTCCTTTCGGAGCATAACATCGGCGGCGTCAAGATCGACGCAGTGCCGAAGCGCTACTATAACTACGGATCTCTTGCCGCACAGGTCATCGGTTTTGCGGACCAGAGCGACAATTCCCTGATCGGCCAGTATGGTATCGAGGCGTACTACAACTCCTACCTGACAGGTACCGAGGGGTACACTTACGCAGAAGTAGATAACTACAACCAGAGCGCGCTGCCCTATTCCGCGCCGACGAGTATCCAGGCGCAGGACGGATACAACGTGCAGCTGACGCTCGACATGAACATCCAAAGGATCTGTGAAAATGCCTGCCGAGACGCTTATAACGAGTATCAGCCGCGAGAAGGCGTTACTTGTATCGTCATGGATCCTTATTCCGGCGAGATCCTCGGTATGGTCTCGATGCCGGACTTTGACCTGAATACTCCCCGAGAGATCCCTTACGGCTTAAGTGATAAGGAATGGTCGGATATGACTTCGGAAGAGCAGGCGGAGTACCTGATGAGAAATGCCTGGAGAAACCGCTGCATCTCCGATACTTACGAGCCGGGTTCCACCATGAAGGCCGTAACGACGGCGATTGCCCTCGAAGAGGGTCTCACCTACGAGGACGAGATCTTCAGCGATGTTCCGATCGAGATCACCACGGTAGATACAATCCGTTGCTGGAGAGAAAAGACAGAAGGTAACCATGGTGATGAAACGCTGAGAGAAGCATTTGAGCGTTCCTGTAACCCGATCTTCGTTCGACTTGCCCAGCGTATCGGTATCGAAAAATACTACGATTATATCCATAACTGCGGATTCTACGATGTTACGGGTGTTGACCTTCCTGCTGAGGGAAAGGGCATCTTCCACGCCGTGCCGACGGAAGTCGACCTTGCGACGCTTTCGTTCGGTGAGTCTTCCACGGTTACGCCGCTGCAGTTGATCTCCGTGTATTCGGCGCTCGTTAACGGCGGAGACCTGATGCGCCCGCGCATTGCTTCCCGCGTCGTCGATGCAAGCGGAAACATCATCCGCGAATATGAGCCGGAAAAAGTCCGTACCATCTTCTCTTCGAAGACCTCTGCCCGAGTCCGTAATCTCCTCGAGGACGTAGTTAAAGAGGGTACAGGTTCCGCAGGTTATGTGCCGGGCTACTATGTAGCAGGCAAGACTTCCACATCGACCATCGATGTCGGTGAAGAAGCCGGTATGCACGTTATCTCCTTCGGCTGCTACGCACCTTCCTACGATCCGAAGATCGCGGTGCTGGTCGTTATCAATAAGCCGGAAGACAAGGATGTCGGTTCTTCTGCCGCGGCAAAAGTATCTGCCCGCATCGTAGAAGAAACGCTCGAATACATGAATGTGGACAGAAAGCTTTCAAAAGAAGAATTTGAGCGTATGGGCCTTCTGTTCCATGTTCCGGATGTTACCGGCAAGACTTTCCTTCAGGCGAAAAAAGAACTGGAGGATGAAGGTTTTACTGTTCTTGACGGTACAGGTTCCATGAGCCTCGATTCGATCGTCGGAACGATGTATTACGGACAGGAAGAGACGGTCTATAAGAATTCCGTGATCGTCCTTTATCCGAATACGGTCCCGGAAGAAGATATGAACAAGACGCCGATCCCGAACTTTACGGGGATGAATATCATCGAATGCAGAAAGCTCGCGAAGCAGTACGGCTTGAACTTCGTTGTGGAAGGAAATCTGCAGGGTACTGTCGTTTCGCAGTCACCGCCGGGTTCTGTCGGTGTGGCATCGGATCCGACTCCGACGCCCGCTCCGCCGCCGGATGATGACGCGCAGGAAGTTCCGCCGGATGAGGGGGGATCTGCGGAACTGCCGGATGATACGACCGAAACGATTGATGAACAGGGAGAACCCGGAGAAGATGGCGAAACATCTGAGACCGAAGCCCCGCCGCCAAAGGAAGTGCCATACGGAACGGTCATTTATCTGAAGATGGAGTAAAGGAAATGAAAGCAAAGGATCTGCTCAGGGAAAGCAAATATACATGGATATGCGGAGAAGACCGCGATTTTGAAAGCATCGTTCTGGATTCTCGAAAAGTGACGCCGGCGACCGCGTTTGTCGCCATGATCGGCCAGAGAGACGACGGACACAAGCATATCGGCGATGCCGCAGCCAAGGGTGCGGCCATGATCCTCGTCGAGGAAAAAAGACTTTCTGAGATCGAACAGGTCCTTAAGGTTATCGAACAGTCCGGAAATACCGCTGTAGTCGCCGTCGAAGATACGCGAAAAGTATATGCCGAGATGTCGGCCTGCCACTTCGGCCATCCGTCGAAGGATATGCGGATCATCGGCATGACCGGAACCAAAGGCAAGACCACCTCGACCTATATCCTTCATGAGATCTTAGAAAGATCCGGAAGAAAGTGCGGTCTGATAGGGACGGTTGAGAATAAGTTCGGATCGAAAGCCGTCAAATCCAGACACACCACGCCGGAAGCCTGGGAATTCCAGGAACTTCTTTATGACATGAAGGAGGAAGACGTCGGATTTTGCGTCATGGAAGTTTCTTCTCTGGGCCTGAAGTTCAAGAGAACACACGGCGTAGGTTTTGAGATCGGTGTATTTACGAACTTCATGAACGACCATGTTTCCGACGGGGAACACGAGTCGGACGAGGACTATTTCCAAAGCAAACTTAAGCTTTTCGATCACTGTAAGACCGCGCTGGTAAATATCAACACCCGTCGTTTCCCGGATGTTCTTAAGTATGCGCAGGAACATAGCGAAAAGTGCTACACTTATTGTGTCGACGGAAAAGCGGACTTCTATGTCCGGGACATGGCTCCGACGGTACAAGACGGAGTTCCGGGTATGCGGTTCACTTTTGTCGGACCGAATGTGGAAGAAGAGCTTTTCGTACCGCTTCTTTGCGACTTTAACGTCGATAATGCGCTCTGCGCGGCGGCCGCTGCTTATCTGGCGGGTGTTCCGGTCGAACAGATCAAGTCCGGCATGGTATCTGCCCATGTTCCGGGACGAATGGAGAAGATTCCGAATAAACTCGGCCTTCGCGTATATGTCGACTATGCCCATAACGGAGACAGCCTCCGGGTGCTTCTGAAGGCGATCCGTCCGGCATGTAAGGGAAGGATCATCACGCTGTTCGGCTGCGGCGGTGACCGTCCGACGGAAAGAAGATATACCATGGGTGAGATGTCCGGAAGATACAGTGACTTCACCGTGGTCACGACAGATAACTCCCGATCCGAGGATTTCACCAGGATCTCCGATATGATCGTGGAAGGGATCCGCCGTATCGAAGGCGCACCTTTCTGCGTGATCGAAGACAGAAGAGAAGCGATTCGACATGCCGTATCGATGGCAACCCCGGAAGATATCGTCGTCATCGCAGGAAAAGGACATGAAACCACCATGACGATCAAGGATTCTGTCGTGGATTTTATCGATGCAAAGGTGACCGCGGAAGTGCTGCGTGAACTGGAAAAGGAAAGAGGAGTATAAGAATAATGGGCAAGTTTACCATTTCGGAGATTCTTACGGCGACCGGCGGACAGCTCATGCAGTTTCCGGTGGAAGGGAAACCCGGTTCGGCGGAGGAATATATCGTTGACGGTATCTCTACGGACACGAGAACGATACGCGAGGGCAATGCCTTCGTTGCGCTGATCGGCGAAACTTTTGACGGAAACAAGTACGCGATAGCGGCAGCAAATGACGGCGCTGCGCTTTTAGTTCTTTCCACGATGGAATATGCGCCGGAAGGAGTGCCGGTCATTCTTGTGGAGGATACGACGATCGCGCTGACGAAGATCGCCGAATACCGGCGCATCCGTCTCGGCTGCAAGGTCGTTGCGGTCACGGGCTCCGTCGGAAAGACAAGCACCCGCGAGATGATCTACTCGGCGCTTTCCCGTGGAGTAAAGGCTTATGTTACCCAAGCCAACCACAATAACGAGATCGGCCTTTCCAAGACGATCCTCGATACGCCCGAAGATACGGAAGTACTCGTTCTCGAGATGGGCATGCGCCTTCGCGGTGAGATCTCCCAGCTGACGCATATTGCTCACCCGGATGTGGCGGTCATCACGAATATCGGTGTCGCACATATCGAGCGTCTGGGATCGCGGGAAGAGATCATGCGCGCAAAACTTGAAATCCTCGAATGTCTTGCCGAAGGAGGACTTTTGGTCATTCCTTATGCCGATGAATATCTCCGGAAGGCAGCAGATGAAGGATTGATCCGAAAAGATATTAAGATTGCTTATACTTCGATGGAGAAAACTCAGCTGCAAAGACCCTGCTATGGCGCCGCTTTTGCCGGAGAAACGAAGATCTGCGGCGACCGCATCAGCTTTACCGCGGAGGCAGGATTCGGTGAATTTCAGAATATCGGACTTTCGATCAAAGTCGTCGGTATGCATCATGTGGGAAATGCACTGGCAGGTCTTCTGTGCGGGCTGTATTTCGGTATTGAGCCGGAGAAGATCGCCGAGGGTATCGCTTCTTTTGAACAGATCGGCCACCGTGAAAGACTGGTCGGTGTCGAAGGAGTATATTTTCTTGATGACTCCTATAACGCGGGACCTGAGTCCATGATGGCCGCTTTTGAATCAGTGCGCCGTCTGGCGGAGCATTCGAAGGCGTATGCCTGCATCTCCGATATGCTCGAGCTCGGCGACGTTGCGCCGCAAAAGCATTTCGAGATCGGCGCAAAGGCCGCATCTGTCGGACTTGACGGGGTCCTTGTCATGGGCGATTTCCAAAAGAATGTACTCGAAGGTGTATACTCGGTGTCTTCTGACATTCCGGTATTTATCTTTAACGATAAAGAGAAGATGGCCGAAATGCTTCAAAAGATCGCGAAAAAGGGCGACTATGTCCTTCTTAAGGCATCCCACTCTTATGAGATGCACACGATCATAGACAGCTATAACGATTTGATTTCGAAAGGAACGTAAAGCATGAGACGAAAGATGAAAGACCTGGTCTCGGAGAACATTGCTTTCCGGGAAGACGGTAAGATCCAGTCGCTCGACGTGTATGCACCGCGCCGGGTCAACATGGGTATCGTCATCATCGTTCTTATCATGATGGCCTTTGGTATGGTCATGCTCTTTTCCGCGAGTATGCCGAAAGCCTATACGTCCCAGGGGAACTCCATGTACTACGTCATCCACCAGGGCGGATTTCTGATCCTCGGATTTGTCGCCGCGCTGGCTATCACGTTCCTGCCGCTTAAGGCTTTTGACAAATGGCCGATCACGCTGCTCGTCTATCTTTCGGCGGTCGGTATGGCACTCCTTACGCTCTTCACCGGTCAGGTCATTAACGGTGCCAGAAGATGGATCTTCATCGGCGGCGTTTCGATCCAGCCGTCCGAGTATGTTAAAGTCGCGATCGTTTACTCGATCGCGGGCTACCGCTCGTTCATTCAGAGAATGAGAAAAAAAGGAAAACTCAAGACCGAAAGGTTCAACCAGAAGACCTTCGATGCGCTCATTGATATCACGATCCCCGGCGCGCTCGTGCTTTTCTGCCTTCTGATCGTCGTTCTGCAGCCGCACATGTCATGCTTTTTGATCTTAAGCGCCATCTCCGCGATCTGTTTTCTGGTCAGCGGTATCCCGCTTTCTTCCTGGATCCGTGGAGGTGCGATCCTTCTTTCCGTTATGCTCGCGGTAGGCGGCATCGTCTATCTGGCGATGCCGGGCCAGCAGAAGAAGAAGCTCGAACAGAACTTCGCGCACGTGGTTACGCGTCTGAATATCTTCTCGACGATGAATGCCGAAGAGGAAGAAGAGAAGACAGCGGACGAGGACGATACATATCAAATCGAGCAGAGTATCATCGCGATCGGCTCCGGCGGAATGACCGGTGTCGGTTTCGGTAACAGCCGCCAGAAGTACATGTACCTTCCGGAGGCACATAACGATTATGTTTATTCCATTATCTGCGAGGAACTGGGATTTGTCGGAGGTCTTGTGATCATGCTTTTGTTCTGGGCGTTTGCCCTGGCGGGATTTATGATCTCATGGCAGGCGGACAGTCTCTTTACGAGGATCTTAACGACAGGCTATACGACGCTTCTTACTCTGCAGGCGTTCCTGAATATCGGTGTTGCGACGGGCGCGATCCCGCCGACCGGAATTACGTTGCCGTTCTTCAGTTACGGCGGTACGGCAAACTTCTTCTTCATGATCTCGGTGGGCATGATCCTTTCCGTCTCCAGATCGGGAAGAAAGAGAAAAACAGTAAAATTGGTGGTGTGATCTATGAAAGTTATTCTGGCAGGCGGCGGTACGAGCGGCCATATCCATCCGGCGGTTGCGATCGCGGACGAACTGAAAAAGCAGGATCCTTCTTCCGAAGTGCTTTTCTGTGGTACGGAAAAAGGACTCGAGGCGCAGATCATTCCTTCGATGGGCTATCCGTTCAAGGTTATCCGCGCCGCCCAGCTTCCGATGAAGCCAAGTAAGAAAACGATCAAAGCCGTAAGAGAATTCCTTGCGGGAAGAAAGATGTGCAGAAAGATCATCCGCGAGCAGAAACCGGACGTTGTCATCGGCACGGGCGGATTCGTATGCAGCCCCTTGATTGCGGCCGCACATAAAGAAAAAGTCCCGATCCTTCTTCACGAGCAGAACGCTTTCCCGGGCAGATCGAACCGTATGATGTCGCGTTATGCCGGCACCGTTTGCGCAAGTTTTCCCGGTACCGAGCATTTCTTCCACAAGAAGGCGAAGGTCGTTGTAACGGGAAATCCGATCCGCGGCGTATTTTCTACTGTAGAAAGGGATGCCTGCCGTGAAAAACTCGGACTGACTCTGAATGATACCATGATACTTGCCATGGGTGGAAGTCTCGGCGCCAGGACCGTAAATGCAGCGATCGTCGAACTGGCGAAAACGATCGAAGATCCGAACACGAAGATCATCCTCAGTGTCGGTAAGCAGCGCTATAAGGAAGTCATGGAAGAGGCGAAGCACTGGCCGAAGAATATCGAGGTCTTCGAGTACATCAAGGACCCGGAAGTCTATCTTTCTGCCTGTGATCTTTTTGTCGGAAGAGCCGGCGCGATCACCTGTGCGGAAGTCCAGGCGGTCGGAGCGCCGTCCGTCCTGATCCCGTATCCGTACGCGGCGCAGGACCATCAGACCTATAATGCCAAGACATTCGTGGAAGGCAAAGCAGGTATCCTCATTCCGGACGACCGGGCAGTCGAGAAGCTTCCCGGCATCGTCAAGGGGCTTTTGGCCGATAAGAAGAGGCTGCAGGAAATGAGAAAGAATGCGCGTGAGCTCGCGATCTATGACGCGGCGGCACGTATTTGTGATGAGGTAAAAGCACTTGCCTGATAACGATCCGGAAAAGAGAATAAGAAAACCGGAAATCGGCGGCATTGAAGAGGTCGGCGAGAGCGAGGGCGCGTCCGACAAAGAGAACGTGTCCGAAAAAAGTGCGCCTTCTGAAAGAAGACCGGAAGGAGCAATGAGCGGGATCCTGGAGGGACTCCGGCGCTTTTCGATCAAAAAATGGATCGCGCTGATCCTTTCGCTGATGGCGGTCATCCTGGTGATTCTTTTCTTTATGCATCCGAATTTCCGGGTGCAGGAGATTCATGTCACGGGGAATAAGAGATTTTCGACCGAACAGATCCTGGACCTTGCGGGTATTCATAAAAACGATCATCTGTATTCGCATGTGGGCGGTAACTGGAAGCAGATCACCAAGCTTTCGTACGGAAAGATCGAGAACCGCATCAAAAACTCCGATCCGTATATCGCAGATGCCAAAGTGTATCCGAAATACCCGGGAGAAGTTTACATTGAGATTACAGAAAGAAGAAAAGTAGCTTACGTGGCCATCCCCGACGGATATGCCATTATTTCGGAGGATTCCGTGGTCCTCGAGATCGAGAACGGAGAGGTCCCGAAGGGCATCCCCGAGATACGCGGATTGCCCATAAGATCCGCACAGATAGGGCAGAAACTGGACCTGACGTCGACAGAAGGATACGACATCTGCATTACCATTTTGGGTGCGATACTCGGCTCTGATTCTGCAAACGGGGAAGAAAGCGACGGCTTCGTTTTTCTCTCTCATGTAATATGCGTGCGTTATTGCGAAAATATGACGACATTCATCGATCTGGACATTCCGAACGTCGATCAGACGATCTCGGTGAAGATCGGATCCTTAACGACGATCTCCGACGACATGACGTGGCTGCGCTATGCCGTGGTATCAGGCTATTTCGAGGGGAAGACCGGTACCGTTCTGGATATGTCGGGAAGAGACTATATCTTGAGATAGGCGCCCACTACATTTTGATGTCGGAGTGCTTTTCATTACAGGCCTGAAAAACGCTGGTAATCGTTCTGTAACGCGTTTTTTGACGGTGTTTTTGCTCTATTGCCTGCCCCCAACATTTAGTGTAGAATTGTAAAAGATAGCTTAGAAGGCTCATAAGAATAGTATATATATAAGTACGAGACGGAGGATAGAAGGCTATGTCAGATTTTAAGCTCGGATATTCCATGGATGACGAACCATTTGCAGCAATAAAAGTAATCGGTGTCGGAGGTGGCGGATGTAATGCTGTCGATCGTATGATCGAAAGCTCCGTACAGGGCATCGATTTTATTTCCATTAATACAGACCATCAGGCGCTGTCCCGTTCCAAGGCACAGCTCACGATCCAGATCGGTGAGAAGATCACCAGAGGTTTGGGTTGCGGTGCTGATCCGACGGTCGGCGAAAAGGCGGCAGAAGAGAGCAAGGATGAGATCGCGCAGGCGATCCGCGGCACGGACATGCTGTTCATTACAGCCGGTATGGGCGGCGGTACCGGTACAGGTGCTGCTCCGGTAGTTGCTCAGATCGCTCGTGAGCTCGGCATCCTGACAGTAGCCGTTGTTACCCGTCCGTTCCGTTTCGAAGGTCCGAGACGTGCGATGAACGCAGAGCGCGGTATCCGCGAGATCGAAAAGTATGTTGATTCCCTGATCGTAGTTGCGAACGATAAGCTCCTCGATATCACAGACGAAGATACATCCATTGACGACGCATTCAACATGGCCGACCAGGTCCTCAAGTTCGGTGTTGCCGGTATCTCCGATCTCGTTGCTATCCCAGGTCTGATCAACCTCGACCTTGCAGACGTTCGCCGTATCATGACAAATGCAGGTATCTGCCACATGGGTATCGGCCGTGCTTCCGGCGAGGGCAGAGCGGCAGCCGCTGTTAAGCAGGCAATCAACAGCCCGCTCCTCGATACAACGATCGAGGGTGCCCGTGGCGTAATCATCAACTTCACAGGTTCCAGAAACATGAAACTCCACGAGATCGATGTGGCTGCTTCCGTTGTACGTGACGCAGTAGCAGGTGATGCGGATATCATCGTCGGTGCGGTTACAGACCCGACACTTGAAGACGAGATCATGATCACCGTTATCGCTTCCGGTTTCGATAATACTGAGAATGCTTCCGCGGCTTTCCGCCCGGCAACATCCATCATCTCCAAGCAGAATCCGACGATCATCGGTCAGGGTACGGCAAGTGCTTCCGCAAGCCGACCGATCTCTCCCGTATCTTCTTACGAGAAACCGGCTGCTCCGGCACCTGTTTCTAAGCCGGCATCTAAGCCGGAAGTTCCGGAATTCCTCTTTGGTGATCCGGAACCGGCAGTAAAGGATGATGCGAAGATCTATTCTCCGTCGAAGACTTCTGCACCGCAGGCTCCTGTAGCTCCGGTCCCGCCGGTAACCCGCCCGCAGTCCCCATCCACCGCTTCGGCATCTCCGGTTTCTGCACCGCAGGCTCCGGTATCCCGTCCGATACAGCAGGGTGGAAGACCGACCCCGAATGTAGTTCCGACAGCTTCTCCGAGAGAGCAGGCTCCGGTATCCGTCCCAAAGACAGTTGAAGCTCCGGCTCCGGCCAAGGATAAGAAGAGACTTCTTCCCTGGTTTATGAGTGATAATGATAATCTGGATGAGTGATAACTTATGAAATGCCCTTTTTGCGGACATATGGAAGATAAGGTAATTGATTCGCGGCCTGCGGAGGATGGTTCAGCCATCCGCCGCAGGCGTGAATGTTTATCCTGCTCCTCGCGTTTTACCACCTATGAGAAAGTGGAACTGCTTCCGCTTCTTGTCATTAAAAAGGACGGTACGCGTGAGGTATATAGTCAGGAAAAGCTTCTCGGCGGCTTGATGAAGGCTTGTGAGAAGAGACCGGTCAGCAGTGAGCAGTTGGCCCGGATCGTGTCCTATGTGGAGAACCAGATCCAAAACACTGCCAAGCGTGAGATCTCCACAAATGATATCGGCAAGCAGCTTTCCATGGAGAATTACTTTGCAGGAGAGGAGACCTTCACCGTTTGCGGCGTGTATAAGGACTTTGTGGGGACG
>CAJOLL010000028.1 GCA_905235455.1 uncultured Clostridia bacterium
AACCGACGTTATCAAAAAATATCTTGAGTATTCGTCCGTTCCCGTGATCTTAAAGCCAAATGCAGGGCTTCCGAAATACGAAAACGGAAAGACCGTTTATGACGTATTTCCGCCGGAGTTCTCCGAGTCTGTCGGAAAACTTCTTGAAAAAGGTGTGCGTATCGCGGGCGGCTGCTGTGGCACGACCCCTGACTATATCCGCGCGGTGGTCGAGAAATCAAAGTCCATCACGCCGGTTCCGGTGACCGAAAAGAACCTGTCTTTGGTTTCATCCTATACTCATGCGGTGAGGTTCGGCGAGAGTCCGATCTTGATCGGCGAGCGTATAAACCCTACGGGAAAGAAGCGTTTCCAACAGGCACTCCGTGAAAACGATATCGACTATATCCTCGGCGAAGCCCTGAAACAGCAGGACGCGGGAGTGCAGCTTCTCGACGTCAACGTCGGTCTTCCCGAGCTCGATGAACCGGCTTTTTTGCTTCGCGCAGTAAGAGAACTGCAGGCTGTTACGGATCTTCCGCTTCAGCTTGATACGACCGATCCGGTCGCCATGGAAGCAGGCCTTCGCGCCTATAACGGTAAAGCCATGGTCAACTCCGTCAACGGAAAAGAAGAGGTCATGAGCGAGATCTTCCCGCTGGTGGCAAAATACGGTGGTTTTGTCGTTGCTTTGACACTCGATGAGGGTGGTATCCCGAATACGGCGGAAGATCGTGTGGCGATTGCGGAAAAGATCGTCAAGCGAGCTGCTGATTTCGGCATCTCGAAAAAAGACCTTATCTTCGATCCTCTGGCTATGACGATCTCGGCCGATACGACGGCGGCCCTGGCCACCATGCAGGCGGTCCGCCGTATCCGTCACGATCTGAAAGTAAATACTTCGCTTGGTATCTCGAATGTATCTTTCGGACTTCCGAGCAGAAACATCATCACGTCGACTTTCTTTGCTCTGTGCCTGCAGGACGGGCTTTCGGCGGCAATCATGAATCCGTATTCGCAGGAGATGATGAATGTTTACCATGCCTTCCGTGCACTTCATAACATGGATGAGAACTGCATGGACTACATCACTTATGCGCAGAATCTTCCGGCTCCGACAATGACGGTCCCGGCGCCGGGAGCAGCTCCGGCAGCAAGCGGAGAAGAAGCCGCGGCAAGTTTCGGTGAGGGTCCTTCCTCGGAACTTCAGAAAGCGATCGTTCGAGGACTTAAAGAAAAGACAGGTTCTCTGACCAAGGCGATGCTCGCGGAGAAAAAACCTCTTGAGATCATTCAGTCGGAAGTTATCCCGGCTCTGAATATCGTCGGCGCGGATTTCGAAAAGAAGAAAGTGTATCTGCCGCAGCTCCTTATGGCGGCAGAAGCAGCGAAAAGTGCTTTTGAAGAGGTAAAGGTGGCGATGGCGGCAAGTGACGAAGGAAACAGCGGATCATCGCGTTGTGCTTTTGTAATCGCGACCGTGCACGGAGATATCCACGATATCGGCAAAAACATCGTCAAACTCATTTTGGAAAACTACGGATTTGCTGTTTCTGACCTCGGAAAGGACGTTCCGGAACAGACGGTCGTCGATGAGGTCGTAAGACTCCACGCGCCGATCGTCGGACTGTCGGCACTCATGACGACGACCGTTCCGGCGATGGAAGAGACCATCAAGCTTCTGCGCGAACAGGCACCGTGGACGAAAGTCTGTGTCGGCGGCGCGGTCCTGACGCAGGAATATGCGGACGCCATCGGCGCCGACAAATACTGCAGAGATGCGATGGAGACCGTAAGATACGCCGAAGAGATCGATGAGGAAATGAACAGACAGGGCAATTAAACGTCGACAGCGGGGAATCAGGGGAAAAGCAGGAAATACACTCGGCGCTATCTTCTGATATAATGAACATATTATGGACACATGAAGAGGAGAAGCAGTTCATGAAGACTTGGGAAGGGTATCAAAAAGGTGTCAATCTCGGAGGTTGGCTGTCTCAGTGTGATGACACAGAAGAAACATACAGCACGTTTGTCGTAGAAGAAGACATTAAGACGATCGCGGGCTGGGGCATGGATCATGTCCGGCTTCCGTTTGACTACGAACTGATCGAAGATAAAGAAGGAAATCCGATCGAGATCGGCTACGGCCATATCCGGGATGCGATCGATTGGTGCGGAAAATACGGACTGAATATGGTCTTGGATCTCCATAAGACCATGGGGTATTCCTTTGATGATGCTTTTGGTGAGAGAGGTTTTTTCGACAGTGAAGATCTTCAGGAAAGATTCTATAAGCTTTGGGAAAATGTTGCTTCCCGCTTCGGGAAATATGACGATCGGGTTGCGTTCGAACTTCTCAACGAAGTTACCGATAAAGACTATTGTGACCGCTGGAATAAGATTTCCTACGAGTGCATCCGCCGTATCAGAAAGATCGCCCCGACCATTAAGATCCTGGTTGGCGGTTACTGGAACAACAGCGTGGATTCCGTTAAGGACCTTGCGATACCTTATGATGAAAACATCATCTACAATTTCCACTGTTATGAGCCATTGATCTTTACACATCAGAGCGCGCCGTGGATCCCGACGATGGATACTTCTTTCCGTATCCGCATCGATGCTCCGTACAAAGAAATGGATGCGGCAGGTGTGAAGAATTTGTCGCAAGTCACAACGGGTTTTGCCGGATTCTCGGGTGACGATCTTCTTTCCGCCGCGTACTTTGAGAAGATTTTTAAAGAGGCGATCGAAGTGGCACAAGAACGCAACGTTGCTCTTTACTGCGGCGAGTATGGCGTGATCGACAGAGTTGCTCCGGAGGATGCTCTGAAGTGGTATAAGATGATCAATCAGGTATTTCAGGCAAACGGGATCGGCCGTTCCGCGTGGAACTATAAAAAGATGGACTTCGGCATTTCCGATGAGCGCATGGATACTGTAAGAGATGAGCTCGTGAAGTATCTCTGAGATCGTGTGAAAAAAGTGAAGGTGATTGACAAAAAGCGCCTTCGTGTTACACTGAACAGACAAAGAAGAACTTTCCGCCGACACTTTGAAACGGCGGATCTATGAAAGGGAAAAGAAGAATGGCAAAGAAAACAGGCAGCCGCTACAATCCTGCCGCAAGAGCCCTTGCGATCGTGCTGGCATTAATGATGCTTTCCTCGATCTTCGTTCTGGTCGCGATTGCGATCCGTATGTAATATTATTGATCTAACGACTTTAAAAAAGGACTGCCCCGTATGGGCAGTCCTTTTTACGCGTTGTTTTTCAGGTTCGACTCGTTATGACGGGATATCTTCGATGTACTTTAATCCTTCTTCATGGAAGGTGTATGTATAATTACCGATATTGCTGCTGATGAATTCCTGATAGTTATCCATACGGATAAAACTGTTGATGCGGTCATACCATTCCGGATTCGGGGATGCCTCGACATAGAAGAGGATCAGGCAGTCATTTTCTCTTTGGAGCAAAGTCTTGTCTCCGGCTTTTCTTTGCGGATCGAAGATCCACTCATCGATCTCAGCCGGATTCTGTCCGGGATACAAAGACGTCTGCTGCGCAGATCTCATCGAACCGTCCATCAGTTCATCCGCATATGTGGTCTCGAGAGTGATCATGCTCGCCTCATCCGTGATGCTGTCGAAGATCGTCTGCGAAAGAACAAGGATATCGCTTCTCGAAACTCCGGGGGTACCCGTTTCCTCATCTTCCATGTTGATGTAGAAGAAACGGACATTTCGGAGAGGTTCTTCCTGACGGGTGCGCTCGACAAAACAGAAGATGACCGGGAATCCGTAATCGTCCGGAATGATGACACAGTCGCCGGGCTTTCTGGAAGTATCAAACAGCCAGGATCTCCACTCGGTCTCGGTCACTTCCGAGTAGCGTACTTTCGAATGGAGGGTGGAATCCGGCACCAGAAGGCGCTGTTGCATTTCTCCGGAAAAATGTGAGGCGGCTGCTCCTTCGAACTTGGACTGATCGCCGTCAGTGTCTTCGATGATCTTTTGGGCATGAATATTCGCTGTCTTGATATAACTTTCTTCGCGCTGCTCGAAAGTGATGCGGAGCATACGGTAAGATACCAGATCGTATGAGTTTCGGGAACTCTGATATGCCTGTTCCGCCTGTTCCGGAGAGGCCTTCAATTCTTCGAGTTTCTGGTGGCCGGAGTAATCCTCGGCGAAGTACACTTTCGGAAGTACCGAAAGGATCAGGCTCTTATTGACGTAAGGTCCGAAAGTACCCTTGATGTAGGTATCCAGATCCACATGAATCGCATCTGCTTTGGTCTTGAGCCAGTCGATATAGGCCTGGGCGCGGTCTTTGTGATCCTGGGTGATGGAATACCCGTGCGCGACGGCGTCATCATACAGCATGTCGGTGGCCTGGATCTCCTTTGCGGTAACGTCCAGGAAGTATTCGCGATAGGTGGCAAATCCGTTTTCGCCCGGAGCCTGAAGCATGGCTTCAGTGTTTTCCTTAAAGATATCGACACCGTTTTCCAAAAGCACATAGTGATACATGAAACTGAACTCTGCATTTGACACTTCACGGTCACCGACGGTGAGCGGGCTGCTCATTCGTTCATGGAGATTGCCGAGTGAAATGACAGACCAGATCAGGATCAAAAGAGCAATGACCGCCATAATGATCAGGAACATTCTCGGCTTCCAGTTGGCTTTCTTACCGCGTTCCGTGGGGATCGCATCCGAAGGTCTGGTGGACAGTTCAGAGAAGATAGGTGCATCCGGATCGTCGTCATCGATCACATTGCGGATCTCGTGTTTTCCGAGCTGCATGTCGACCGGCTCGACTTCGACCCAGGACTCTTCCTCGGCTTCTTGTATATTGAAAAGATCTTCATTTTCGTCGAACATATCCGGATCGTAATTTATATCAGGATCCGATGAAACTTTCGTTTCCGCGGAAGGCGCAAGTTCTTTTGCCTCGGAAACGAGGTCCTTCTCCGCCACGCGGTTTTCATCCGGATTGCGATCGTGTTTCTTCATATGCCCTCCAAAAGCACTGCAAATACTCATACTTACTCTAACATAAAACCTGTGCGAATACTATTTCCGTAAGGTTACAGAACAAAATATGCCGTTATAGTGAAATCTGTTTTGATATGGTACAATGGTGCATGCGGAATTTATATTCCTATATTTATAAATATCAGGAGTTTGGCACAGACAACATGCGACCTTCAAACAAACGCTTTCTGCGTAAGTTATCGGAACGTCAGTTTCATATATATTCGTTTTTCATCCCGGCATTCATCATGATGGCGATCTTCGCAATCTTACAGGTGCATCCTTTTGGATCCGGCAGCAACATGATCCTGACGGTCGACTGTTATCACCAGTATGCCCCGTTTTTGGTGGAGTTACGCAATAAGATCCTTCACGGTGAGAGTCTGTTCTTTTCCTGGAACGTCGGCATGGGCACGAACTTCTGGGCTGTCTTTGCCAACTACAGCGCCAGCCCGCTGAACCTTTTGGCCATATTCTTCCCGCCGAAATATATCGGTGACTGCATCGCTCTTTTAGCGATCCTCCGTTGCGGATTTACAGGACTTTTCATGTCCTATCTTCTCAAAAAACTCGACAAGGGAAGAAAGGATCTTCTTCTGACCGCGTTTGCTTCTGCCTATGCACTTTGCGGCTGGACGATCTCCTATTTTTGGAACATTATGTGGCACGATGCTGTCATGCTCCTTCCACTGATCGTACTTGGTCTGATCAAACTCATGAAAGAAAAGAAACCGCTACTATATTGCCTCTCGCTTTCCGTATGTCTGATCTCGAATTTTTATTCCGGCTATTTCGTATGCCTGTTCCTGGTTTTCTATGCACCGATCCTTTATGTATCCGTCACGGATAAGATCACGCTTTCTAACTTCTGGTCGGCAGTATGGCGTTTCGGCGCGTATTCCCTAATCGCCGGAGGTCTTTCTGCTTTTCTTACTTTGTCGACTTACATCACGCTTCAGAAATCATCCGCGACCGGCGGATCTTTTCCGAAGGAGTTCACCGTTACCAATGATCTGTTCGATTTCATCAGTCGGTTCCTTGTCGCACCGAATCCGAACATCCGTGACGGTATGGCCAATGTTTACAGCGGTATTTTTATTGCCATGCTGCTTCCGCTGTTCTTCCTTTGCAAGAAGATCCGCCTGAGAGAACGTATCGCCTACGGTGTCGGACTTGCGATCATGTACGTAAGTCTCAGCAGCCGCATGATGACCTATATCTGGCACGGCTTCCATTTTCCGAACCAGATCCCGTACCGTCAGGCATTCCTCATTTCTTTCCTGATCGTGATAATGGGGTATAAGACACTTCGCAATCTCGGTACTTTTACGAAAAAAGAGCTTATCGCGCCTTGTCTTTGTATGATCGCTTACCTGATCCTCTACGAAAAGATCGGTGAAGGTCAGGAGGGCTATCTTGCGATCTGCATCTCGTTTGTCTTTCTGATCCTCTATACCGCGATCATGCGCGTGATCGGAGAAAGAAAAAAGAGCGCGATGTTTCAGCAGATCCTTCTGTTCTGCGTCCTTTGTGCGGAAATGGTCGCTTCGACATTTGCTACCGTCAGCCTCGTTGCCGCACATGAAAGCTTTACCGGCTGGGACTTCTACGGTTCCCACTATGACGATATCCAGATGCTGAAAGATGAGTCCGAACTGAAAAACGAATACGGCTTTGAACGTTCGGAGATTTACCCGGCTTACATCTGTAACGAACCTGCCCTTTATAACATGAAAGGCATCTCGATCTTTACTTCCACGGCCAGAGAGAGTTTCGTCAAGTTTATCAAGAACCTCGGGTTCCATAACAACGGCATCAACAGTATGCGCAACTTTGGTATGACACAGGTCACGGGCACATTGTTCGGTGTTCGGAACATGTTTGACCTTTATGCCGGCTCTCCGATCCCGAACGGTTTTGAAGAGGTCGAAAATGATCTGAACATCCGCCACTTCGTTAACAAGGACTCTCTGTCTCTCGGCTACATGGTCGACACTGCGATCTTGGAGTATACGATGAACCAGACATCTGTTCCGTTCCTTTCCATCAATGCTTTTGTTAAGAGTATGGGCATCGAGAAAGATATCTATCAGCCGATCGAAGTGGATTTTGACATGACGGAAGGCGTCAAAGAAGGCGGCGGAGTTGCAAGGACCGGTTTCAAGTATTCCTTCGAAAATGAAAAAGCGGCAACGATCGTATTTACTCCGCAGGATGTTTCGGACGGAGATCATCTCTACCTTTACCTCGTATCGGCAGATGCCGCGAAGGTCACTATCTCCGACCAGAGAATGACCCCTTATGAAACGCAGGAAACGAAGATCAATACCAAGACCTACCAGATCGTAGATCTCGGATACTACAAAGAAGATTTTTCCAAGGTCATTACCCTGGACTTCAGTGATGACGAACTGACGGGTAATCTCTGGGTACAGGTCGTCCGTCAGGACGAATCGGCATATCAGGAAATGCTCGAAAAACTCAGTGATGAGCAGTTGGTCGTTAATTCCTATGACTCGACCCATGTCGAAGGTACGATTACGGCAAAAGCACCCGGCGCGCTCTTCCTGACAATCCCTTACGATGAGAACTGGGTCGCAACCGTGGATGGTGTGGAAGCAGAAATCCATCCGATTGATGATGCTTTTATGGCGATCGAGGTCTCGGAGGGACAGCATGCCGTCAGACTCGATTATAAGCCTGCGAAATTCGGTATGTGCGTAAAAATCTCTCTTGTATCCCTGATCGCACTGATCGTCTTTACGATCATCAGAAGGATCATGGAATCTCTCGCGATAAAACGACGTCTGGAGGGATCCGACGATTCGGATTTTGATCAGGAAGATCTGAAGCAAGAAGAAGGACCGACCGCTGAAACAGAATCGTCGGCGGATCCGGAAGAAGCGGAGGAATCATGAACATTCTTCGCAAAGATAACCTGATCACATGGAAAGAAAAAAGAGCGAAGATATGTCTTCTTGCGTCCTTTTTTCTGCCGATCGTCATACTTTTGGTCTTGGCATATAAGTTCAAGCTGTATCCGTTTTCTTCCGACTGTCTGATCACTGAATCCATGCAGGGATCGTATCTTCCCGTAGTGACCGAACTTCGGAGAAAACTTCTTGCCCGGGAGTCGCTGTTCCACACATGGAACGTCGGCGGAGGTGTAAATTTCTGGGCATGGATCGGAGCCTATGCCATGAGCCCTTTCACGCTGATCTATCTTCTGTTCCCGGCAGGAAAGATCGCACAGGCCACACAGATCATCTTTGCGTTAAAGGCGGCGACGGCATCTCTTTGCCTTTTCCTGATGCTCTGGAAAAAGGAGAACGTCGTTTCACCGATCAGTGTGGCGCTTTCCACCGCGTATGGCCTTTGCGCTTATGTTCTTACATATTCACAGAAGCCCTTTATGCTCGACACGGTCATCCTGCTGCCGCTTCTGATCCTGACTCTTCATCAGCTGATCCTCGGCAAGAGAAAATGGCCCTTTGCCGTCACATGTGCGCTGGTCGGCATCACCTGCTGCCAGGCCGGCATCTATATGATGTTCTTTGTTGCCGCGATTTTCCCGCTTATATATCTGCAGGCACGTTTCGACGGACATGATCTCCCCAAACTTTCAGAGGTCATCAAGTATTTCTTTATCTATTTCTGTATCGGTATCGCGCTTTCAGCGGTTGTTTGGTTCCCTTACTTTAATGCACTCTGGGAAACTGTTCCGGGCCATCAGATGATCGACATCTTCGAAGATCTTAAAGCCGATATGAAAACCTTTGATTTCATCGGAAGAGCGGCATTTGCCCCTTCGCTCGTTTTTCCGTCGGATTCCGTGCAGGATCCTTCAGTATACTGCGGCATTTTTACGATCATTCTTGTGACCCTGTACGGTCTTTCTTCCAAGATCCGATTTACCGAAAAAGTCTATTCGTATTGCGCACTGGTCGTGATCTACGGCATGATCGCGTTCCGTCCCATTCGCTTTATCCTGAACGGATTTCATTACTCGATCGAAGGAGAATATCCCCAGACGATATTGATCACGTTCCTGCTCATCTTTATTGCGGGACGCCTTCTTTCCCGGGGAAAACTCTTTGAAAACCGCAACCAGCTTTGGTTTTGTGCAGGTCTCATCATCACTTTCATGACGATCCGTGCCGCCATCTCCAAGACAGACTCCTATGCGTCATATGCCGTATATATGGCGGTTGTGTTTTTGATCATCTACTTTGCGTCAACATTCAAATTGGAGAATTCAAAGAAGAATGAGACTCCTTTCTGGATGACCGTCATCGCGCTTGCAATGGTCGTTGAGTCCGGTCTTTCTTTCTATCGTCCGATCAAGGAAAAGTACTGGCATCCGGTCTCTACGAAGAATATGATCTTCGCGGATGCCTCTGAAGGGCTGACACTTTCTCCGGAAAAGATCGCCGAAGCACAAAAGAAGAAGACTTATCAGATCGACAGCTCCGTGCTTTACAAGAACCCGGATCCGTCAGAAGAAGGATTCCTCCGCTCGAAAAGCACTCTCGGGAAGCCCGGCTCCTTTATGGTCGTTTCAGATCCGGCATGGGAGAATTACGGACTCCTCTACGGTATCCCGTCTCTGTCTTCCGATTCGTACCTGACGCCACAGAGATTTTCCCGGGTGCTGTATATGCTGGGGATCAATCAAAACTCTGATAATACGAAGATCCTTCCAATAGGAGGAACAAAGGTCACGGATCTTTTCTTTAATCTATGGACTACCGGTTCCGAGAGTTTCTCTTCCTCTGAAAAAGAGCAGCTGAACGCTCTTTATTCGAACGGTTATTTTCTGACGACCCTGAACGTGTTCGAGGATATCTTCGTTTCGGACGATCCGTTCGAAGTGCAGAACAGTCTTGCTTATCAGCTGGCATCGGTCAAGCCTTTTACGAAAATGCGTATGGAGATCCTTGATACGGATAATATCAGCCGGAATGACGACGGTTCTTTTCGCGCGTCAGAGAAAGAAAAGCATGCATTGATCGAACTGGAATCCGAGGACTTCATCAGCTCGCCTGATACTCCTATATATGTATATTGCACTGCTGAGCATTCCGTAAGTATCGATATTTATCTTGAAGATATCGACGGCAACATTAAAGTGATCGAAAGAAGGGCAGATGCAGGCGGAACCATCCTGAGTGTCACTAACGGGGAGACGATCAACAGACGGCTGAAATTGTCGGTGTCGATCGCTTCATCGGATGACAAGGACTTTGGGATCAGTGTCGTCACGGTCGACCGCGAAAAACTTTCTTGGCTGGAAAAGACGATGAAGACCAATGCATTCTCGATCACTTCTTACAAAGAAAGGTCTATGGAAGGAACAGTAAACGCATCTTCTTCCGGAGAACTTGTCTGGGGGATCCCGTTTGACAGCGGCTGGTCTGTTTCCATCGACGGAAAAAGAACATATACCTTTGCCGCTTATAAAGCATTCCTCGGGATCCATGTCCCGTCGGGGAACCATTCGGTCAAGCTCACTTACACGCCGCCGGGATTTATCCTGGGAGCATGTGTATCCGTGGGGGCCCTGCTCATGATGAGTTTTCTTGCCGTGATGAGCCTTTTCCCGAAAAAGAAGAAGGAAGATGAGAAGATCGAAGAAAAGTCCGAAGATATGCCGGAAGAAAAAACGGAGCGGACATCAGACAATATGAAAGCGGAAGAGAATGAGGACGAGAAAGCATGATTCATGAAAATGTTTTCCCCATGACATTTGTTGTATTCGACATGGAATGGAATCAGCCGATTCCGTACATGCCGTCTCCTGTCGACCCCAAGACTCTGCCGGGCGAGATCATTGAGATCGGAGCCGTGAAGGTACAGATGCTTTCCGAAAATGAATACATCCTGTCCCGCCCGTTCTCCATGGTGATCCGCCCGATCTACTACCGGATCATGAATAAGCAGGTCTCCAAGGTCATCAATAAAAGTACGGATGATCTTAAGAGCGGTCTGCCGTTTAAAGAAGTTTACCGCAGATTTTTGGAATGGTGCGGAGAAGACTATGTCCTTTGTGCTTGGGGAGATTCAGATATCTCTATTCTTAAGGCCAATCTTAAGATCCATGGCCTGTCTTCGGAGATAAATGACAGATTTTTGGATATCCAGCCGCTTTTCGGCAGGGTGGCAGAGAACACCGCCCAGCAGAGAAGCGTAGCTTATGCCGTCGACTTCTACAGGATCCCGACGACCGATGACTTCCACAGCGCCGAAAGAGATGCCTGGTACGAAGCACGCGTTCTGCAAGAAGCACTGATCGATTACTATGTGATCAGAAGTAAGGATCCGGGAAACGAAAAGGATTGTCCGCATCTTCGCACATACATTTCCAACCCGAATCTGACGACGCAGAAAAAATGGAGAAGCGAAGTGTTCACTTCTGAAAAAGAAGCAATCGGCAAAACATTGAAGGAACCGATGAATTGTCCGATCTGTGATGTCCCGTTGGATCGTGAGATCGGCTGGTTTTCTTCCGGACACACCTGGCTTTCTCTGTGGATGTGTCCGACGCACGGATCCCTGTCCGGAAAGGTTCGGGCCAAGAGAACGCCCAAACAGGAATTCTTCGGGGGAGGGCAATTACGATTTGTCAACGGAAACGCCGCGCGATATGTTCGTGAAAAATGGCAGGAGAAGAACGGAAAAGAGGATGGATCCGCGGAAATTGCCACTAAATGCGAAAATAAATGTGAAGAAATGTGAACTTGCCAAGCGAAAGACTTTATTTTTGCTTATATCTAAATATAATGATAGTTAAGTATAACCAAAAATGTAACTTAGAAGAATTGATTCAAAAATTGAGACAGAAAATTGGAGGCAACAGAGATGAAGTTGTTACAATTAGATAAGTGTCATAAGAAGAACAACAAGCGAGGCGGTATGCTCGTTCTCGTTCTGATGATCTTTGCGGTTTCACTTATTCTCATTTCATCTGCGATGTCGATTACTATGTCCAGCCGTTCCCGTTACTATGTTGATGCGGAGCGCAGCCAGGAAAGACTTACTCTTACCTGTGCGGCCGAGACTGTTATCGATGCCATTCAAGCTCAGGAGCTGACAGACGAACAGCTCCAGCAGATGGCGACCAACACTCACGCTGAGTACACGATCACCGGTGCAAGTCAGACTTCCGTAGCTGCAGGTGCTGCTGCGACCGATGGTAGTATGACAATCGCTCCCGGTCTTTCGACAGGAACGAATAATTGCACGATCATGAAGGTTTCTCAGGTTTCAGGATCGCAGGATGTCATTCTTGATTTCTCTACCAAGATCATGGTAACAGGTGATGACACTAAGGCCGAAAATCTTAGAGTATACATGAAGTATACGCCGCCGGCCCCGACGCCGAATATTTGTGAAAACATGGTTACTTGCGGTGAGGATGGTTCTTACAATGACGTTCCGAAACTGGAAGTAAACGGAAATGAGTCCTTTACCGTATTCCATGGTGACGTTGAGCTTTCTTCCGGATCCGGTTCGTATATTTACAATCCGACCGTTATCACCGGTAACGTTAAAGGTGGTGCCGGTACGACTTATCACAACGACGTTATCTTCTATGGTCCGAATGCAGGTATCTACATTCCGTCTCCCGGTAATGGTGTAACGATCGCGCCCGGTGAAGGTGACTTCTTCTTCCTCGGTGTTGACGTTGGTGATACAAGCGGACAGATGTCCCTGTTTAAGAACTCAAGTGGTGCGTCTGTTAGCGGTTCCGGCGTGAACCTGAAGGCAGATGGAGCTTACTTCTACAACACCAGAATGACGGTTGGTGACTGGACACTTTCCGGAAACGCAGGTACAAAGTACTGGGTAGCCGGATCAGGGTCCAACCTCAACAGAACAAACCAGTACGATGGTGATAACGTCATCGTAAAAGACGGCGGTAATGTTACTACTTCAAGTACATCTACGAATATCGTTTACAACTCTATCTCTGATGTAACAGATTCCGCAACACAGCAGGCTTACAATCGTCTGAAGACAAAAGCCAGCAACTATTTGACTAATAGTGAACTGAAAGCTGCAGCAGAACGTAGTATTCCTACAACCGCAGAGCAGACTGCCGAATACGGCGTATACAAAACAGGTGAGGTCATTCCGAATATCAGCGGGCTTCAGGAACTGCATGGCAATAAAGCATATAAGCTCCTTGGCGGAAATTACTCGCATGGCCGTGTACGTGTCAATCTTGCAGAAGGTGATGCAACGATTTATGTGGCAGGAAGCTGCACATTCAATTCTTTCTGTTTTGAGGTCTCCAATGCTACATCACACAAACTGACATTTGTCCTCGATTACGGCGTATCGTTCAAATTCGACGGACAGTCTGAATTCTGGAGTAACGTGCCGGGAACAAGTATTCCTTACGTACAGGGAATCATTTCTTGTGACAACCGTAACGGATACGGGTTCAACAACCCGAATACCGGCGATCTTCGAGGCAAATCCGGAGACGAGCCGGCGGCAATTGTAGTCGGTCTTGGTAAGAACGTATTTGAAGCAGGACGTACACATGTCGTAGATGCATACATCTCCCTGGCAGGAACCGGTACAGATGCAAGTACTGTGGTTCTCAAAGATAATGTTCACTTCTATGGTCGTTTCGAGGCAGTAAAAGTTGATACCGGTAACTCTGATAACCTGAAGATGCAGAATTGTCCTAAGCTTGGTTCAGGCAACAGCACACCATCTCCTAAGACATCTTGCTACTCTGCAGAGAGTTACGAGTACTACTACACCTGATATCAAACAGGATAGATAAAATTGTTAACCTGAGGGGGGCTCGAAAGAGCCCCCCAAATTTATTTCTCCCGATAAGAAATCTCAATGCCAAATGACAGATCCTTTTGGTAGGAGAGTGGATCATAATTATTCAATACTGAGAGCAGCAATTCTCAATATCAAATATGATAGTGCTGCGTTAAATTTGCCCTAAAAGCCCTCATAAACCGATCGGATACATAAAATGATATTCACGCATTTGGCAAGTCCGGACGCCCTAAAAAGCGCCTGGAAGGAATTACAGCATAGTGAGATGAGATCGATGTGATCGGACATGTTAACCGGTATATGAACCGGTATATGAAAAAGAAAGTATAGGCATCGGAGAAGATGTTAATTGCGTCAGGAGAGTTTGACCAAAGAGAATACGCACAAGGATGTATCAGAAGAGGGTAAATCAGTGCGAAGAACAAAGGGAACTGTTTGAATCCTTATAATTGAAATGAGCGCTTACAGGGCGCTCAGGAATGAATTATCAGATATAATGCATAAGAGAAAAAAGAGGCTGTCTCATAGACAGCCTCTTAAACTACTTGAAAGACATCTTAGCTTAAGTTACAGGATCGGTAGAAAAACCAATGCTGCTTGCTCCGGTAATTGTTGCGATATTCTCAGGCTTTGCAGCAGCCAGATAAATGACAGTAGTGTCAGTATAAGCAACTCCGGAAGAAGGATAAGCGTTATCTGTCATCTCGAGAACAACAGTTACCGTTTTACTTGCCACATCGGTTGTGAACTTCAAACTCAGCCCCCACTTTGCCTTGCCGGAACCGGTATGATACTGAGTAAATCCGGGAAGAGCATTTGATGAGTTGATCAAAACATACTCATTATGCATGTCGTCCACAGTAATGTCAGAGCCGACTGTAATCTCAGTTGCATTGCAAAGATGATTTTCGATCGCTTTGAGAGTGAGCGATGCATAGTCGTGCATATCATTTACTACAGTAACCTTCAGATGGCTGTAATTTACAACCTTAAAAGTCGAGTAGAGGTAGAACGACATCATCATCATGATGGCAATAACCAAAACCATCTCAAGAAGTGTGAAACCGTGTTTTCCGGCGCTTTTGCTTTTACAAATACGTTTCATAGCGATTCACCTCCTTAAGAATACTGAGTCTCGAATGTGCAACTTGGCTCTGTGCACTTAGCAATGTAAACGGTGTTACCGCCGACAACAGTTTCAAAGAAACCTAAGACACCGCTGTGTACAGGGCACATTCTTGCTTTATAAACAAAACCATGACGGTTTGTAGTATTCAGGAAATTCGCATCATCCGTAAATGAAGATCCGGAAGAGAATACACTCATACCGCCTTCCTGAGAAAATGCATATACCTGGAACACACCCTTGTAACCCGAACCGGATACCATAATTGCTGTTGTTGTACTTCCTGCGTGAAGAGAAGCTGTCTGTTCACCCATTGTCTTGTAACAGTTACCGGCATTCTCATTACTGACACGCTCTGCCAAAGCAGTATCACCCGCATAGTTAAGAGTGGTCATAAAACCTTCATATGCAATAAGTGTTACGATGAGCATGAGAGCAACAGCAAGCATTGTCTCAAGCAACGTAAAACCGCGCTTGGACGCTTTTTTTACATGAAACATCTTTACTGACCTCCTCAGAAACCAGCAGCTACGAATGCTGCATTTTTCGCTGCGTTGTCTGACTGAAACGTCGCACGCTCATTTGCGAGGCTATCAGATTTTTCATGACCTCTGGTCAAATACCCACTTACGGAAATGGTAACAACCGCAGCTAAGATGACTATAATCGCAATGACGATCACCATCTCAACGAGGGTAAAGCCACGCTTTGTCTTATAGAATCTGCTCATAATTTCCTCCAAGTATAACCGTAATTATTATATCACAACCCAACACCGGTGTGAATAGCCAATTGTGAATAAACAGAAAAAAAGAGGGGGCTTAAAGCCCCCCCTACTAAGTTTTAACTCAAATCAGAAATTAGAGCTCAGCATCGATAGCAGAAACTACATCGCTGATTGCACTGTTGTGCTGCTTGATGGACTTTGTAGCGGACTTAGCTCTGTTGAGGTAATCAGCAACAGAGAAGAATACTACTGCAGCCAGGATAACGATGATAGCGATAACGAGTACCATTTCAACGAGTGTAAAACCTTTTTTGTTCTTCTGAATCTTCTTCATAATAAAGTTCCTCCTAAAATGTTTTTTTGAGTTTGTAATTACATTATAACAGGTGATTCTGAAAATGCAATAGCAATTTTGAATTTTCTTCACAATTTTGTGAAATAACTTCATTTTCAATCGGGAAATGCTTAAATATACGGATGAAACGGACAAGATCGAATATAGTATTTTACATTCAAAAAACAGCACATTTAACCGTGAAAATGCTTAAATAAAGGCGTTTGCAGATCTCGACAGAAACGGGAAGGGAAAAACTGAGGGTTTACACTTGCAAATTGTTTTGAGAATCCCCAATTGTGAAGAAATGTGAAAACGGGGAATCATCTTTCGATAATCCCCCGTTTATACTTATTGTTACTTAGAACGATTAAGCTTCCTGGTCACCGCCAGTCTGTCCTTCCGGTCTCTGACCTGTCAACTCACTGTACTTCGTATTGAAATCCTCAGTAGAGATTGCGCCGATCTGGTAGCTGATCTTAAGTATAGTAAGCTCCGGCGGATCTCCGGCTGCATCTTCCATAAGCTTACCGACGTTCAGCCATTCATAACCCCAGTGGCTCCATGCAGCAAACGGACGGTTTACTTCGAAGTCATAGGATGTGAAGGCGAGATATCTGCCGTAAAGCGGAGAATTTACCGGTACGTGATACATATCCGGGTTAGTTACTACGAAGTAACTCGGGAGACCAACGATACCGCCTGTTGCGATATTCTCGGCACCGACCCAATCCAAGTAAGGCATTTTTGTCGGAGCAGCGGAGATTCTGTCAATAAGATCATAAGCAAATACATCAACAGCTGCTGTATACTCGCAGAAGCCCTGACCGATATCTTCGATCTCGATAGAAACGATCTTTACATAATCCGGAGCATCCGCCTGGATACCTTTGATTGCTTTAACAAATTCATCGTAACCGACGTAGGTAGTGGAAATGATCTCGTCGGCACTTGTAACACCGAGAGCAGCAGCATAAGGGTTTGCGGTGTTTTTGTCGCCAAGAGGAATCTGCAGCTGGTTATAAAAAACGTGATAATCGATACCCTGTGCTTCTTCTTCGTCGTGAGTGATCAGCCATCCGTCAGTTCCGGACACTTTAATAGTGTAGCGAGAAGAAATAACGCGGTTGTTGCTGACTTTACCATCAGTCATATTAACCAGTTCATACTCAAGAGGAGTATTGCTTACTTCAACGATGAACGGAATGTTAGCGTCCTCGAAGTGCTTAAAAAGCTTTCTCTGGATAGAACTTGTGTAAAGTTCAGGGAGAAGCTTGTTCTCAAGAGTCTGAAGCTGATTCTTGAGCTCCTCGCGCTGCTCATCCAACTGTTCAGCCTGCTTGATGATCGCATCGTTCATAGCCTTTTCCTGTTCAACCTGGCTAAGCTCATCTCTTACTGTGTTCAATTTGTCAAGATTCTTCTTAATTACGCACAGATAACATACTGCGCCAAGAGCCAGTACAAGAACCAGGAACAGCAAGAAAGTATCTTTACTGCCACTATTTTTCATCAGGACTCACCTCCATCTTCAGTTGTTTCAACAGCATACAAGAACTCAATATTTGTGTTGCCGGACATCTTGCCGACCAGAGCATTACTTGAGATGATCTCATTGAGTTTGTCTGCAGAAACCGCAGTACCGTTGATTTTAACGTTTACCAGTTTGTAATTTACGCCATCCTGCGAATACTTAGCGACCTTCTCGAGCTTGTATTCGGCACCTGCAGAGAAAGACTGCGTGTGCAGGTTGGTGAGAGGCGTCGGAGTCTTTCCGTCAACGAAGGAAGCGTAAGAGAGTGTGAAATGCCCCTTCAGCTGACATTCGAAGTGGAACTTATATCCGAATTCAGCAAACATGAGGGTATTCTCATCCAGATCAAAATCCTTCGGATCAAAAGGCTCGATCTTGTCTTGGATGAAACCAAACAGATTCTTCTCCTTCAGAAGGTGGAGATAGTTCATAGCGGAATCACGTGTGAGAGATTGACCATCGATTGTTACAAGACCATCCTCATCTTTATAACCGATAAGGATAACATCATCCGGAAGGTTATCTACACATGTTGTGAGAGTCTCAGCAAGTGCTACTGTCTTACCTGCAACTCTGGAATCAAGAGTTGAGAGGACATAGTAGTAAGAGCGGAGATCTTCAACTTCAGATTGGGACTTGTCTTTTGCGGAAAGTCTTGCCTGGTATTCGGCAGAAGCCATCGTCTTCTTAATATCATTGATTTTGTTCTGCTTATTCATGACCTTAATTCCACATACGATCCAAATGATCAATGTGAGAACCAGGATCACGGCTGTAGCAAGCAGGAAAAATGGGAATGATGACGATAATTGTTGAGAAGCACCGGAACTGAACTCTGAGAAGAAGTTCATATCCTTTTTGGAAAAGTCATTCTTTGATTTTGCAAAACTCATAATCTCGCCTCCTTTCAATTTTCACGAATGAGTGCGCCGCACGCATTCACGTAATCGCTAAGCAGGAAGTCCTTCGGACCCTGAACCGTATTCAGAGAACCAAGTACTTCTACCTGTGTGCCCAACTGGCGAGCAAGCTCTTTGTCCATCTTTCTGTATCTAGCACCGGAACCGTAAAGGAAGCATGTGCTGATAGCGTCAAGATGATACTTGGAGATCGAGAACTGAGCTGTTCTGGAAATAGCATCTGTAAGGCTCTTGAAGTAAGCGGATACAGCACTGTTCAGAGAAGGCTCATCCTTAACGGTCTCGTGCCATACGTCAATGTCGCCGACGTCAACTGTCGAGATGCCTTCGCCCTTAACGACCTGCAGACGGCGGGTGAGAATGGAAGACTTGTTCGCGGCATTACCCTGAACCTTCTTAACAGTTTCTGCAACCTGACGGATGTTCGAGTGACCAAACTGAAGACGACGTGTCAGAACCGGGAATCCCTTATCGAGAACGGTAATGTTTGTTGTCTTCGAAGAAAGCTCGATGAGAAGAAGCGTGTTCGAATTAATGTTTGTTGTTCCGTTGATCGTTCCGCTCTTAAAGAGCTTTCTGATCGCGTTCGGGTTAACATCCAGAGCAACAGGTGTCAGAGCACTTGTCTTCATGAGCTCACGGAAGTCATTAGCAACATCCTTCGGGATTGCTGTAGCACGAACCTTATATTTCTGCTGCTTAGTCTCTTCATCGAGTACCTTATCATAAATAATGTATTCTACGATCATATCACGGCTGTTATTACCCTGACCGAGGATTTCATAGCGGACCATGTCGCGGAGCTGATCGCCCTTAACAGCCGGAAGTTCAAGATCTCTTGTGTGAAGATAACTACCCTCAACTGTTAAAATTGTACGCTTGTCCTGAATGTTGCTCTTTGCAAGAGCGTTCTTCAGAGCCATTACCACACCAAACTGGTCTGCGATAACGCCATCTGCGATTGTGTCGGACTCGAGCGGAATAAGACCGAACTTATCGATCGAAACTACACCGGTCTTGCGGTTATAGCCGCCGAGTACCATTTTCATGTTTGAGCTGGAGACGTCGATAGATATCTCTCTGCTGGTTCCAGTTCCTAAAGCCATAATTTATCTCCTTTCGAGTTATCATCACATAATGTTCTTACTCATTGTGAGTACCGGCAGACCGCAGGCACCTACGATGATAAGAACAACACCGGCCATGATTACGATCATGATAGGCTCCATAGCCGCAGTCATCTTTGCTGTAGCGGCATCGGCTTCATCTTCGAAGAAGTCGGCAGCCTTATCAAGGATGCTGTCCAAGGTACCGGACTCTTCACCGATCGCTGTCATTGCGTAGATCATAGGAGGGAACTCCTTGATACCACGGATAGATCTGGAAACAGAGGAACCTTTACGAATCTCATTTCTGGACTCATAAAGCTGAGCTTCCAGGTACTTATTACCAAGTGTGTGGCTGGTGATCTCCATCGAGTCAAGAACGCTGATACCGCTTCTGAGCAGTGTAGACATTGTTCTTGTGAAACGAGCCGCCGCGGTAGCTTTTTGAGACTTACCGACGATCGGAACTCTGAGCTTGAATTTTGCCCAGGCCATGCCGCCCTTTTCAGAATGGATATAAAGTCTGAAAGCTACAATGATGGCGAGGATACCACCAAGATAGAGATACCAGAAATCTACGATACTGTCACTGAAAGCCATGACGGCTTTGGTCAGACCCGGGAGTTCACCGCCCAAGTCGTTGAGAGTCGTAGCGAATCTCGGAACAACGAGGGTCATCAATCCGATGGTGATAGCGAAAGTAACAAAGGCAAGGATGATCGGGTAAACCATTGCGGCACCGACTTTATTCTTTAACTTCTGTTCTTTCTCAAAGTGTGCAGCCAGACGGGCCATAACTTCGTCGAGACGTCCGGATTCTTCACCTGCCGAGATCATGGAGACCATGATAGTCGGAAGAGCTTTGGACTGTTCACGGAAAGCTTCAGACAGTGTTTTACCGGCTTGGATAGATTCATATACAGAACCGATAACTGTCTTCGCCTTCTTACTCTCTAACTGCTGATAGAGCATATCCAGTGAACGGATAACCGTGATACCAGCGCTCAAAAGAGAAGAAAGCTGACGGGTAATGATCATAAGATCTTTCGTCTTCAGCTTCGGGCTTCCGACATTCATCGAGAGAATACCGGCACCGGTGTCTTGCTCAAGTGAAGCAATGAAACGACCGTCTGCACGAAGCATCTTTGAAGCATCTGCTATAGTTGCGGCTTCAATGACGCCTTTGCTGGAGCGACCCGCTGCATCAACTACTTCATATTTAAAATTTGGCATGAAGCGAACCTCCTTCTTTTTTATTATCAGTATTCAAGAGTACTAAACAGACCACTTGATACAGAGTTCGCGGAACCTGCAGAAGCCAGGTAACGACGATACTCATCTGGATCTTTACAGCGAGAGATCGCTGTCTCGCGGGTGATAAGACCTTTCTTGGTGAGCTCGGCAAGATAGTAGTCGAGCGAACACATTCCCGATTTCAGGTTTGTGGCGATCGTATTATCGATCTGATAGGTCTTACCCTCACGGATAAGGTTACGTACAGCGTCATTTGCGATAAGGATCTCAAATGCAGCTACACGTCCGGAACCGTCGGCACGCGGCAGAAGTGTCTGAGAAATAACGGCAACGAGAACGGTACCGAGCTGGACACGAATCTGATCCTGCTGATGCGGCGGAAAAACGTCAATGATACGGTTGATGGTATCTGCCGCACCACTTGTATGGAGGGTGGACATAACCAAGTGACCGGTTTCTGAAGCGGTGATAGCGGTACTGATCGTGTCAAGGTCACGCATCTCACCGACCATGATAACGTCCGGATCTTCACGAAGAGCGGCACGGAGAGCATTTGCAAAGGAAAGTGTATCCTCGTGAACTTCACGCTGGTTGATCATCGACTCGCCGTGACGGTGCAGATACTCGATCGGCTCC
>CAJOLL010000029.1 GCA_905235455.1 uncultured Clostridia bacterium
ATGCTTTTTTACGATTTTTAACTTGGTCTCTTTTGTTATTAGCATAAAAGTACCCCCATTCATTGTACATCGCTGTACAAAAAATGGGGGTAACTTCATGTCTTTTGGCGGAGAAGGAGGGAGTCGAACCCTCGCGCGGCTGTTACACCACCTAAAGCTTTAGCAAAGCCTCCCCTTCGGCCTCTTGGGTACTTCTCCATGCCGAAGTCATTTGCTTCTATTGAAACGACATGAGATATTCTACCATAGAAAAAACAACTTTGCCACACCTATTTTTCAGGGACATTCATTCGGGATCTCCGGAACAGTTTCCGCCTGCATGCCATCGGTAAGATATGGTGTATCCTCAAGTTCCGTAATGCTTCGAAGTGCCCGGTTTACCGCATTTGTACGTGTGGTGCGCAGATTCTCCAGATTGTTCGATGCCGCATCGAGGCTCTTTTTGACCTTTTCCAGTGCCTCTTCGTACTTTCCGAACTCTTTCTTTACTGCCCCAAGAGTCCTTTCGATCTCATGGGACTTCTTCTCGATCGCCAACGCCTGGAAGTAGTTCGTGACCGTACTAAGGATCGCCATAAGCGTGTATGGGCCGGCTACGGTGATGTGCAGACGGTTCAGGTCTTCAAGCAGATTAAGGTTGACGATCTCCGAATACATGCCTTCGAACGGAACAAACAGGATCGCATAGGCAGTCGTATCCGGGACACTGATATATTTCTCGGAAATTGCTCGAGCGTCCTCTCTGATCGCCACCGCGAACTCCCTTTTCGCCCTGGCGATCGCGTCTCTGTCCGCTGAGTCGTATGCCTGTAACAGTGTTTCATATCGGTCCAGATGGCACTTGGAATCGATCGGAAGATAGGCAAATCCGTCCCCGTCACGAAGCGGCATGCGGATCGCGATCTCCACGTGCTCCGAAGAGCCGGGCTTGGTCGCAACTTCAATATCATACTGCTGAGGGGTCAGCACATCCGCGATGATCTGCTTAAGCTGGACTTCTCCGAGTATCCCTCTGGTTTTTACGCCGTTTAAGGTCTTCTCCAGACTTCCCACCTGATTGGAGATGCCCTTCAGTTCCCCCATGGACTTCTGAAGTTCCGTCATCTGTGTCAGCACGCCTTTGAAGCTCTTCTCGAACTGCTCATTCAGTGTCTTATCCAGTTTCTCGTTTACGGTCTCGCGCATCTTTTCCAGCTGCAGATTATTCTCCGCCCGCATACGGGTAAAATCCTCATGAAAAGTCTCCGTCAGTTTGGCAAGCCTTATCTCCATGGACTTATTCAGGGTATCCAGACCACTCGAAAGAAGCTTCGAATTCCCTTCCAGAAGCGCCGTGCTTCTTTCCTTATCTGTCTTTAATACCGCAACGATGCTGTTATTCATGTTCTCGAAGCGCTGCATGTTCATGCGACTGCTGAGAGTATTCAGTTCTTCGTTGTGTTTTCTGGTCATCTCCTGCTGGTCTTTCTCGACACGCGTCAGATTCTCTTCCATCGAAGAGATCCGCTGGTCGATGACTTTACTTACCGAATCGGTAAGGCGCGACGGATCTTCTGCTTGACGTGAGGAAAGGATATGCACTCCGGCAAACGTCCGAAGCACCAAAAATGTCACGATCAGCAGCAATACCAATGCCGCGGAACAAATCACCAGAACTGCTATATCCATACTTCCTCCTTAATGCGGCTTTCCGGATGCTGCAATTGGTATAGTGAAATTCGTGCGTTGTATCTGCAAAAGAAGCAGTTACGGACAACACCGGAAAGCCGGCCCGTTTCTACGGGCAGTTGCGGTTTCTACGATCTACGATCTACGCGATCTACGATATGGATAATAACAGGGAAGCTGTCCCATTAAACGGTCTGCATCGCAAGCAGGGACATGAATATCGTCATTTGAGATAGATGAACAGCCATATCCCGAGCCACATGGTGGCGGCGCCGAGGAGGACGAAGATATGCCAGATGAAGTGCATTCCCTTTTTCTTTCTGGCGAATGGGATCATTCCGATGGTGTAAAAAAGCCCGCCGCTCAGGATCAGGATAAACATCCAAAAATCATGTTTCACCATGCCCGGCACAAAAAGAAGTCCGCTCCAGCCGATCAGGAAATAGAGCGTGAAGTGGAGGGCCCGGAACCGCGCCGGTCCGAAAACACCGATAAAGGTGATGCCGATAACGATCAGCCCCCACTGGATGCAGAACATGACCAGTCCTTTTGTATCGCCCCAGTAAACCAGGCAGAGAGGCGCGAAGGTGCCGCCGATGAGAAGATAGATTGAAGAATAGTCGAAACGCCGCCAGAGCTTTTTCACAAAAAGCCCGTGTTTCCAGGAATGATAAAGGCAGCTCATGGTAAAGAGAAGGATCATACAGATGCCGTAAAAGCACGAGGCCAAAACCTTGAGCGAGGTGTTGGCCTTTAGGAGCATCACGACAAATGCCGCGATCGACAGCGCCGAACCGACACCATGAGTGACAGCATTGCCGATTTCTTCAAGGATCGTCAGTTTCGGCGGTTCATTTCTCTTTTTGATTTCTTCTTTCGTCATACGCATATTCTATTCGTACGGCAGATGCTTTTCAAGAGGAAGGAGTCTCTCTGAAAAGCCCTGTTTTCCGCGCTAGAAGCACCTGTCCCCGACTTTCCCGTTTCTCCCGAGGTATTGAGAGAAACCGCCGTCTGTGTTATATTTTCTTTATCAGTGAGGTAGCATATGAAGATCTGTGCATTTATCGGTGATATGTATCGTGACTACTCGTCCGCATTGATCCTGGCAATTCGGGACTATGCGATTGGACGCGGCCATAAAGTCGATGTTTTCGGTAACTGTTCGGTTCCGAGCGAGAACCCTCTCCATGCAGAAGGTCTCAAAAAGATCCTTTCTCTCCCGAAGTATTCAGATTATGACGGTATCATCTTAAGTTCGGACACGCTTCATCATGCCGGCCTGAACTATGAACTTCTCGAGAACCTCACTTCCGCGCCCGAGCTTCCTCCGGTCATAAGTGTCCGTGCCGAGGAATCCGGCTTTTATTCGATCATCCCTGACAACCGCCAGATCATGTACGAGATCGCCAAATATGTGATCGGAAAATGCCACTGCGGAGATATCGGCTTTGTCATGGGCCGAAACGATCTCAATGATGCCCACGAGCGTCTGGCAGGCTTTGAAGATGCGATGCACGAAGCAGGCTACAAGATCTCGAAAGACATGGTCTTCCACGGAAACTACTGGACTGACCAGGCCGTTGAGACGGCAGACTTTTTCATCAGAGAAGACGGGAGCCTCCCGTGTGCCATCATCTGTTCAAATGACTATATGGCCATCGCGCTTATCGACGAACTGATGCTCCGCGGATATTCGATCCCGAGAGATACGATCATTACCGGCGTTGATAATCTCGATGCTTCCTCGGTACACGTTCCTTCGGTTACGACTTCCGATATTCCGGAAAAGACCCTCGGATCAAAAGCCGTCGAGACTCTGGAAAAGATCTTCGATGGTGAGACCGCAGATATCACGACAACGGTTCCGGGACGCCTAATCCTTCGTGAAAGCTCCGCCGAACATATGACGGACCGCGATATCGATGATATGCACCGCAGGCTGGATTCACTTCAGAGAAACTATTATGACAAGACGCGCGCCTTCGTTCTTCTCAGTTCCGATTATGAGGACGTGCTCTCGTACGACTCCTGCATCAATTTCACGTTGCAGAATCTGTATTCTTTCGGCATCTATAAGGAAGTCTTCCTTTGCGAATATTGTGAAAATGACCGTCAACTCATCGGTTACTGCAAAGACGGCAAATGCCTGCGCGCCAACATTTCGTTTCCGAGTACGCAGATCCTCCCTTCCGAGTTTGAAAACGATGATGCGGAGCTTAGGATCTTCCTGCCGATCTTCTATAAGAGTGAAGTTTTCGGTTATGCCGTTTTCGTTCTGAATCCGGAATCGAAGTATATTCTTGATGAAAAACTCGAATTTACCTTGGTACTTCTGGGCCAGACACTGAACCGCCTGCATCTTTATGACAGACTCTTCGAAGCCAATACCGTCATGGATCTTTACATCAAAGATGCTCTGACCGGACTTTTGAACCGTCGAGGTTTTGAGCAGGGCATCGCCCGGTATTTTACAAACGGAAAACTCGAAAATGATCCGATCGCCGTAGCCAGCATCGATATGGATGGTCTTAAAGACATTAACGATAATCTCGGACATGCTTCCGGTGACGAAGCCCTGAAAGGCATTGCACACTGCCTGGAATCCGTATTGAATGAAGGCGAGATCGCCGCAAGGATCGGCGGCGATGAATTCGTAGCCGTTCTTGTCCTCAACAGCCCGGCGCGTATCGGTCAGTTTATCCGAAGCTTCCGCAATGCCATAAAGAAGGCCAATGCGGAAAGCACCCACGCATTTACACTCAGCGCCAGCATCGGCACCTCTGAAGTTTCTGACTGGGATTCCATGATGGAGTGCATGAACAAGGCCGATAAGATTATGTATATCGAGAAAAAGACGAAGAAACACCGTACCTAAAGGATCTTCATGAAAAATGCACTTTCAGCTCTCGGAAAAAGAATCCCAGGATCACTATCTGGTCGACTGGATCCATCCGAACTATAAATACGGGGTGCCTCTTTACTGTGAAGCGGTCCTCCGCGGGTGTAAGTGATTCATTTCAGATCGTTGATGAAATCACATGCACGAATCGCCGCATAAGCACCATCGGCGCATGCCGTCGTTACCTGACGGAGCGTCTTCTGACAGCAGTCGCCGGCAACGAAAAGACCCGGTGTCTTCGTGTTCACGATATCGTCCGGCACAAAGTATCCTCTGCTGTCGAGATCCGCGTATTTGGCAAAAGCACTGTTCTCCGGCACAAGTCCGACCGCCAGGAATACTCCGTCACAGGCCGCCGTCTTCTTTTCTCCGTTCTCTTCATAAGAGATGCCGGTAAGGGTACCGTCTTCGGAAGTTTCGTAGGCAAGTACTTTTGCAGAGGTATGGGTCTCGACATTTTCTTTCGTCAGTACCTGCTCCTGCAGTTTCTGATCTGCCGTAAACTTCGGAAGATCCTGAAGCAGGATGAGTTTCTTGACGATGTTTACAAGCATCGCGGATTCAACAAACGCGGAGTTGCCGCCACCGACCATAACTACATTCTTATCTCTGTAGAATTCTCCGTCGCAAACCGCACAGAAACTGATGGCAGATCCGATGAGGTTCTCTTCCCCCGGAAGCCCCAAAGTCCTGTGAGTGGTACCTGTAGCAAGGATAACGGTTTTCCCTTCATACGTGTTGCCGTCTTCTGTCAGCACGATAAAGCCATCGTCCGTCTTTTCGATTCCGATAACATTTTCCATCGCGACTTCCGCGCCCTGACCCATCGCCTGATCGAGAAGCTTGTCGCCGAATTCATCGCCGCTGATCGAATCAAATCCCGGGATGTTCTCTACCTTTGGTGAATTGACGATCTGTCCGCCGAATACGGATTTTTCGATCACCAAGACCGTTTTCAGATTTCGCCGTCCATAGATAGCGGCGGTAAGACCCGCAGGTCCACCGCCGACTACAATAATATCGTACATATTATGCTCCTGTTGTTACGCTTGCTTCTTTATGTGCGTTCATCCAGTCTGAAGCTGCCGTATCGCCTACATACCTTGTTCCGTCCGGATCGATGATCGTAGGTGTCTGCTGGATATTCAGTTCTCTGGCCAGATCCATGTTCTCGGAGCAGTTTACCAGATTGTATTCGATCTTCGCGAGCTTGAACTTCTGCTCTGCGCCTTTGCACTTCGGGCAATGATCCTTGACATACATTGTCGGAACGACTGCACCTGTGCTTACCGCTTCTTCTTTCGGAGCACTCTCGGTATCACATACCGTGAGTTTCTCAGGAACCGAGTAGACCGGTGTAGACATCGGGCCGTTGTGGCAGAGGCAGGAATGACCGATATCGTACTCGACACGATCCTGATATTCCTGTGCCTTACCATCGTTCCAGTTCTGAATCGGACGATAGTAACCGGTGATACGACTGTACACTTCTGTCTTCTGTCCGCACTCCGGGCACTCGAAGATTTCACCTGTGATGTAACCGTGGTTCTTACATACGGAGTAAGTCGGAGACATCGTGTAGTACGGAAGTCTGTAATTCTCGGCGATCTTGCGGACGAGAGTTGCGGCTGCCTTCCAATCCGGGAGCTTTTCACCGAGGAACGCGTGGAATACCGTACCGGATGTGTAAAGTGTCTGCAGGTTGTCCTGAACATCGAGAGCAGAGAAGATATCCTCTGTGTAACTTACCGGCAGATGAGAAGAGTTGGTGTAATACGGTGTACCGTTCTCGTTGGCCGTGATGATATCCGGGAACTGTTCCTTATCGTGCTTAGCGAATCTGTATGTGGTAGATTCAGCCGGAGTTGCCTCGAGGTTGTAAAGGTCGCCGTACTTCTCCTGGTAGTCGGAGAGCTTCTCTCTCATGTGGTTAAGTACCTTAGCTGCGAACTCCTGTGTCTCTTTGTGCGTAAGATCCATTTTCAGCCACTTCGCATTCAGGCCGACTTCGTTCATACCGATCAGACCGATCGTAGAGAAGTGGTTATCGAATGTACCGAGGTATCTCTTCGTGTACGGATAAAGACCTGTTTCGAGGAGCTTCGTGATAACGGTTCTCTTTGTCTTCAAAGATCTTGCGGAAATATCCATAAGTCTGTCGAGACGCTTGAAGAAATCTGCTTCATCTGCTGCCTGATAAGCGATACGCGGCAGGTTGATCGTAACAACGCCTACGGAACCTGTGGATTCACCGGATCCGAAGAATCCGCCGGACTTCTTTCTGAGTTCACGAAGGTCGAGTCTCAAGCGGCAGCACATGGAACGTACATCGCTCGGCTCCATGTCGGAGTTGATGTAGTTGGAAAAATAAGGTGTGCCGTATTTAGCGGTCATTTCGAACAAGAGTTTGTTGTTCTCTGTCTCGTCCCAGTTGAAATCTCTTGTGATGGAGTATGTCGGGATCGGGTACTGGAAACCGCGGCCGTTCGCGTCGCCCTCGATCATGATGTCAATGAAGGCCTTGTTGACCATATCCATTTCCTTCTGGCATTCACCATAGGTGAAGTCTACCTGCTTGCCGCCTACCCAGCACTGTTCGTCCCTCATGTCTCTCGGAACGACCCAGTCGAGTGTGATATTGGTGAACGGAGACTGTGTACCCCATCTGGACGGTGTGTTTACACCGAAGATGAAGGACTGGATGCACTGCTTAACTTCTTTCTGGGTCAGGTTGTCGATCTTAACAAACGGAGCCAGATATGTGTCGAAGGAAGAAAATGCCTGAGCGCCTGCCCACTCGTTCTGCATGATACCCAGGAAGTTGACCATCTGGTTGCAGAGTGTGGAGAGGTGACCTGCCGGAGCAGATGTGATCTTACCGACCACGCCGCCGAGGCCTTCCTGGATGAGCTGTTTGAGAGACCATCCTGCGCAGTAACCTGTCAGCATGGAGAGGTCGTGGATGTGGATCTCGGCTTTTCTATGTGCTTCCGCGATCTCTTCGTCGTAGATCTCAGAGAGCCAGTAGTTTGCCGTGATGGCGCCGGAGTTGGAGAGAATGAGACCACCTACGCTGTATGTAACGGTGGAGTTCTCTTTTACACGCCAGTCATTGATCTGCAGATAGTTATCAACGATGTCCTTATAGTTGAGCATCGCATTTCTGACGTTACGGACTTTCTCACGGTTCTTTCTGTAAAGGATGTACGCCTTTGCGACATCAGTAAAACCTGCTTCGGAGAGGATCTTCTCGACGCTGTCCTGAATGTCCTCTACCGAAATGACATCGTCCTTGATTTTCTCTTCAAAATCACTTGTTACACGAAGAGCCAGCATGTCGATCACACTTGGGTGATACTGTTTGTTGCATGCGATAAATGCCTTCTCGATTGCTGCGCTGATCTTCGTTACGTTAAAATCTACTACTTCTCCGTCTCTCTTTGATACCCGATACATAGAGCCCGCTCCTCCAAATCTTGTTTTCGCAAGGGTCTTCAAAAAAACCTTTTCGCCACCCCTTAACGGCTGATATAACAACGATACCACTACGGGCTAAAATGTCAATATCTTGTGAGTGAGAATTTGCTCAAACACAAGATATTGTATGTTACGTTTTCATTACGTTTTTGATTTTTTCGTCAGATCCCACGAAGATCCGCTTCTTTTACGCTGGTTTTTACGATTCCCAGGAAGGACTTCATCTGTTCCTGCGAACAGGCTTCCAACCCACTGAATTTTACCGTTTCTCTGTCCACAAAACCCTGCAGATAGTAGCGGTCTGCGCCCGAGATCCACTCGGCGATCGCCTTCATGGACTCTTCGTCGTGGAACTGTCTGACCACGGTCGTCCGAAATTCATAGGGCACTTTCCCTTCCAAAAGGAACTTCACGCTTTCTTTGACCTTGGATGTATCAAAATCCGGAAGCCCGATGGTAACACCGTATTTTTCCGGGCTGTTTTTAATATCCATCGCGACATAATCGACCAGGCCGGCAGTAACGATCTCTTTTAAGCGGTCCGGGTGGTTTCCGTTCGTATCGAGCTTGATCTTGTAGCCCATCTCCCGGATCTTTTGCATCACGGGCGTGATATCTCGACGCAGAAGCGGCTCGCCGCCGGTAAAGACAACTCCGTCGAGCAGTCCTTTCCGCTTACCGAGAAAATCATAAAGTTCATTTTCATCCATGACTTCCGGAGCATTCATATCCAGGAGCTCCGAGTTGTGGCAAAAGGGACATCTCATGTCGCAACCGCCAAGAAATACCGTGCAGGCCACCTGCCCCGGGAAGTCCAAAAGTGTCATTTTCATAAGTCCGTGTATCTTCATTTTTGCACCATTATTCTCTGATCTACGGATAATTTTATCATATTTGCCCAAATATTAGTGTAAAAAACGTGTGTTCGTTATTGAAATTGCCTGTCAGCCGTGTATAATAAAAATAGTTATTGTATTTTTACATTTGGGTACAAGGTGGTAGGTATGTCAAGTTTTTTCGATGCATTGACCGGTAAGTCGGATGGAAAGTTCACCCGTCCGGCGGTCGAGTTATCAGGAGCAGGCGGTTCCCTCGGGAATATGCCGGAAGATCCGGAAGAAAAGAAAGGTCGCAAGTTCTTCGCTGCGGATGCCAAGAATTCTTCGGCAGCGCAGTTGGCAAGAGAGCGTGCCGCTGCTGCAAAAGCTCAGATCGAGTATCGCAAGCAAATGGAAGAAGAACGCAAGGCCAAAGAAGCCGCTGCTAAGGCAGAGGAAGACAGCAAAGAGTCTGCCGTTGTCGTTCAGAACACAAGAACGGTCCGTTCTTTCCAGGAATCGACAAGCGGCATTCGCATTCCGAACCCGACACCGCAAGGCCGTCCGGGAACTATCGTACGTAATAACGAGATGGAGAATGTAAATCCGGAAGCGCTGAGAAGATCTTTCAACAGAAACAAGTCTTCTGCTACGATTGCCGCGGAAAAAGCACAGCTCGAGTTTAACCAGGCGAAGACCCGCGAGGCCCGTGCCGTTCAGGAAGCGACAGATGCAGCCGCGAAAGCTGAGGAAGCAAGAGATGCCGTAGCGAAGTCCGGTGAACTTCTCGAAGCCGCTGTCAAAGCCGAGAACGAAGCTGCTGAGGCAGCCAAGACCGCTGAGGAAGAATACCTCGCAGCCATGGAGGCCGCCAAGGACGCACAGGCAGCCGCGAATGAAGCTGAGCAGGTCGCAAGAGCCGCGATGAAGAAGGCAAATGAAGCAGTAAGGTTTGCATCTCAGAAGAAAACCGAGCAGGATGCGAAGTTCACGGCAAGAAGAGCCCGTGAAGAAGCAAGAAAGGCTGCGGAAGAATCCGAGACGGAAGCGAAAAATGCCGCAGTTCATGCAGAGGAACTCGTAAAGTCTACCGAGAAGAAGGCCGAGGAAGCGAAACAGCAGACCAAGAAGGCCGAGGAGATCTACGAGATCGCCAATAAGAGAAAACTCGAAGAAGATGAGAGAGTCGCTGCCGAGAAAGCCGAAGAAGCTGCCAAGATCGCGGCCGCGAAAGCAAGAGAAAAGGCAGAAGTTGCCGCCAAGCGCGCAGAAGAAGCCATGGCCGCCGCAAGAAAAGCGGAAGAAGAAGCAAAACTTGCCCTTCAGATGGCGGAAGAAGAAGCGAAGAAGGCCGAAGAACTTGCCAAGAAAAAGGCAGAGTTTACACAGGCTTCGGTCGCCGCGACAGGAACAGACGATTGATCTTATCCTGACAATTTGAATCGAAACCAAAAAGGGTGTCTCAAAACGGATTTGAGACACCCTTTTTAACTTTGTTACAAATGCCCTTTACTCAATACTTTTCAGGGATTCGGTCATGTCGATCCGACGGATCTTTCCACGCATCAGAAGGTCAACGAGAAGGGAAAACAGCATGACCAGCAGAAGCGAGTAAATGTAGCTCTTCGGCAATATCAGGATCTTAAAGGCCACGATGTCCATCTTGATCTGCGAGATGACGAAGCGATGAAGGAAAATGCCCATCGGTATCCCGAAAACAAATCCGAAAAGGCAGAGAATAAAGTTTTCACGGAATACGTAGCTTCCCGTCTCTCCCCTCCTGAAGCCGAGGACCTTAAGGGTCGCTATCTCACGGGTCCTTTCGGAGATGTTGATGTTGTTGAGATTAAACAGCACGATAAACGCCAGAAGTGCGGCACACACGATGACAAGGATCACTACATAGTTCATTTTTTCCATCGTTTCAGAGAAGTTTTTTCTGCCCTCATCCATGATGGTCCACGCCTGAACATTCTCGCAAGATCCGATTGCCGTGCCATACTCATAGGACTTTTCCTCCGGTACGCGGACAAGCGCGCTGTTCGGTTCATAATCTTCTCCAAAAGCACTTTCGTAAGTTTCCTTGTTCATGATGGCGTAGTGATATGTGTAGTTATCAAATATGTAGCCGATCTTTTCGGTGACTGTCCTTCCCTCTTCTCCGTATTCGAGCGTGATCGTATCCCCGACGGAAAGCGAATTACTCTCGGCAAGTTTCAGGCTGATGCCGATTTCTCCGGTCTTCGGAAGCGAATACTTGGTGTTTCCTTTATGCGGATCCACAAAATGTGTGAATGTCGGATCATCCGCGACAAAAAGCTCGACATCACGGATGGCGGTCTTGCTCGTGTGTTTCAGCCGCTCGGTCCGGATCAGGATCTTCTCGGTCTCGATCTGTGCTTTTGAATCGGCATTACCGAGTATCTCCATCATCTGACCGCTCGACGTGCCGGGATCGAAATTCACCGCGACATCGTAGGTCATGATTTCATCGAACTGGAAGTTGATCAGATTGTTGATCGAGTCCTTAAGTCCGAAACCCGTAATCAGGAGCGCAGTGCATCCGGCAATGCCGATGATCATCATCCACATTCTCTTTTTGAAACGGAAGATATTTCTGGCAGAAACCTTGTGCAGGAAGGAAAGGCGCTTCCAGACCGGCGTGATATACTCCAGGAAGATGCGTTTGCCGGACGGCGGCGCCTTCGGACGGACAAGTTCCGCGGGCGTTTCCGTAAATTCCGTAAAGCAGGTCACGATCGTTACACCGACCGAACACAGGATTGATACCAGCAGAGAGATCAGAAATAACGGGATCTCCGTCGTGAACGTGATCGGAGCAAAGCCGTACATCACGTCATATACTTCCCAAATAATATACGGGAAGATCTTCGTTCCGGCCGCAAAACCTCCGACCGCACCGATCACAGAAGCAGATCCGGAATAAATGATGTACTTAAGAACAATGGAAAACTTCGAATAGCCTACCGCGCGCATGGTTCCGATCTCCGATCTTTCGTCCGAGACCATCCTCTGCATCGTAGTCGAGCAGACCAGGGCAGCCAGAGCGAAAAAGAAGATCGGGAACACCGACGCAATGCCGTCGACGATCTTTGCATCATTTTCAAAACTGACATATCCGACATTTGTATCGCGCCCGAGAATATAGTATTCCGGAGATATCTGAAGTCCCATCGAGCTGAGAAGATCGCAGCGTGCTTTTACCACTTCCCCGACGCGGGGACGCAGGATCTTTTCAAAGTCTGCCGTGAGATCTTCGTATGCATCAGAATATGCTTCTTTGTCTTCATCGAGTTTCAGTAATACTTCCGAATATGCCCGGTAGTCCAGCGCCTCCTTCTTCGCATAGGCGAAGAAATCAATCGAACCGTCTCCGATCTCAGTTGTTCCTCTTTGGAAATTCATATAGTATGGCGAGCGCACGCGTCCGACCACTTCATATTCCTGATATGCAAAACCGCCGCCTTCGGAAAGAATGAGCGTGTCTCCGATATAGTCGGATTTACAGGCATACGCATCTACCACGATCTCATGGGCATTTTCCGGAAGCCGCCCCTCAATGAGATCGAGTTTGTTGACATTCTCGGTCATCGTGTGGAAACGGACGACCGATACGAGTTCTTTTTCTTCATCGGCCGCGAGTTTTCTGGAAACGATCCCGTCCGAATATGCTGCTCCTTCAGATGCTCGGACACCGGGAAGATCTGCGATCTTCTTTACATCTTCATCGTCAAATCCGGATGTGGAAAGGATACGGAAATCAAAAAGCGCCCCGTCTCGGATATACTTGTCTCCGGTTCTGAGAAATGCCGGCATAGTGCTTTTCAAGCCGGAGAAAAAACCGACACCCAGCGCAATGATCGAAAGGATCGCCAGGTATCTCATCAGGCTTCCTTTTATGCATCGGAAAACGATCTTCCAGTAACTTTTCTTCATCGCTTTCCTCACCATTCAATCTCTTCAACGGATCTCGGATCCTTGTTCACTTCATTGCTCACGATCTTTCCGTTCTTGATGCGGATCACACGGTTCGCCATCGCGGCCAGCGTGGAGTTATGTGTAATAATCACCACGGTCATGTTTCGTTCGGTGCAAAGACGGGCAAGCAGCCTCAAGATCGACTTTCCGGTCTGGTAGTCGAGCGCGCCCGTCGGTTCATCGCAAAGAAGAAGCTTCGGATTCTTAGCGACCGCTCTGGCAATGGCGACCCGTTGCTGCTCACCGCCGGAAAGCTGTGCGGGAAAGTTGTTTTTCCTGTCCGAAAGACCGACATCTTCGAGGATCTCCTCCGGATCCATCGGATCTTTCACCAGCTGGGACGCCATCTCAACATTCTCGATCGCGGTAAGATTCGGGATCAGGTTATAAAACTGGAATACAAATCCGACATCGGAACGCCTGTAATTCGCAAGTTCTTTTTCACGCAAAGAAGAAATCTTCAGCCCGTCGAGAAGCACGGTGCCGCTCGTCAGGGTGTCCATGCCGCCCAGAATATTCAAAAGCGTGGTCTTTCCTGCACCTGACTGACCAAGGATCACACAGAGTTCGCCTTTTTCGATGGAAAAGTCCGTGCCGTCCAGCGCGTGTACTTCCACATCACCGGTCTTGTAGATCTTCTTTACGTCCTTAAATTCAATGTATGCCACTATCGCTATCTCCTCGGACGCCGGTCCGAATCTGCCAAAAACCGGGCGCCCTTTTCAAATTCTACATAGTATTTTATCGCGGATGGGCGATCGGGGAAATAGCAGGCGCAGCTTTTTAAAAGAAAAAGACAGCTGTTCAGGCTGCCTTCTCTTCACTATTCTGTGTTTGTTTTTCAATTTCCTCTTCCCAAAAGGTCTTCTCCGACCAGGTTGATCCGTCGAAGGCTTCGCGGATCATCCGGCTGTAGTATTCGGCTTTTGTGAGGCATTCCTCCGTGAGTTCCTGCGATCTCATGACAGCCGTCATCAACTGCGACCTGTCCTTCTTTGCCCATATCATCGCCTCTTTCGAGGTGACATAGTCTTTAAAAGTCTCATAATTCTGATCCGTCTGTCCTTCTTCCGTATATCCGGAATAGTAGAATTCAACAGGATTCAGAAGTGCCCATTTCTCTTCCGAAAACTCCGGGTTCTCGAAGTTCTCGTAATAGTTTTTCAGTTTCATATCCGTTGCCGTGAAGATGGCATCGAGGAGACGCTCTTCAACCATAGCGACATTCTCTTTGTTTCTGCAATCCAGTGCCACATGGAAGATATATTCGTCTTTAGTATGAATGACAGTAAGTTCATTCATGATCGGCCAGTTGCAAAGAACGATATCGAATCCCGAATAATAGCCGTAGTTCAGCTGATCGAAATACCCTTCCGGGAATTTTTCGAGGACATTCTCGACCTGATCGAGCGCAGTTTTTAAGTTAGCGACACTGCCGACATTGCCTCTTTCGAGGTACTCGGGAAGATCCTCTCCTACATGGATGTAGACACCGTACTTATTCCCGATCTCGCAGGCACGATCATAAAGATCTTTCATCTCGGGGGAGCCGGAATACGCGATCTGCTGATGTGCTTTGGCATTATCGTGTACAAAAGATTTGAGCCGCGCGTCCAGTTCCGCGCCCTGAGGAAGCGACTTCGGAACTTCCGTCGGATAGTTGTAGGAGATATACTCATACGAAATCATTTTTTCGGACTCAAAATCATACTCGACCTCGATTGCGCTCACGCTCGGATCCGCCGATTCGTCGGAGAACTGAATTCTTGTTGCCAGATAAGGCTCATCGTTTCGGATCATTACACACATCTGATCGAAACAGGCTGTTTCCTGCATATCGGGGATCTGATCCATGACAGTTTTTGTCCATTGGAATCTAACCTGATAATCTACAAGAATGTCGTTGATCTCTTGATTCTGCACCGGTGGATCAAATATGTTGGAGTAGCCGAAGTGAATCTGTTGCAGTATCCGGCAGAATACCTTATCGTCTTTCCAGTTCTTTCCTTTTACATGTTCATATAGATCGACGAGCACATCCTCAAAACAGATGAAATCATCTGGCTGATCAATACGCGCATATGTATCGTAATTGAAAGAATCAAACACTAAGAGAATCTTCTCATCGGAATATCCGCCATCCTTCAGCATGTCGATAAAACGCATAGTCGAATCCTTAGAAAAAAACAACGTATCCAGGGCTTCACTTCCGTAGATCCATTCGATTCCGGTAAGAAAGCAGCTTTCCGCATAGTAGGCGCGCGGACTTCTGCCGAAATACTTGCTCATGTAGAGCTCGGCGCCGCCCTCAGTGATGAAATTCGCGTAAAGGTAACTGCTGAAATCACGCTGACAGATCGCCATTTCTTCTTCCGTAAGATCATCCTCATAGGCGAAGCGCTCACCGGTATAGCAGACTTCCCTGGATTCTTCTCCTTCGGCAAACGCGTCCATGAAGTGCGTCATCTCATGATAGATCGTTGTATATGTGTTATCGGTCTGGTAGACGATTCCGTCACCACTGATACGAATAGTATCGCCCGGCGCATTAAAGTCACCGCCGGCATCATAGATCGGAATCGAAATCATGCGGAGATCTTTAACCTTTTCCAGAAAAGAATCTTCATATTCGTCAGTAAGGAAGTCCGCTACGATCGGGAAATAGTGCAACGCATATCCACGCCATTCACCCAACTTCGGGTTGTTGACGATACAGTCTGCATACTTGATAAAAAGGTCAAATCTTCCATGAAGCTCATCTTCGGAAACACCAAGCTTCTCGGCAAGTTCTTTTGCCTCTTTTTCGACCGGATCCATCTTCATCGGCTCTGTCTCGGACGAAGATGATTCCGATCCTGTACTGCTCGGATCATCGCCCTCCGTTTCGAAAGTCTCTGCCGGCGTCGCTGCCGAATCCTTATTCTCGGTCTTCCGGCAGGAGCTGCTGATGAAGATCTCCAGTAGCACGATACACGCCAAAAGAACACAACCGACTTTCTGTGAACGTAACATAATACCCCCCCACCTTCTTATTCTTAAGTCGGATTATACACATGTATGGGGCATCTCAAGTGACATATTAGAAATAATCAAAAAATCTGTATTCCCGGGCGCAATTCGGACTGTTTTTAAGACATAAAACCCCTCTTTACCGATTCCGGGTAAAGAGGGTTTCAGGGAGCAGGAATCTTCTTTAGAAGAAGAGTTAGAAATCTACTTCAGTATCGTAGTAGCAGCACTTGAGAAGCTTTTCCATCTCTTCGACGGAAGGCTGGCGAGGATTCGATCCGGTGCATGCATCTGCGATTGCATTTACTGCGATGTCATGGAGTCTTTCGAGGAATGCTTCCTCCGGTACAAATCCCTTCTCTGTCGGATAACTGTCTGCACCATAGGTACCGATTCCGTGAGGGATATTGAGGTCATCGTTCATCTTTCTGAGGTAGGCGATAAGGGCAGAAACTTTTTCATCATCCGACGCATTCTTATCGACAATACCCATATAGTCCACGATCACGCCGTAACGCTTCTTTGCTGTCTCATCTTTGGCATTGAAAGCGATTACCTTCGGCAGGTACATCGCATTTGCCGCACCGTGGATGATGTGTGCGCCGTAATCGGCAAAAGCAGCACCGGTCTTATGTGCCATGGAGTGAACGATACCGAGAAGCGCATTGGAAAATGCCATACCGGCCAGGCACTGTGCATTATGCATTCTGTCTCTTGCCGCCATGTCTCCGTTATAGGAAGCAACGAGGTCGTTCATGATCATCTCGATCGAATGGATCGCAAGCGGATCTGTGTAGTCGTTGTTTGCGGTGGAAACATATGCTTCAACTGCATGCGTCATCGCATCCATACCTGTGTGGGCAACGAGCTTCTGCGGCATAGTCTCTGCAAGTTCCGGATCGACGATCGCCACGTCAGGTGTGATCTCAAAATCAGCGATCGGATACTTGATACCCTTGGAGTAATCAGTGATGATCGAAAAAGCAGTAACTTCAGTAGCTGTACCCGAAGTGGAAGAAACCGCGCAGAAGTGCGCCTTCTTACGAAGTTCCGGAATACCGAATACCTTGCACATATCTTCGAAGGTGCAATCCGGATACTCATACTTGATCCACATGGCTTTTGCTGCATCGATAGGAGAACCGCCGCCGATCGCTACGATCCAGTCCGGCTCGAACTTCAGCATCGCATCTGCACCTTTCATAACTGTCTCTACAGACGGATCCGGCTCGATACCGTCAAAGATCTCGACTTCCATGCCCGCTTCTTTCAGATAGCTCTCTGCCTTATCAAGGAATCCGAAGCGCTTCATGGAACCGCCTCCGACGCAGATCATTGCCTTCTTTCCCTTGAAGTTCTTCAGTGCCTCAAGTGCGCCTTTGCCGTGATAAATATCGCGAGGTAATGTGAAACGTGCCATAATGCAGTCCTCCTTGATTTCTCTTTTTCGAATAGATTATAATGTGGGTATCAGTATATGTAAAAAGTATATTTTATATGTCAGTCATATAAAATTTATATGGTACGAATTATGAACAGCAACTGGGAATACTATAAGATCTTCTATTATGTCGGCAAACACGGAAGCTTCACACAGGCCGCCCGTTTTCTTCACAACAACCAGCCGAATATCACCCGCGTGATCAACATGCTTGAATCCGACTTGGGTTGCCGTCTCTTCGTCCGATCCCAAAAAGGAGTGACCCTGACACCGGAAGGCGAGAAGCTTTTCGCGCATATTGAATCGGCATATCAGCAGATCGAAAAAGGAGAAGACGAGATCCGGTCCGACCGTCTCCTCGAAAGCGGAAGTGTATCTGTCTCCATCAGTGAGATCGCGCTTCATGTCCTCATGCTCCCGATCCTCCAGAGCTTCAAAGCCAAGCATCCCGGCATCCGGATCCGCGTATACAACCACTCGACCCCTCAAGGTGTAAAAGCACTTGAACAGGGCCTTGTCGATCTTGCCGTCATTTCTTCGCCCCTTAAGGTCTCCGATTCACTCGAAGCTACCCACGTAAAATCTTTCCAGGAGATCCTCATCGGCGGCGAACCGTACCGCTCCCTTTCCAAACGCAAGCATTCCCTCGAGGATATCTCTCAACATCCTCTCATTACTCAGAGCCATGACTCGACATCTTTCCAGTATCTTACCGATCTTTTCCTAAAAGCCGGTATTACCATTAAGCCTTCAATCGAAGTCACTACGACCGACCAGATCCTTCCGATCGTCGAACATGGAATGGGACTCGGGTTCGTGCCGAAAGAGCTGGCCATGTCATCTATTGAACGGAAAACAATCTTCCCGATTCCGTTGAACGACAAACTGCCATCAAGAAGTATCTCTCTTCTTCAGGACAAAAGCCGGCCATTAAGTCTTGCCGCACTCGAATTGAAGCGTGAAACACTGCAATCGGACACAAGCAATACAGCGGCTGCGATTCCTTCTATTCAGGCCGGTTGCTTTTGAGTATGCTCGCGGATAACGCCATCAGGAACATCAGGACTCCATTCAAACGGCAGGATCTCGGTTTCAAACGGATACGGATTATCGATCTGAAATTACGACTCAACAGTAAATAATGCGTGGAAGTATATCCTTCTGGCCATCAGCTCGTCGAAGCTGCCCTGCTCTTCGATCCTGCCGTTCTTCATTACGAGAATGCGGTCATATTTCTTCATGAGCTTCTCATCGAGTGAGTGTGTGACGACGATCCTCGTGAGTCCTGAAAGATCAAGGATATCGGAAGAGATCCTATATGCAGTCTGAGAATCCAGAGCTGAAGTTATCTCGTCAGCTAAGAGAACAGATGAATCCTTAAGAAGGCTCCTGGCAATGGAGATCCTTTGCTTCTCGCCGCCTGATAAGCCGCTGCCGTTCTCTCCGCAGAGATAGTCTTCACCTCGCTCTTTTATAAGTCCGCAGAGATTTGCACGATTTATCGCCTGCTGCACCTCCCCTTCAGGGAACTCCCTGAACATCGTGATGTTATCCTTTATGGACGAATTGAACACGAACACATTCTGCTGTATTGATGCCACCTGATCCAAAAGCGAATCCGACGATGAATCCTTCAAATCTTTATCATCCCAGCATATCTTTCCTTTGTAATCAGCACCGCATGCGCCGGACAGGATGAGATTCAGGAGAGTGGATTTGCCGCTTCCGGAAGAGCCAACGATCGCATAGGATTTTCCGGCTTCAAAATCAACTGAAATGTCGTGCAGAATTTCTTTTCCTTCTTCGTATGAGAAGGAGACGTTCTTAAGGGAGATGCTTTTCGAGAGCTTGGACAACACTTTATCGCCACCTGTGTATGAACTCTTTTCCAACGCTTCAGAGACCTTTCTGATTAGGGCATCCGAAGACTTCCTGCCGGCAAGAAGGCCCGGAAGCTCTGCGACAGGAGCCACTACAAAGTTCATAAGGTTAACGAACATGATGACGTTACCGGCAGAAAGACCTTTGCCCGAGATCGAAAGATATGCACCTGTAAAGAAGACCGTGGTCTGCGCGGACATGCCGGACAGTTGGCTTAAGGTATCGATAAAAATGCGGAGTCTGATCCTTTTGAATTTGGAAGTCTCAAGCTTCGCGTTCTCCTTGGAAAAAAGCCCTGACACCGCGCCTTCTGCCCTGAAACTCTTCACAACCGAGAAGCCGTTAAGGCAGTCACTGTTGGTGGCTGTAAAGCTTTTATTGGCGTCTGATACTTTTACTTCCCTGACAGCAAGTTTTTTCCCGGACAGGAGTGATACCAGCAAAGGAACGGATGTCACGCCGACTGCAACGGCTGTCAGCAATGGAGAATAGAATATCATGAGCGCAAGTGCAAAGAAGAAAGAGGATGCCCTGTATATGAACCAGAATTCCTTGTCCAGATAATTCGCCTCTATCGAAGTGCAGTCATTCGTCAGTGCCGAGAGATAAGTTGCCGTGTACTCACTCCTGAATGAAGTGATGTTCTTCTCCGTAAGCTTGCGGAAAAGCATATCCTTATAATTCTGCATGGCCTTCTTTACATATCCGGGCTTGGCATAGTAATTCAAGAAAGATGCGAACAGGAAAAATACCGCAACTGCCCACGAGATCTTCAGCAGTTCCATTAAACTGTAGTTTCCTTTGCCGGCTGCCGTATCTAAGAGCTCGCCTAAGATCCACGATATGCCCATACACATCATGCCTGAGAGAACTGCTCCTATGACCGAGAGGATATAATTGGCGTGGTTGTCCCTGTGGAACTGAGACTTCAGTTCCACATATAAGCTTTTTGTCTTCATGGCTCTTTCCTTTTTAGGATTTCATTTTTGTGAGAACGCAGTAAATTTCTTGTCGCCTATCAGATCAAGAACTGTCTGTATGGTTTCTTCACCGGTCCTTCCGAAGATAGTAAAAGTGCTTGTCTCGTGCGAAATATCGAACAGTTTTACGATATCCATGTGATCGTTCGGTGCAGCGTCGAAATATTCCGCCAGCCTCTTTGCCTCAAGGATGAGCTCTCTGGCATGATCCTTTTCGCCGGTTTTGAAATAAGCGTAGCTCTCCGCGATTAGGAAAGCGGCGTTCGTCTTATCAAAGAAACACGGCTCGCCGTTTTTCCTTAAGCTGTTCTGATATTCTATGTTCCACCTCGCGATTGTCTTTACGCGTGCCCAGTCGCGGCAATCGCTGTAGTAATACATAAGTCCCATCGATGTGTTCTCGATCTCCGCGATGTTGTCCCAGAACGCATTTGCCAACTGATTCAAACACGCTTTGTCCGTCTCGCCCTTAAGCGCCGTCAGACATCCGATCATTGAATTAAAGACACCGCCCTCATTGTTCTTCTTCATCATGTCCAGCGCCTTATCCCTGTCATTAACAAGATAATTCAAAAGCGCAATGTTACCGATTATCGTGATCTTCCCGAACTTCGGATCGATATCATGCGGAACGATCCCTGACGCTTTCTCAAAAAGTTCGATCGCCCGCTTCATCAATCCGTGATTCCGCTCTTCCATCCCGAACGACATATACGCCTTCGCCGACGCCACGAGCACATTGAAGTCATTCGGATACTTGGTCAGTGCCTTCTCCGCATATTCCAACCCCGCTCTGTCCTTTGACACGATAAACCCGTAGATCTGATCCGTTATGGAACGCTTACGGTTCTCCGCCATCTCATAACCCAATAACGTATCCACGGAGGTGTCGAAAAGCTCCGCTATCCTTATCAGCATTTCCAGCTCGGGTGAAGAGAGTCCCGCCTCCCATTTATATACCGCTCCTGCCGTAACTCCCAGAGCATCGGCCAGCGCCTCCTGCGTGAGCGAACGTTCTTTTCTCATTCTTTTTAAATTTCCGGCAAACTTGATTGAATATTACGGTGCGGCGGAGCCGCCTGTCCGGTGTGGCGTGAGCCACCTGTCCGGACAGACAGAGCCACTTTGCGAATGAGCAAAGCGGCGATGGAT
>CAJOLL010000030.1 GCA_905235455.1 uncultured Clostridia bacterium
ATGTGAACAGGTTATCCTTCCGAAAGCGATCCAGCTCATCGCCGACGGTAAGATCGAAGTAGTTAATAATTTGGTTAGAACCAAAAAGTAATGGTTCGGAAAGGACGTTTTTATGATTAAAAGAGCGATTATCAGTGTATCCGACAAAACAGGCATTGCCGATTTTGCCAGAAAACTTGTGGAACTGAATGTAGAGATCCTCTCTACGGGCGGTACTGCAAAGCTTCTCGAGAAGGAGGGCATCCCGTGTAAAGAGGTTTCCGAAGTTACAGGTTTCCCGGAGTGCCTCGACGGACGTGTTAAGACACTGCATCCGCTTCTTCACGGCGGTATCCTCGCTATGCGTGACAACCCGGAGCACATGAAGAGAGTAGAAGAACTCGGCATCGGTCTTATCGATATGATCGTTGTTAACCTTTATCCTTTCAAAGCTACGATCCAGAAGCCGGGCGTTGCTTTTGAAGAGTGCGTCGAGAACATCGATATCGGTGGTCCGTCCATGCTTCGTGCGGCAGCCAAGAACCACAAGGACGTTACCGTAATCACAGATCCTGAAGATTACGAGCAGGTACTTTCCGAGATGAGAGCTACCGGTGATACTACTTATGAGACACGTTTTAAGCTCGCTAAGAAAGTATTCGAGCACACAGCTGCTTACGATGCTCTGATCGCCAACTACTTCCTTTCCGTTTCCGAAGATAAGACTCTGCCGAAGCAGTACACAGTTACTTTTGACAAGGTATCCGAGATGCGTTACGGTGAGAACCCGCACCAGAAGGCAACCTTTTTCCAGAACGCACTGCCGGTCAAGGGTTCCCTTGCTGAAGCAAAGCAGCTCAACGGTAAGGAACTTTCCTACAACAACATCTCTGATACAGATGCAACCATCAACTGTCTCAAGGAATTCGATGAGCCGACAGTAGTTGCCGTTAAGCACGCGAATCCGTGCGGCGTCGGTTCTGCTGACAACATCTACGATGCATGGGTAAAGGCTTATGAGGCTGACTCCGTATCTATCTTCGGCGGTATTGTTGCTGCAAACCGTGAGATCGACGGAAAGACCGCTGCTGAAATGGCGAAGATCTTCCTCGAGGTCATCGTTGCTCCTTCCTATACACAGGAAGCTCTCGATATCCTCTGCGCAAAGAAGAACCTCCGCGTTCTCGTTCTGCCGGATATCTCCGCACCGATCCCGGATGGCGAATTTAACTACAAGCGCGTTAACGGCGGCCTTCTGGTTCAGGATCATGACCGTGGCATCTACGACGAGGCAGAGCTCAAGACCGTAACAAAGACGGAGATCGATCCGGCACTCAAGGACGACATGCTCTTTGCCATGAAGGTCGTAAAGCACGTTAAGTCCAACGGTATCGTTGTTGTCAAGAATAAGCAGACACTGGGTGTCGGCCCCGGCCAGACGAACCGTATCGGCGCTGCGAAGATTGCTCTGGATTTTGCTGGAGAGAAGGCAAAGGGAGCCGTTCTCGGTTCCGATGCATTCTTCCCGTTCTCTGACTGTGTAGAGACAGCTCACGAGTACGGCATCACCGCAATTGTTCAGCCGGGCGGATCCATCCGTGACCAGGAGTCTATCGACGCTTGCGATAAGTATGGTATCGCAATGCTCTTTACCGGCGTACGTCACTTCAGACATTGATCGCAAAATCTGCCGTGAAGTGATTCTACCGCAGGGGGAGGCTCCGAGTCTGTACTCGGAGCGCTAAAATAAGTGATCAGGAACACTCTGATTGGTAAGGAAGGCGATTCTTTTCCGTCAGGGTGTTTCTTTTGTTTTCATTTCTTTCATTTACGACGGAACCTCTGATTGCGCCGACAGGTGTGGTTCTGTCAAACGCCAGTAGTAAAACTGCATCGGATCAATTAATCGGCTGTAATGGTTGTAGAGAGTATATCGTTTTTAATTCTGATTTGGTATAATTGATTCTCAGGTATAAAGGATGATTTTGTTCTAAGTGCCGGAAAACAGCATAGATTCCCGGAGGTCGATTCATGAAGGTTTTAGTAGTAGGCGGCGGTGGTCGTGAGCACGCAATTTGTTGGAAACTTAAGCAGAGCCCGAGGGTAACGGAATTATATTGCGCACCGGGAAACGGCGGTATCGCGGAGATCGCAACCTGCGTACCAATCAAGGCGACGGATGTGGAAGCAATGGTCGAGTATGCGAAAAAAGAGCGGTTCGATCTCGTGTTCGTAGCACCCGATGACCCGCTGGCGCTGGGTATGGTCGATAAGATGGAACAGGCCGGTCTTCGGGCGTTCGGTCCGCATGCGAATGCGGCGATCGTCGAGGCATCGAAGGCTTTTTCTAAAGAACTGATGAAGAAATACAATATCCCGACGGCGAAGTACCGGACCTTTACGTCTCAGGAAGAGGCACTGGCATATCTTGAGACGCAGGAGATGCCGATCGTCATCAAGGCGGACGGACTGGCACTTGGTAAAGGCGTGATCATTGCCCAGACACTGGAAGAAGCCAAGAAGGCTGTCATCTCCATGATGAGCGATGGTGCTTTTGGCGCGGCGGGAAATACGGTCGTTATCGAAGAATGTATGGTGGGGCCGGAAATGACGCTTCTGGCATTTGCTGATGGTGAGACCGTTATTCCGATGATCACTTCCCGCGACCACAAGCGCGCTTATGACCATGATGAAGGCCTCAATACCGGCGGCATGGGCGCCGTTACACCGGGCGCGGATCTGAAAGCGGAAGATGAGAAGAAGATCTATGATACAATCGTCGAGCCGACTATCAAGGCGCTGGCCGCAGAAGGCCGTCCTTTTAAGGGCGTTATCTACTTTGGTCTTATGCTCACAAAGGAAGGCGCGAAGGTGGTCGAGTACAATGCACGCTTCGGGGATCCGGAGTGCCAGGCGATCCTGCCGCGTTTGGATAATGATCTTATGGAGCTCGTAGATGCCTGCATCGACGGCACTCTTGATCAGGTCGACCTGAAGTGGAAGTCGGGCTGCTCCTGTGTTGTGGTTATGGCGTCTGGCGGATATCCGGAGAAATATGACAAGGGTTATGAGATCACGGGAATTTCCGACTGCGGACATCTTGTATTCCAGGCAGGTACAGCTCTTAAGGACGGAAAACTCGTGACATCCGGCGGCCGTGTCCTCTGCGTCTATGCAGACGGCGCGACGATGGATGAGGCGATCGACTCCGCTTACGAAGGCGTGAAGAAGATCTCCTTCGAAAAAGCACACTACAGGACGGATATCGGAAGAACACTCGGCTGATAGCTCGAGACCAGTTCTTTTCCAAAGGGATTAGTAGACCAATAAAAAGAGAGGAGAAAACGGTTTGAAGATCGGTATTTACGGTGGGGCATTCGACCCATTTCATAACGGACATCTTTCTATGATCCGCGGTGCGGTAAAAAGCGGAAAGGTCGATAAGGTGCTCGTTATTCCGACGGGTATGCCGTGTTTTAAGCCCTCACGCAAAGTCACGCTTTCTCCTTATCGTTACTATATGGTCAAGGCCGCTCTTAAGGACGAGTCGAAATGCGAGATCTGCGATATCGAGCAGGTCTTCGGAAAACCCAGTTACACGGTAGATACGCTTAAAAATCTCCGCGAACAGAAAGTCGTTTCCGATAAGGACGAGCTGTTCTTCATGTGCGGGTCGGACATTCTTTTTGAATTTGAATCCTGGTATCAGCCGGCAGAGATCTTAAAGTATGCGACGCTTCTTTGTGCGCTGCGTCCCGGCATCGATGAAGGACAGGCCAGAAACCAGGCGGCTCATCTTGAAGAGGTTTTCGGAAAGAAAGTTAAGTTCTTTAAGATCGACGGGGTCGAGGTCGCTTCCAGTATGATCCGCCGCGAAGGTGACTTTGGCGATGTTTGTGATGGAGTGAAAGAATTCATCAAAGATCACGATCTGTATTCGGAAGATTCTCCTTTGATGAATGTTTCCGATGAGATGTATAAGACATTAATGAAGCATTGCTTTACGCTTTTCCATGAGATGAGCGGGAAGAGGCTTCTTCACAGCATGAATGTGTGTGTCGTTTCAACACGATATGCGATGCGTTTTGGCGCCGATCCGGATAAGTGCGCGCTGGCGGGACTTCTACATGACTGCGCGAAAGAGCTTCCCGAAAAGCAGCAGATCGAGCTTGCGGCAGAGATCATCCACGGATATATCCCGGGAAAACAGATCCTGCATTCGCCGGCCGGGGCCGTCTATGCCAAAGAGCATTATGGTGTCGAGGATCAGGAGGTCCTTGATGCGATTCAGTACCACACGATCGGAAGAGAAGTGATGACGATCACAGACAAGATCGTTTATCTGGCAGATAAGATCGAACCGTCACGTCATTTCGATGACCTTTCGGAAATCAGAAGGCTTGCACAGACGGATCTTGATGGTGCCCTGATCGAGTGCTACTGTGCGATACGAGAGAGCTTCGCCCAAAAGGGACAGGAGATCCATGAGGATACTAAAAAATCTCTAAAGTATCTTTTGGAGCATCGCAGCAAGTAAGAAAGTACTTCTTGAAAACAAGAATTAATGTGTATAATGATAGTAGATTAGTAACCTTGGAGGGTGTAGATGGAGATCAAAGAATTAGCTGATAAAATCGTTGAGATTCTGGAGAACAAAAAAGGTGTAGACATCGAGTTGATCCCGGTTTCTGAAAAGACTGTGCTGGCGGATTATTTCATCATCTGCTCGGGAACTTCCTCGACACATATCAAGGCACTGGCTGATGAAGTCGAGTATATGCTTAAGCGTGATTATGACGTGACCCCGGATCACATCGAAGGACGAGAGTCTGCCAGATGGATCCTTCTTGACTACAAGGATGTCGTCGTACATGTATTCCATCCGGAAGAACGTCAGAACTACAGTCTCGAAAAGCTCTGGGAGATGAAGAAACCTGCTGAGTAAGAAATCGCGGGATGAGTTCCTGTTAAGTTTGCCGCTGTTGTGTGGCCGGGCGATCGATTAAGAAAAAAGCCGAAGTGCTGTGAAGTGCTTCGGCTTTTGTGTTTTGTTTTTAGAGATTGAATCGCTTAGTTGTTGACGATGTTTCGCACCCACATTCCGCTTCGTACCATAAAGAATCCGATCGTTGATTTGAAGATTTCAAGTGACCGGATGATGGCGACCATCCAGGTGATACTGAGTGTTGTGTAACGGCTCAGGACATAGGCGGTCACAACGACAATGGCCCATGTGTAAACGGCATCAAAAAGCAAGGTGACGAATGCGTTTCCGCCGGCACGAAGAATAAAGTAGGAAGCATGCGAGTATGCACATAGCGGCATCGTGGCACCGGCAATCATGATAAAACCTGTTGCCAGGTGACGGATATATTCGCTCGTATTATAAAGAAGTGGGAAGAACGGCGCGATACCGATCATGAGAATTCCGAATACAAGACCGCAGAGAACAGTGAAACGGCGCATCTTGTATGCCGTTTTCTTCGCGTCCGAAAGATCGCCGCTTCCGAGGATGTGTCCCATAACGATACCTACGGCTTCGCCCATGGCGATGAATGAAACACCCATTAGGTTCCAGATGGTGGATTCGATATTGATCGCAGCGACCGCGTCAAGGCTTCTGTAGGAATAGCACTGGTTGATGACGGTCATACCGAGTGCCCAAAAAGTCTCATTACACATGAGCGGAAGTGCTTTTACCAAGAACTTACGGGCAAGATCCCGAGGCACTTTGAATGTGGCAAAAGCTCCGCGTATGAACGGGAACGTTTTCGCGTGAAGGCCTGTATAGATCATCAGGATCGCAAGCTCGACAAAACGGGAGATGACAGTCGCGATCGCGGCACCGACTGCTCCGAGAGCAGGGAGTCCGAGCTTTCCATAGATCAAAAGGGCATTTCCGATGAGGTTGACGATAATCGCGCAAAGGGAGGCGATCATCGGGACCTTGGTCTTGCCGAGGTCTTTGAGCGTGCCGGAGTAGGCCTGTGTCAGACCGATCGGGATCAGGCTTATGAGAATGACGTGAATATAGTCAACACCTATCTCCAGGATCTCGGCGGCATCCGCAGGATTGCCTTCACCATGGAGGAAAAGCTCGACAAGGAACGGAGCGGCGAATGCAAATGCAATGATGCTCAAAGCCGAAAGGATTGTGTTGAGAACGATCTTAAAGCGGAAAGTGTAGCGGATGCCCTCGGTGTCGCCTTTGCCGTGATACTGCGCTGTAAAGATGCCCACACCGGCGGTTGCGCCGAAGATGAGAAGATAGAAAACGAAGATCAGCTGGTTGCCGATGGCAACGCCGGAGATCGCATTGGTGCCAAGATCACCGATCATGAGATTGTCCAGAAGATTGACGAAGTTGGAAATACCATTCTGGATCATCATCGGGATGGCGATCATCAGGAGATTCTGATATTGTTTTTTGTCTTCTTTCAGTGTCACGGGTCAAGCCTTTTTTGGTGTTGTTTTTTTTGCTTTTACATGGTTTTGCGGATCCGGCATGATGTACGAATCGGAAACCATGCGTTTGAGAATTGTAGCAGATTGAGTGCTTTTCGACAATAAGAAAGAAGAATATAAATATGATACTGATAGTATGAGAAAAGATAGTTATGGTTTCGGTCACAGGTTCAAGGAGCGCAGATGTTGTCCAGGATTTGGTTGAGACAGTTTCGGAAGTAAACTGCAGTCGGCGGAGCGTTGCTTTTCTCGTAGGTAAAGAGGATATCGATTCCGGGAATCAATCCAAATAAGGTGTATGTTCGGAACTTTCTGATCGATGTTTCTATGTAATTTGCATTATCAATCATTCCGAAGTGCTCGATGATAAAGCCGATTCCGATCTCGGAAATGAAGCAGACAAAATCAGGATACATATCAACATCATGGAAACGCATAAGCGGTTCGTATTTATACTCAATTTCCATCTCATCCAATATTTCCGCAATTTCTCTTTCAGATTTGGAACGGAAGATGGTTCCGTTATACGGATTCGGTCTTTCACAAGGACGTGGGTTTGAGTTCGGGATAAGTCTATCAAACAATTCTTTGGTGATGAAGGAAGAACGGGACTTCTTTATTTTCTCGAGATTGAGCACAGGGCACGGCAGAACGAAGTTGGAATTCCAAAGTGCCCGGTAATGGGCAAGTTTGGATTTAATCAGTTCTCGATGGGAGTATAGGAGTTCCAGGTTGCGGCCTTTCTGCGAAGAGGACAGATACTGGTGATTTTTCCCTGTCTTGTTATCTTTGAATGAATAAGCAGTGCACAAATCGTTGTAGTAATGCTTGTGATGGATTCTTATCAACGGGGAAGATTGAAGTAAATGCTCGAGGGCATTTATCTTTATGGCCAAAAAGTATTTCGAGATAGAAGTGTCCATATATGCCTCCGAGAGATCAGTTGTATGTAAGTGGATTATATAGGCGCGTTTAAAAACTCGCATATGGTTATATGAGTAGTTAAGTAAACATACTGTGAACTATCGGATATTTTTCCTGTAATTTTCTCGGTGACGAGCTGTTTTGAGAAAAAAACGGGAAAAGGAGTAGAGATAATTGGTTTGAGTGGATGATTTCCCGAATCTTTCTTGGGAAAGATCGATTTCGAGAAAAAATCGAGAAAAGAAACACTGGACAGTCAACAAGATCTGGTTTATGCCAATTAAGGGACTTTTAAGGAATATATAAGGGACAATTCAGGTATCTCCGCGAGCAAAAGTATAGAATTATGTTGTAATTAAACGGTTGCGGTGGGAGTAAAAATCCGCTGAAAACCAGTAACCGCAGCTATTTGAGCGAAATTTGAAATAAACGTGAATATATGTTGACACACAATACTATACGCCGTATAATATATCCGATGATACAATATGAAAGGGGAAATAGTATATGGTTTTCCAATTAGGTTCAACACTATTGGATGCTTGCGTACTGGCAGTCCTGACTAAAGGAGACGCGTATGGGTATACACTTACGCAGCAGGTTAAGACGGTACTGGATATTTCAGAGTCGACACTGTATCCGGTCTTGCGCAGACTACAAAAAGATTTCGCACTGGAAACTTACGACGAACCGTTTCAGGGGCGTAACCGACGATATTACAGAATCACAGATCGAGGTAGAGAACTTTATAAGTACTACTTAGAGGAGTGGAACAAATATAAAGATTCAGTAGATTCATTACTTGGAGGGGATACAAAATGACTAAGGAAGCGTATTTGCAGGAACTACGCAAAGGCTTGAAGATCCTGCCGCAATATGACAGAGACGAGGTTGTCGAGTTCTATGAAGAGTACTTCGACGAAGCAGGTATCGAGAATGAAGCAAAAGTGATCGAGGAATTAGGTGAGCCGAAGATCCTTGCAAAGAAGATCCTTGTTGACGTCGTCGACAGAAAGTACGAAGAGACGATGGCGTCTGCAAATGCAGATTATTCTTCTTCGAATGCCATGGCTGTTGTACCGGCTCCGGCAGCATCCGGATTTGACAACGCACAGGCACAGACTCTTCCGCCGGTCCAGCCGCAGCCTCAGGTTCAACATGAAAAGCAGAAGGATCAGCCTTCTGCTCTGAAGACACTCTTGATCGTTCTGGCAGCGATCTTTGCTCTGCCGCTTTCTCCGGTCATCTTCGCACTTCTAATCGTTGTAAGCGCACTTGTGTTTGTTGCGTTTGCTGTCTATATTTCCTTCCTGATCACAGGTATCTCAATGCTCGTAGCAGCCATCGGAACCATTGTTTTCGGAATAATCGCCTTATTTATGAACCCGCTTGCCGGTATGGTGATTGTGGGTTCCGGACTGACAGTTTTCGGTCTCGGTATTTTCTTCACCATCGGTTCGCTTGCCCTGATCAGAGTTACGGCTCGTGGCCTGGCCAAGGGACTTGGACGCATCGTTCATAAGAGAAATAAGAAAAACAAAGCTGCTCAGGCAAGCGCTTGATGGGGATAAGGAGAATAGTGAAATGAAAACGTTTACAAAAGTATCATTAGTTATCGCAGGTGTTTCGCTTGTGGCAGGAATTGCGCTGACAGTAACCGGTGCAATCATCAACAGAGGAAAGCCGATCCACATGTATTATGATCACGGTTTCCATATTGATTCCGAAGGAAAAGTACTTGAGATGCAAAAGACGGCCGTTGATGATTTTAAAGATATCAGTATCGATGTACCGGCATCCGATATAAAGTTCATCGAAAGTGATGAATACGCTGTAGAATACAGACTTCAGGCAAGTGAAATAACCTGTGAGTCCAAGGATGGAACACTTACGATTGTTTCGAACCGGAAGAATTTCGAGATCAACTTATCTTGGTTCAACTTCAATAACGAAGATTACTTCGTAAATGTGTACTACCCGAAGGGTGCAGACTTCGGAAGGGTTGATCTTGATAGTTCTGCCGGTGACGTGCTCATCGAAAACGGCTTTGACTGCGATATTCTCATTCTTGATCTTTCCGCGGGAGGTGCAAAGATCAAACATGTCAACGGTGATCTTGATGTCGATATGTCTGCAGGTGATTTTGATGCCGAGAACTGCAAGTTCGGAAAGACCGTCTTTGATCTTTCCGCAGGTGATGTAGATCTTTTGAACTGCACCATCGGTGGCGGTGAACTGGATATGTCCGCAGGTGATTTTGATGCAAAAGCACTTGTCCTTACGGCAAGCTTTGATATTGACATGTCCGCAGGATCTGTAGACATCGAGTTTGTTGAAGGGCAGAAGATCGGTTATGATTTTGACCTTTCTGCCGGATCTGCAACAATCAACGGTGAGAAGCGCGGTGATGAATTCACCATGAAGGATGGTTACGATATCGTACTTTCAGCAGATATGTCTGCTGGTTCGATCGATATCACGAATAAATAAGTAGGGGTTCGAAAAAAGGGACCGCAAATCAAGTAAAACCAAAGACAAAAAAGAAACATGAAGTGCGCTGAAAAAGCCGATTATAGCAGCGCTAGCGGTAGCTTTGTCTAAAAAAGGAGAAAAATACATCAAAGCTTCCGCGAAAGGGAGATGGGGCGATGAGGGCATCGCCCCGGACAAAACGAGAAAAATAAAGGTGAGAAAATGGGAGTAATTTTAAAACACACACTTAAGAATATGTTCAGTAAGCCGTTTCGGACGATTATGCTTCTTCTTTGTATCCTGATCTGTTCTTTTGCAGGCATGATGACATTCGACATGAGCAACTCGGTAAGAAACGTACTGGAATCCGCATTCCTTTCCATGTTCGGCGACAGCAACGTTATTGTATCCGCACCGAACGGTCTGGAAAACCAAGATTTTGAAGGCCTTCCGGCACATGACAGGACATTATTTACTGGCAATAAAACGACATTCAATGTTCCGGGCAACGAAGAATATTCTTACTTTAACGAGAAGAGCATCCTGATCTATTCCGCAGACATGAAGAATGTCAATGAAATGAATCTCATCGCATCGGATGTCGATCTTTCAGATAACGAAGTTGCGATCCCGAAAAAACTCGCAGAAGAGTTGAGTTTGAAGACCGGCGATACAATCGAGTTTTTTGATGAAGAAAAACAGGCACATGCATTCACGGTAAAGTCCATCCTTACCTACAAGGGAATGCTTTCCGAAAAGTATAACGTAGTTATGCCCCTTTCCGGTTTTTGCGAAGTGTTCGGAGACGATTATAAATATGTAGGTGCATATGTTCGCGTGCATGAAAGAAGCGAGGTCGGCGAATTCTGCAGACTCATGGAAGAGAACACACAGGGTATTGAGACAGAAGATCTTATTAACGGTGAAATGGTTCAGGAGAATGTAAACTCGGTGACAAGCGTCTTCGCGATCCTTTTCCTCATTTGTCTGATACTCGTTATCTTTGTCACGATCTCTCTTTCCGAGCGCATCATGGTCGAGAGGATGGGAACGGTCGGAACCTTAAGAAGTCTGGGCGTTTCACCGAATGCCACCGCGCTGATCGTTCTTCTTGAAAATGCACTTTATGGTCTGATCGGCGGTGCGCTCGGTTCCACACTTTATGTCCTGACCAGAGACCCGATCTTTAATAACGTATTTTCACTTAATTCCGGTTCGGACATTGAACTTGAGATGAATCTCGGAACTGTTTCCATTATCGCCTGGATCGGAGTCATCATAGGAGCAGTCGTTATTGAATGCCTTTGCCCGATCAAGGAACTTCTCAAGGCCACAAGAACATCGATCCGCGACCTGATCTTTGACAACAAGGAAACTGACTATAAATATACAATGAAAACACTCGCTACATCGATCCTTTTCGCAGTTTTAGGGATTGCAGGTCTTCTGATGGTACTTACACAAGTAATGAAAGGACTTGCCATCATATTTATTACCATCGTGCTCCTTGTCGTTGCATTGTTCCTCGGATACCCTTTTATCCTTCGAGGAATAAGTAAACTGCTTGAAAAGCACTTCGTCAAGAAAGACTGTCCGGTTGCTGCATTTGCCTGTGTACAGGCAAGAACGAAGAAAGCCTCTGTCGGTATTTCCAGACTTTTTGTCATGGCAGTGGCCATGGGACTTACACTCTTTGTAATGGCATCTTCGTATATAAGATTCTGCGAGAACCCTGACGCTGATGCAGATGTCGTAGTCACAGGACTTTCCGAAGAAACAGAAGTCTTTGGATACTTTCATGACCTGGACAGTGTCGAAGAGGTTGAATTCATCAATTACTCCTGGGATACCAAGTTCGTCATCGGAGAAGACGACATTAAAGCTTCCGAAACAGCGAACAGCAGAGAAATGAAGGAACTTTACCACTCTGCGATCCTGGTAGGAACGGAAGGTGACTTTACGCTCTATCATGCAATCAAGGATCTTCCGGAAACGATCGGGGACGATGAGATCTATATGGATAAGGCCGTTGCTAAGAAACTCGGATATAAAGTCGGTGACGAGATTCCGATGATCATGGGAGCGAACAAACAACATGCCCTGAAAAAAACGATGACACTTTCCGGATACTGTGATTCGCTCAAGTTCTCTGTCGGCGCTGCGGTATACGTTGTCAGCCTCAATAACTATAATGAGATCTGCCAAAACCAGCCGACATGTGCCTATATCCGCTGCTCGGACCCGGAAGGTGTAGTAAATGCGATCAAGGAGCGCTCCGGATGCATGATCAACTCCGTGTTAACGATGGATGATTACATGAAGGAAGTGAAAGAGGAGAATGCAGGAATGTCCACACTCCTTTATATGCTGATCGGTATGGGCGTGATCCTCACATTTGTGGCCGTCGTCAGCAACCAGATCATCGGCTTCTCCGGCAGAAGAAGAGAATGTGCGGTTCTGGTCTCCACGACCATGAGCAGAGGAAAATTGAAGAAAGCATTCTTCTCGGAGAGTTTAATCTCCGGTATCGCGGCACTGGTCGTAGCGGTCCCGTTTGCCGCAGTTCTCTCCGGGCTTTTCCAAAATGCACTTGAACTGATCGAGATGAACTTTGGGATGTCCGTCGACATCCTTCCGACGATCGGATTCATCTTCGGACTGTTCCTGCTCTTCGTATCGACGGTTCTGATGCCGATCAAGCACATCCGTAAAATGAAGATCGCCGAGCAGCTCAAGTATGAATAAGCTTATGCGCGAAAAGCACTGATATAAGACATTACTTAAGCATCAACAAAGAATCACATTACGGCGGCAAAGACCGCCAAGAAAAGAGGTACAAAATGTATGACGAAAATGAAATCATGATCAAAGTAGATAACGTAAGAAAGACATTCGGGAAAAAAGGAGGCGTCATCACCCAGGTCCTGGGCGGTGCACAGCTCGAAGTAAGAAAAGGAGAGTTCGTATCTCTCATGGGTGCCAGCGGCTCCGGCAAATCCACCCTGCTTTATCTGATCGGCGGCCTCGACAGAGACTTTAAGGGCGATATCGAGATCTGTGGAACAAACATCCGTAAGATGAAAGAAAAGAAACTCAGCAAGACTCGCCTCGGTAAGATCGGATTCATCTTTCAGTTTTATAACCTGGTACAGAACCTGAATGTGGAGGATAATATCCTTCTGCCTTCACTGGTGGCAGGCAAGACCCGTGCTTCCCTGCAGAAGGATCTCGACGAGATCCTGGAGATCACCGGACTGACGGCAAAGAGAAAGCAGATGCCGAATAAGCTCAGCGGCGGCCAGCAGCAGAGAGTAGCGATCGCCAGAGCGATCATCAGTAATCCGGAGATCATCCTGGCCGATGAGGCAACAGGTAACCTTGACAGTAAGTCCGGTGCCGAGATCATGGATCTTTTCCGCCGCATCAATCAGGAGAAGGGCATCACGATCCTTCAGGTCACCCACTCTGATAAGTGTGCGCAATACGGCACAAGAACAGTTATTCTTGAAAACGGAAAGACGATCGATTCAGACTCTCTCGTTGTCAGTTCAGAAAAAGAAACATCCCGCGCTCCGATGCGTGTTTTCACCTGACACATGAAGAAGCGGGAAGTTTTTTTCGGACAACGCAGTAATAGCCGAAAAGCACAAAGAAAGTAAGTGCCCAGGAGATCGGATAGGAAACGAGAAGGATCTTAAATGCACTGACAGGAGAAGAGATCGGCTTGAAATGCTCGAAAACAGTGTAGACCCATATAAGCCGAAGCCCGCAGCTGCCGATGACGGTGGCGACCATCGGGAAAACAGATCTCTTAATGCCGCGGAGCATGCCCGAGCCGCAGTCCATAAGGCCGCACAGAAAGTCCGGAATGACCACGACCAGCATGCGCGCGAGACCAAACTCGACATCTTTCGGAGCATTCGGAAGATAAAGCTTGAGCAAGGGAGTTCCGAACAAATAAGAAAGGGTACCAAGGGAAAGACCGATGAACGCGATCGAAAGAAGTGCAGAGCGATAGATCGCATTTAACCGATCATAGCGTTTGGCACCATAGTTTTGTCCTGCGAAGGTCATGCAGCCCTGGGTAAATGAGTTCATGCCGGCATAGATGAAGGAGTCTATGTTCATGCAGGCGCTGTTGCCGGCCATACATGAGGTTCCCAGTGAGTTGACCGATGACTGGATGATGACATTGGAAAACGAAAACAGAGTATTTTGTAATCCTACCGGAAGGCCGAGTTTCAATATCTTCACCAAAGGCTTTTTGTGGATCTTCAGTTCAAACGGGAAGATTCGGCATTCTCCGTCGAGGTGGAACAGCGCCAGACTCATAAGCACCGCGGAAAGCACCTGGGAGGCGACGGTTGCGATCGCAACACCTGCAACGCCTAAACCGAAGACGGCAACCAATAGAAGATTCAAAAGGACATTCAGGATACCTGAAAGAGTCAGATAGATAAGAGGCCGGCGGGTATCACCGATGGCAACGATGATCGCTCGTCCGAAGGTATAGATCATGAAAGCGGGACTTCCGAGAAAGTAGATGCGGAGATAAAGCGCCGCCTGATCGATGGAATCGGAAGTCGTACCCATCCATTCCAGAAAGGTCCTGGCAAAGATGCTTCCTACAAAACAGGTGATGATGCCGAAGATGATGCCGAGCGAAAAGATAGTATGCGTCAGATCATGGATCTTCTCCTTCTGATCTGCACCGAGCACCGATGCCAGAACTACTGTCGCACCCAAAGAAACCCCGATGAACAGATTGATCATCAGATTGATGAGCGATGCGCAGGAACCGACGGCGGCAACGGCGGTGTTATCGACGAACTGTCCGACAACGATGATATCCGCTGCATTAAACAGCAGTTGCAGTACCTGCGTAAATACGATCGGCAGGCAGTAACAGACCAAGGGGACGAGAACACCCCCGTTGATCATATCCACGTTGTGACTTTTTGATAATTTCCCGATCATAGCAGCCATTCTATCACTAAGTGACAGATTTTTCGTTATACCTGTGGTTGTGCATTATCGAGAAATCGAGCAGGGGGGAACTGCCGCAACTTCGTGCGATAGGGCAAGGCGACGTCAACAATCTTCGTGTCCCCGGTCGGCCGAGTATCCGGAAGTGTTCGGGATATTCTGCTATAGTGATTTGATATCCCGCTTGTGGTAGTATAGACAAATAGAATGAGTCATTTCCTTTCAGACATAAGAAGGCGGGTTTTGTGATGCCGAAACCGAAGAAAAAACTCCGATTCTCGATGAAGGCAGGTCTGTGCCTTTTGTTTGTCTGTGCCGCTATTTTTGTTCCCTGGGCATATGCACAGAAAAAACATGCATACGAAAAAGTCGACGCAAAATTGCAAAGAAGAAAGCAGAAAATCATGTGTGACAATATGTGGCGGCAAAGAGAACTGAATCTGTACCTGGAAGACCTGAAAATAACAGAGTTATCGGAGCGCTCCGATGCTTCAGACGGTATTAACGATTCAGCGGAGGATTATTCCTATGAGTTTACGCCTTCTGCCTTTGTATATATAAGCGTTGATCACTATACGGATGAAGATGAAGATACCTTTATTATATATGATCTGGAGTATAACGGATATGAGTACCGGGATTCCCTGGCGCAGATGGGAAAAAGTGCCGACTTGTACACTTTCGGTCCCCCTCAGCCTCAAAACGAGATGAGCCGGAATAATGATAAGCTTATGCAAGCCGTAAGGGAGATCGATCCGATGGAAGAACCGCAAGGTGTATACCAGGGTTACTTGTATGAGGCATTCTTTGTGCAAGGCCTGGCTTATATCAATTATGATCTGTCAAATGGCGATCAGACCTATGTGGATATCCTTGACTTAAGCGATATTGAAAAAGCAAAGAAACAGATCATAAGTGAAAATGGAGACATAGAGCAGACTATCGTTCAAGTGATCATCTTCGAAGATCAGGGACCGTTTTTACGGCAATGGAGTACGGACATAATCAAAAACGCTGCTGCGCTTCTTCTTTTATGGGGCATCGTAGTCCTGACATTATTCCTTTACGAGAAAAATACCGAGAAGATGCTTCGTTTGGAAAAGGAAGCGGAAGAGGCCATTCCGAAAGAGGAAGAACCGGCTGTCCCAGATGTAGATATTCCATATGAAAAGTCAGTATCCGAGGAAACGGCGAGAGTCCTTTTCGCGAATATCAGCCTTGCCGAGCAATCGATGGGACCGAATCCGTATCTGGACAGACTGCGTGAAGAGATTCAAAACCGTTGCGGGAAAAATAAAGAGGCGCAAGAGCATGAAGAGTAGAAAGAGAAGAATCAGATATTCTATCCGGACCGCGATCTGTCTGTTGTTGTTTTTCGCGCTGATTTTTACGCCCTGGGCATTCTTTTCCAGAACCGCCGCCCTGAAAAAAGTCGATGAACTCCTTTTGCGCAAAAGAGACAAGTTCACGGATGCTTTAAACCTTACTTATTATTCAGTAGCTGCAAATTCTTCAAGAATGGCATATTGGACGGGATTTCATGACGAACGTTACAGATACACCGATCCGGACGGGGATACATACAGTCTTGAAAGTCTGTCTTTATCCGGTAATAGCTATGCTTTCGAAGTATACGGGGATGAGGTCTATGGTTTTGCCCCATTCTACGACACGTATGGACTTGAAACATCGGAGACTTCCTCTTTGAACCAAGTATTTATCGACGAAATGAAGACCTTGCATCTTTCGTCTTTGGACAGTGAGGAAAACCTGATGGGAATGGTTTCCGGATACAGATATCTCGTCACCAAAGTCAAGATAGAGATGATCTCGTTCGCCACTTCGGACGTAGGTGAGGAACGGGAAGAAGATTCCTTGAGCTGGGAACTCTACATATTATTGACCGAGGAGGAGGCTCCATATCTTAAAGACTGGGAAGCGGATATGGAGAAAAATGCTCTGGCGCTGCTTATCACATTGCTCTCCTGCACTTCGCTCCTCTTTTTCCTCGAGGAGAAAAACGGCGTGAAGGGATTTTTTATGACGCCGAAAGCAGACGATCCGAAGACAGAAACGGAGGCGGAGTCTTGTGAGGAGAATGTCGAGTTTATGTCTTCTTCCGCGGCAAAAGCACTGTTATCTGAACTGGATCAGGCGGAGCGGATGACGGGCGAAAACGGCTACACCAGGCAGATCCGGGATGAGATCTCCAAGTATCTCTGATCCTTAGAGGACTTTCTTCGCTCTTTTGGAAAAAAGACAAAATCAGTACATTGTTTGTCAATTCTCTAAAAGAAATCGATTGCTGCTAATGGTAATATGAAAAGACAGTACACGTGTGTCTTTGGACAGAAAGGTTGTTTTATGGAAAATTTCGAGTTTTATTCCCCGACTTGTTTTGTTTTCGGAAAAGATAATGAGAATCGTGCAGGTGAGCTTGTCAAGCGCTTCGGCGGTACGAAGGTCCTCATCCATTACGGTGGCGGAAGCGTGGTCCGATCGGGTCTTCTTGACCGCGTAAAAGCTTCCCTTGATAAAGAAGCGATCCCTTATGTCGAACTCGGCGGAGTCAAGCCGAATCCGCGTTCAGGCCTTGTTTATGAAGGTATCGATCTTTGTAAAAAGGAAGGAGTAGACTTTATTCTCGCAGTCGGCGGCGGAAGCACGATCGACTCATCAAAAGCCATTTCCGCCGGTGTTGTCTATGACGGTGATTTCTGGGATTTTTACCGGGGAAAACGCATCGAAGAAGCGCTTCCTGTCGGAACTATCCTGACGATCTCGGCAGCCGGAAGTGAGGGCAGTCCGGATTCCGTTATTACAAAAGAAGAGGGAATGTTTAAGCGCGGTGCCAGCGGTGACGCGATCCGGCCGAAGTTCAGTATCCTGAATCCGGCACTGACACAGACGCTTCCCGCTTACCAGACCGCTTGCGGCATCACGGACATCATGGCGCATCTTTACGAGAGATATCTCACGAACAGTAAAGAGGTCGAGGTAACAGACCGTCTGATCGAAGGTTTGCTTCTGACGATGATCAAAGAAGGTCCCCGCGCCGTTAAAGATCCGGATAACTACGAGGCGCGAGCAAACATCATGTGGGCCGGCATGGTCGCCCATAACAATACCTGCGGTGTCGGAAGATCCCAGGACTGGCTGTCGCATATGATTGAGCATGAGCTTTCCGCACTTTATGACTGCGCCCACGGTGCAGGTCTTGCGGTTGCGATGCCTGCTGTACACACCTACGAGATGGAACATAATGTGATGCGTTTTGCTCAGGCGGCGGTCCGCGTATGGGGATGCCGGATGGATTTCGAGCATCCGGAAAACACGGCAAAAGCCGGCATCGAAGCTTTCAGAAACTTCCTGGTCTCGATCGGTATGCCGAAGAACTTCAGTGAGCTCGGCGCCAAAGAAGAAGATATTCCGAAGCTTGTACAAGCACTTCTTTACGGTGATGGCGTAAACGGCACGATCTCCGGATTTTTGACCCTGAATGAAGAAGACTGCACAAAGATCTATAAGTTGATGGTATAAGGAGAAAACGATGGATATCTCTCATAGAAAAGTAAATAAACGAGTTCTTTTTACGGATCTGACTGGAAAAGCACTTTCCAATAAGGAGATCCGTGTCAGCCAGACGAATCATGAGTTCCTTTTCGGCTGCGGTGCTTTTGATTTTCTTCCCTATGTAACGATGGGAGCAGAAGAACTTCAGGATGGGATCGATAAATGGCTTGCCGTATTTAACTACGCGACACTTCCGTTTTACTGGGGACGCTTCGAGCCTTTGGAGGGAAAGCCGGAAACGGATAGACTCATGAAGGTCGCCAAGTACCTCAAAGAAAGGAATGTCAAGGTCAAGGGGCATCCTCTCTGCTGGCATACAGTCTGTGCCGACTGGCTGATGAAGTATGACAATAAGACCATCCTGAAAAAGCAGCTCGAAAGAATAGACCGTGAAGTTTCCGGATTTAAAGGCGTGATCGATATGTGGGATGTGATCAACGAAGTCGTGATCATGCCGGTTTTCGATAAATACGATAACGCGGTCACCAGGATCTGTAAGGAGAACGGAAGAATGCCGCTTGTTAAGGCGGTTTTTGATGAAGCCCATGCCCAAAATCCGGATGCGGTCCTTTTGCTGAATGACTTTAACACTTCCGAAAAGTATGCCGAACTTATCGAGGAATGTTTAAATGCCGGAGTTCCGCTCAGTGCGATCGGTATTCAGTCTCACCAGCATCAGGGGTTCTGGGGAAGAGAGAAACTTGAAGAAGTACTCGAACGTTTCGAACGATTTGGTCTTCCGATCCACTTTACGGAGAATACACTGATCTCCGGTGAGATCATGCCTGCTTACATTGAGGATCTCAACGACTGGCAGGTCGATGAGTGGCCGACTACCCCGGAAGGTGAGACTCGTCAGGCACGAGAGATCGAAGAGATGTACCGGGTCCTTTTCTCGCATCCGCTGGTTCAGGCGATCACTACATGGGATTACAGAGATGGAGCTTGGCTCAAGGCTCCGAGCGGATTCCTCCGTCTGGATAATTCCGCGAAGCCTTCCTATACGATGCTCAAAGAACTTGTCCGTGGAGAATGGTGGACGGATATAACGGTTACCACAGACAAAGACGGATATGCCGTGATCGACGCATTTAAGGGTGATTACAGACTTTCCTGCGAAGGAAAAGAAGCTGCGGCTGTTTTTACTGATGATTCCGACACAGAAGTGAAACTCATCTGAAAACAGTAAAAATACATAAGAAAAGACCTCTGCTTCTAGATTTTGTCATCTGTTTATAGAATTTGCCTTTTGCTATAATCATGTTTAGAAAAATCGTGCGGTTATGCATGAAGTGGAGGTTTTTTATGAAAATCTGTCCGAAATGTGATGCGCAGAATGCCAATACGGTACCGGTCTGTAAGAATTGCGGCGCGAACCTGAATGATACACCTCAAATCGAAGATTCGGTCATAAAGGAAGAAAAACCGCCGTATCATATTAAGCTTTCGGTTTTCTTTTTTATCGTTTCGTTTATTTCATCTTCTGTCAAAATTGCACTGGACATCGATATGGAATATATCGACATTTCGCAACCACGTCATCTGCTCTATTTTGTCGCATTATTTATCAGCGTCGTAACCTGTGTTTTAGGATTTTTGTGCCTGAGGGGTATCTTTAAGAAAAAGAAGAGCCTTCCGGGGATCGGTATCCTCGCGATTCTGATGAGTGTGGTTTGCGCCGTTCTCGTGATCATGGACCTCCTTTCGATCATTCTGATGATCTGATATTCCAAAAGAACCTGATACGTTTCAAAAGGAGAATAGACTATGCAGAGGACAGCTCTTCAAAAAGTGCATCTTACGGATCCTCTTTGGATCGAAGCAATGAATAAGAATTTCACGTTTCTTTCTGAAATGGATGAGGAACGTGTCCTTTCCGGGTTCCGAAAGACAGCCGGGATCCCCTCGGAAAAAGAACCTTACGGCTTTTGGGAAAACAGTCTTATCGCAGGCCATGCAGTAGGACATTACTTTTCCGCACTTGCGATGGCGATCTGCGTTCTTTCCGAAAGTGAAAAAGGATCCGATCTTTTTTCTGAATTCAACCGCAAAGCAACTGCGATCGTTGCCGGTCTCCGTGAATGTCAGAAGACCATCGGAAACGGCTTTTTAAGCGCCGCAACGATTCAGGATCCCGATAATGCGGAAATACAGTTCGATGCACTGGAGGGAAAAGCGGAGGCGCAGACGTGGGTGCCGTGGTACGCCCTGCATAAAGTCCTTCAGGGTCTGATCGATCTTTGGAAATACAGTCACACGAAGGGGGCAAAAGAAGCTGCTCTCGATTTGGCCGACTGGGTAGTTGCCCGCGTCGAAAAATGGGATGAACAGACTCGGAAAAAAGTCCTTTCCATCGAGTACGGAGGCATGAATGATTCCCTGTATCAGCTTTGGCGTCTTATGAAAGAGGAGGACTCCGCAAAGGCGGAAAACTATAAGGAGGCGGCCGAAAAGTTCGATGAACCTGATCTTTATGCTGAACTTCTGGGCTTTAAAAACCGGCTTCGAGGTGTTCATGCCAATGCCACGATCCCGAAATTTCACGGGTATCTTCAAGGATATGAGGAACCTTCTGACAGTAAGGTCCTTCTTGCCCGAAGATTCTGGAATCT
>CAJOLL010000031.1 GCA_905235455.1 uncultured Clostridia bacterium
AGCACGGAGCGCTGCGCCCGTATCCGTGCTGAAGAACGGGTTACCCGTACCGCAGGCAAAGATGACGATCCTCTTCTTCTCCAGATGTCTTACGGCTCTCTTTCTGATATACGGTTCTGCCATCTGACGGATATCGACCGCCGACATAACACGTGTGATCGCACCGGCCTGTTCCAGCGCATCCGAGATTGCCAGAGCATTCATCAGGGTAGCCAGCATACCCATATGATCTGCGGTAACGCGATCCATATTCTCACTGGATCTTCCTCTCCAGAAGTTACCTCCGCCGACGACTACGGCAACCTCAACCCCGAGATCGGCGACTTTCTTGATCTGTTCACAGATACGGGTAACGGTCATATCGTCAATTCCGACCTTCTTCTCACCGGCAAGTGCCTCACCGCTGATCTTAAGAAGTATCCTCTTATAGACAGGCTCGCTCATTACCAAATTCCTCCAAAATATATACTTAAATCATTTTATCGTTATTTCCAGATTATGAAAAGACAAATGACCGATTTTTTGAAATTTAATCTTTTCTTTCATAGTCGTTCATGTAGCACTCGCGGAACCTGCCCGAAAATGAGGGCTGTACACCGCCGGCAAGAAGATGCGAGCAGTCTCCGAAAGAAAGCATCCGAAACTGCGCGATCCCTTCGCGTCTTTCCTCGGTAACGATCGTTGTCACCGAAGTCGGCGCCGCCATCATGGCATGCCACATAACAAACGGCGGAAGATTCAGAAGATACGACAGAAGAACCGCTTCCAGACCGTAATGACAGAAAAGCACTATCGTGTCATTATTCGGTTTTTCCGCGCGGAACCATTTTTCTTCTTTCCGGTAACCGTGCTTACGCAGAAGCTTATCGAATTCAGCATAGACCCAGTCACGTTCTTCCCGTACATGCGCTTCCGTAAGAGCCGGATACTCCGTCCACTTATCAAAATCAAAGGCATAAGGCATTGTCATCCACTCTTGCGGGCACCAGTCCCAAGCGATACTGATTTTTTCGGGGTGGCGGACTTTGGGTGCAAATTCGCGAAGCCACTCGAGTTCTTCGGCTTCCATCCCCATCTTCAAAAGACAGGGAGCGGCCGTCTGCCTGGCACGGCCCAGCGGAGAACAATAACAATAGTCCGCTTTCACATGCTTCATGCGCTCCGAAAGAAGTTCGGCTTCGATCTTTCCCTGTTCGGTAAGGCAGTCATTCTCATAGTCCGGATCACCATGTCGGACGATCAATATCTTCATAAAAGCCCCTTTCTTTCTTGTAGAAATCCGTCTCCTCATTCATTTTAACAGAATACCTAAAGAGATAAAGACTTGACTATGAGCAAAAATGGTTGTTTCAAAATGAATTGGCACTTCTTGTTTACAGTCGAAAGTGCTTTTCAAGGAGCAAAAAACGGGACCGTCTCATGTGCATGAGACGGTCCCTTCTGAAAGTTCTTTTGCAGCGGATATTACTTGATCTGCTTCATAACTTCTTCTGCGAAGTTCTCTTCCTTTTTGGCAATACCTTCACCCATTTCGAAACGTGTGAAACGACGGATGGAAACGTTATTGCCGAACTCCTTCGTGTATGTAGCGATCGTCTTAGTATCATCCTTAACGAACTCCTGCTCTACGAGGCAGTTCTCCTTATAGAACTTCTCGATGTTACCCGGCAGGATTCTCTCTTTAATGATTTTCTCCGGCTTACCTTCGTTGAGGTTCTTGTTGATGATGATCTCCTTTTCTTTCTCGAGATCAGCTTCCGGAACATCTTCACGTGTGAGCCACTTCGGGTTTGCAGCAGCAACCTGCATAGCAATATCCTTAGCGAAGTCAGCGAACTTGGAGTCTGTGATGATGGAGTCATCATCTGTACCAAACTCAACGAATACACCGATCTTACCACCCATGTGGATATAAGAAGCAACAGCGCCGTTGCCCTCTACCTCATATACTGCAAATCTTCTGATAGAAGTATTTTCTCCGATATCAGCGATTGCTTCCTTCTGGAAAAGCTCTACTGTCTTGGACTCATCATTGAAAAGTGTCTGAGCCATCAGTTCTTCAACATCAGCCGGCTTCTTAGCAAGAATGTGTGTAGCAACTATATCTGTGAAAGCCTTGAACTTATCCGTGTTCGCGGCAAAGTCTGTCTCGACGTTGATCTCAACGAGAACACCGGACTTCTTGTCGTCAGCAATCTTTGCAACTACTGCACCTTCAGCAGCAACTCTTGCGGACTTCTTCTCAGCCTTAGCGATACCCTTTTCACGAAGCCATGCAACTGCCTTCTCAATATCTCCATCAGACTCCTGAAGAGCTCTCTTACAATCCATAATACCGGAACCAGTCATATCACGAAGTTCCTTGACCTGTGCAGCACTAATGTCAGCCATAATTATTTCCTCCATTAAATAATTGATAGTTTTTAAGATCCTTTAGAAAAGAACCGAAAATCAAGCCTCTGCCGGAGCCTCTACTGCCTCAGCTGCTTCCTCGGAAGCTTCCTCAGCTTCTTCAGCTACAACCTCGAGCTGCTCGCCCTGACGGCCTTCAAGAACCGCGTCAGCGATGTGGCCTGCGATAAGCTTAACTGCACGGATCGCATCGTCGTTACCCGGGATTACATAATCAACTTCTTCCGGATCACAGTTTGTATCAACGATAGCAACTACCGGAATACCGAGACGGCGAGCTTCAGCAACTGCCAGGTGCTCTTTCTTTGTGTCTACGATGAAAAGGCAAGCCGGGAGCTTCTTCATGCCCTGGATACCACCAAGGTTCTTATCGAGTTTTTCCATCTCGAGCTTCAGCTTAGCAACTTCTTTTTTTGTACGAAGATCAAAGGAACCGTCCTCAGACATTGTCTTGAGCTCAGCAAGGCGGGCCAGACGCTTTTCAATTGTCTTGAAGTTTGTTAGTGTACCACCGAGCCAACGGTTGTTGATATAGAACATGTTACAACGGACTGCTTCCTCAGAGATAGAATCCTGAGCCTGCTTCTTTGTACCTACGAAAAGAATATTTCCGCCTTCAGCAGCAACAGAACGTACGAAATCGTAAGCCTCTTCTGTCTTCTTAACGGTCTTCTGCAGGTCGATGATGTGGATGTTGTTACGCTCCGTGAAGATATACTCCGCCATCTTCGGGTTCCAACGGCGTGTCTGGTGACCAAAATGTACACCTGCTTCAAGAAGCTGCTTCATAGAAATAGTTGACATAAAAAAACCTCCTGTTTTTTCTTCCATGAGGCTTACTTCGGTGTCTCCGAAGAACAAAAGACTACACCTCATGTGATTTTTAGCCTTTAAAATGATACAATGAGTTGGTCGTGATGACAAGTGTTTTTCAAAAGAAATTCGCTGAAAATCGACATTTTTTCACGGAATCGAGGACTTTTTTCTATGAATAGGCTTTCTGGACAGGAAATCTCAACATTTAACACGCTGCTTTCCGATCTTATCGGTATCGACAGCGTCAAAGGCGAACCGCAGGAAGGTGCTCCTTACGGGGAGAAACCGAAGCAGGCCCTCAGCTATCTTCTTGACCGCGCAAAAAAAGACGGCTTTACTTCAGTAAACGTAGGCGATAAAGCCGGATATATCCAGTGGGGAAGCAAAGGTCCTCTCGTTGCCGTACTCGGTCATCTCGATGTCGTGCCGGAAGGTGCGGGATGGAAAACAGATGCGTTTATGCTCAATACTGAAACCGATTACTTCGTCGGACGAGGAGTCATCGACGATAAAGGTCCGGTGCTGTGCGCTTATATGGCGATGCTCCGATTCAAGGAAAAGCACCCGGATCCGGAATTCCGTGTACGTCTCATCGTCGGGACCGACGAAGAACATGGTTCTTCCTGTATGGTCCGCTATTGTGAGACCGAGGAGCAGCCGGATATCGGTTTTACGCCCGATGCCGAGTTCCCCTGTATCTTTGCCGAAAAAGGGATCTATCAGATGCATTTCGAAGAAACGCCATCGGGAAGATTTACACTTCACGGCGGAAATGCGGCCAATATGGTCCCGCCTTACTGTGAATGCATTGATCTTGAGAATATGACCGGTATCTCGGCAGATGGCATTCAGGCCCATGCAAGTAAACCGGAACTCGGCACCAACGCGATCGATCAGATCCTCGGCAAAATGTCTCCTGAAATGAAAAACTCTTCCAAGCTTCTGCTTCTTATGGAAAAGTACTTCAGCAGCAAGTCAGAAACGAAGTTCTCCTCTTTCTTTGCGCCGGATGTATCGGGGCCGATGACCACCAATGTCGGAATCGCAGATATCAGCACGGATCATGCAAGACTCCATGTGGATATCCGCTGGCCGGTCACAATCGAAGAATCAGCGGTAAGAAGCAAGTTGCAAACGATCGCTTCCGAGTTCGGGGTCACTGTTGTTGAGGATTCCGTACAGGCGCCGCTTTTCAAGGATAAAGAATCCGAGCAGATCAAGATTCTGACGCAGATCTACGGATCCTACCGAGATAAATTTGCCTATACGCAAGACGAAATTGAGATAAGAGCCGCATCTCTTTCCCAAAAAGCCGAACCGATCGCTGTCGGAGGAGGCACTTATGCCAGAACTATGCCCAACATCGTTGCATTCGGTCCTCAGCTTCCCTGGAACAAGGATCAGTGCCACCAGTCAAATGAATCAGTCCTCAAAGAAAACATGTACCTCCTCGTACCGATGTACGAAGATGCACTGGAAAAACTCGGAAATACGGTGATCTGAACTTTCTATCAGATAAATCGTCTGACGCATACTACACACGACATCGGGATGACATCTTCAACGATGCCGCCGTTGCTGGTGGAAGCATGGATGACGACGCCGCTTCCGCAATACAGACTTACATGGTCGACTTTACCGTCTCCACGATAGTCATGGCAGATTACGTCGCCCGGTTTCAGTTCCTGATTGGTCACATCCGTTCCCATCTGGGCAATAGAAGCTGACTGGTGCGGCAGAGAGATGCCGTAGTAATGTGCATATACATACATAACAAATCCGGAACAGTCCAGCCCCTGAAGCGAAGCACCCGTATAAACATAAGGAATACCGATAAATGCTCTGGCATATGTCAGAAGATCACAAGATGAAGGATTCGGGATCGAAGGATTGGTATTTGTTCCGGAAGACGGTGTCGACGTGCTTGCCGGTTGCATCGTCGGCGTCGCGACAGGTGCCGGCGTCGCCGTTACTTCAGGCGCCGCTGTTTCCAGTTTATCTCTCACAAGATCAGATCTTACGTAGCCGCCGTCAGAGAGTTTATACCATCCGTTACTTGTACGTGCAACGACAGTAACCGCCTCATCTCTGACCAGTTTTCTCGAAACGGAATAACCGGTACCCGGCCCGCTTCTGACATTCACATCACCATTGGAATAGAAAGTGCCGGAAATATCGGTCTCTGTAAATTCCGGTTCAGGAGTCGGGGTCTCCTTCGGCTTGGATTCGGAAGACTGGACGGAAGCCGCCTGTGTCGGAACCGGAGTAGGTGTAGGAGTCGCTTTTTTCTTCGGTTCAGGAGTCGGGGTCGGCGTCTCCGTGGGAGTAGGTGTCGGCGTAGCTACAGTATCAAGAGTAATATTCGAAGTAAGGACAAAACCCGATATCGTACCTTCATCTGTTTCGTATACGATATGCGACCAGGAAGAACCCTGACCGTCACGAACTGCCTGTTCAGAATAAAGATATATACCGACCGAAGCAGATTCAGAGCTCGGAGAAGAATGAACGAGCATATTCTTTAAAGCATATACAACTTCGTTTCTGGATTCAAAAGCGGATGGATCGAGCATCTCCACGGAAATGCCGTCGCGGTCATCATGCTCGGAGATCACATACGTATTTGCTTCAAGAAGATCTGCTTTTACATCCGATTCAGCGGAAGCATCATATATCAGTACGATGTTTGAAGAAGACCGTTCTTCAATCGAGGGCATCGTCTGCTCAGAAGGAACCTGCAGACAGATATCAGAAGCATGCCCGAGAGGAACGATCGGGAACAACACCGTAACTATAGACAGCACCATTACGATCGATGTCATCTTCAGCCCGCGATGCAGGCGCCTCTGAGTCATTCTGTAGCTCAGTTCAATGTTTCTTTTTTGTTTTTCAGTACTATTTTTCAAAATGACCTCCAAAGAGAATCGCTAACCCAAACACTGACAATATAATTATATCAAAACACTTATCATTTGGAAGAATTGTGACACAATTGTAATATGATCTTAGGGATTCTCCGTGTTTCTCAAAACGCTTTTAGGCTTATTTCCATATGTTTTGATGACCAAAGGTTTTCTATAGATAATTATCAATGTCAAAATATTGATATTTACGTCATTTTGAAAGTGACAAAAAAGAACTGCCTGCTAGGACAGTTCTTTTTGACTGATCAATTCTTGTAAGGATGGAAGATTACTCTTCTGTCTTCTCCTCGACAGCCGCCGAAGTCTCTTCAACTGCCGGTGCTTCTTCTTGATCCTTCGGTTCCGGGTTGATCGGAGCAACTTCCTTGATGGAAATGCTGATACGACGTGCAGCCGGATTTACATCGAGGACCTTGGCCTCAACTTCCATACCTTCCTTCAGAACATCCTGCGGCTTATTCAGACGTACGTCGGAAATCTGGGAAACATGGCAGAGAGCGTCGAGATTCGGCTCAAGCTCTACGAATGCACCAAACTGGAACATACGAACAACCTTACCGCGAACGATGGAACCCACCGGGATGCGCTCGTCGATCTTGTAGAACGGATCGTCCTCAGCCTTCTTGTAACCGAGAGAGATTCTCTTCTTCTCAGGATCAAAATCCTTAACATAAACATGAACCTGATCACCGACAGAAAGAACTTCGGACGGATGATGGATGTGGTTCCAGGACAGTTCGGATACGTGGATGAGACCATCAACACCTCCGATGTCAACAAATGCACCGAAATCTGTGAGGGATCTTACGACACCATCGTACTCCTTATCTTTCTCGATTCCGCTCCATACTTCCTCAGCCTTTGCCTTACGTTCATTGTTGAGAAGTGTTCTTCTGGAACCGGAAACTCTCAGGCGACGCTTGTCCGGATCAAACTGTGTGATAAGGATCTCGATAGTCTTACCCTTGTAAGCCTCAAGATCATTCACTACGTTCAATTCAAGCTGTGTTCTGTGAATGTAGATATCAACTCCGCCGTAGCTGGCGATAACACCGTCCTTAACAACGTTTGTGATCTTAACTGTAACCGGCGTCTTGTTCTCATATGCTGCTTCGATCTCAGCTTTATTCTTGCTGAAATCCACATGCGACTTGGAGAGAATGATCTCTTTGCCCATGTCGGTATTGCGGATGCTCTTTACGTAAACTTCAATCTCTCTATGCTCTTCAACTGCCGCTTCAAAGTCAAAATCAGGTTCAAACTCACTTCTCGGAATCTTGCCTTCCGACTTATCATGGACATCTACATAAACGAAATCGCTGTCGCAGGTCGTTATTGCTCCCTTCACTGTAGCGTTCTTTCTAAGCTGTGGAATGCTTTCAATGTAATCGCCAAAATTGATGTCGTTAGACTCTGGATTCGTGTTTACCCCGTTTTCACTCATGGTTTGGATAACCTCCCTGATAATACTCACCGGCGTTGATGCTCCTGCCGTGACACCGATCCGTTTAACTTTGCGTTCCCTCCACATAGGAAGCATCTGTCGAACTTCTTCGGCGCAACCGACAAGGTAAGTCAGCGCACAACGATCTGAACATATGTCATAGAGTTTCTTTGTATTTGAGCTGGTCTTCGATCCTATGACGACCATAACATCTGAAGCACCTGCCAAATCCGCAGTTTCCCTCTGCCTAATTTCAGTCGTATAACATATTGTACCAAAAATTTGATCATTTGCAATTTTTTTCTGCACGAATTCACAAATTTCTTCGAAAACTTTACGGGAAAATGTCGTTTGGGACACCCAAACCGAATCCGATTCTATTTCAGGAAGGGCTTTACACTCTTCTAAAGACGAGATAACCGTCACCGGATGAGTACTTTCCCCACAGATCCCGACGACTTCCGGATGGCCTTTTGTTCCGGTGATATAGACCGGATGACCTTCCTCCCCTGCTTTCCTTACGATGTCATGTATCTTCTTTACAAACGGGCAGGTGCAGTCGATAATCTCGCAATTTCTTTTTTTCAGTTCTTCCATGACCGCGGGGGTAACACCATGCGCGCGGATGACGACAACACTTCCCTCTTGTACTTCTTCGGGCGAATGTGCCAAAAGCATTCCGGAAGAAAGAAGTTCACCGACTACCGTCTCATTATGAGTGATCTCACCGAGCATATAGATCTTACGGTGCGGATACTCCCTGATAACGGAATACGCGCTGGAAACGGCGTTTTTCACGCCGACACAGAAGCCCGAAGATTTCGCAAGTTCGATCGAAAAGCCCAATATCTGTTCCTTCCTTACTCTTTAATATAGGAGAGAAGAAGATCCTGCGTCTGTTCGATATCGATCTTTGTGGTATCGATCTCGATCGCGTCTTCTACTTTTAGAAGCGGAGATGCCGCACGTGTGCTGTCCTGCAGATCTCTTCTTTCGATGTCACGAAGGACTTCTTCATAGGTGGTATCCGTCACGCCCTTCTGCTGAAGTTCGAGAAGTCTTCTTCTGGCACGTTCTTCCGCAGCAGCTACCAGGAAGAACTTATACTTTGCATTCGGGAAAACTTTGGATCCGATATCTCTGCCGTCAAGGATGACATTCTTACCTTCGGAGATCTTTCTCTGAAGATCGACCATAGCCTCACGGACACAAGGGATCGCGGAAACGTCAGATGCCGCCATGGATACTTCCGGCATACGGATGTCTGCGGAAACATCTTCTCCGTCAAGCCATACATGCTGGGAACCGTCCTCATGAGTGATATCGATCTTGATATCCTGCATCATCTTCTCGACAGCATCCTTATCTTTCGTATCGATACCGCTCTTTAATGCCTTAAGTCCGCATGCGCGGTACATGGCACCGGTATCCAGATAGAGGATACCCAGTTTCTTGGCGATCCCCTTGGCCAGTGTGGATTTTCCGGAACCGGAAGGTCCGTCTACTGCAATCTGATAATACTCACTCATTTTTCTCCTCCTATGGTTAAATGGCTCGGTGACCAAGACCGATCGCGATCTCATTGAGATGCAAAAGGCCGATGCCGAAATATACACAAACGCTTATGTGATCGTTAAAGCGCGCGATGCCGATCTTTCCGCCAACATTCAGTCCGATCGCTTTGGAAGTGATCTGGGAGATCGCTTCTCTTGCCGCACCTGCGAGCGCGCCTTCTTCATTATGGCTGTTGCCGATGATACCTTCTCTCTGAGCGGCAACGACACATCTTTCGATGATCTTACTTACGGAAGAGATGAACTCACCGCCGAAGTCGGCAGCGGTTGCATTGATCTTTTCCTCTTTCAGTGCCGCCTTAAGATCTGCTTCTTCTTCTCTGCTGTTGGTCAACGCAATTCGGATCGAAGCGGATGCGGTCATTTTACTGCTGGCGATCAATTCTTTCATGATTCCTTCTCCCCCTTGTCATCTTTTTCTTCAATCGCACGGTCTTTTCCCGTATCGTATACCTTGTATTCTTTCCAAAGCTTTTCGAGGGCTTCGAAAGATTCCTCGATGTGGCTCTTTCTGTGCATACCGAGAGCAACGAGCAACGCATTGATCAGAGAAAGCGGTGCTGTCAGAGAATCGACGAACGAAGCCATATCCGATCTTGCAAAAAGAGCAACATCGGCATACTGCGTCATCGGTGTATCTGCCTTATCCGTGATAACGATGACCGAAGCACCTCGGGATCTTGCGTACTGCAACGACTGGATCGTTCTTGTGGAATAGCGTGGGAAACTGATACCGATCATGACGTCGCCCGGACCGATCGGAAGGATCTGCTCGAATACTTCGTTTGCACTGTTGCTGTGGATGTGACGGACATCATCAAACAGCGGCGTCATGTAAAAATGCATAAAAGAAGAAAGCGGCGAAGAACTGCGAAGTCCCATGATATAGATCTTCTTTGCAGCAAGGATCGTTTTCACCGCTTGGCTGAAAGCATCCTTATCGAGATTCTCGTAGGTATACTTCAAACTGTCCATATCCGCCTGAAGAATCGATTTTACGATCGAAGCGTCATCCGAGAAACGGCATGCCGCATTCAATCTCTGGACGGAAGTAAGCTTGACCTTCAGTTCTTCCTGAAGTGCTTTTTGGAAATGCGGATAACCTTCGTAGCCGAGCTCCATAGAGAAACGCACAACCGTAGATTCACTGACCCCTGTGGTCTCACCGAGTTTTGCGGCCGTCATGTAGGCAGCTGTTTCGTAATTTTCCAGGATATAGTTCGCAATGGCCTTCTGTCCCTTACTCATCGAGTCGAGAGAGACGGTAATGCGATCAACTACACTGGATAAAGACTCACTTTTCTGATCTTCGGGATTCATGTCGCTTCATCTCCTTTTTGGCCGTCGAGCCACGTTTCGATAGTGATCTGACGGTCATCTTTATTACCTGCCGCTTCTTCCAGGGAATCCTGGAGATCGCGGATCGTTTTATACATCATGAGTTCCATCGCCGGCATCTCGGATACCGAGGAAATACCGAACTCAAGAAGGAACTGCTGAGTCGTTCGGAAAAGCGTCGGTCTTCCCGGAGCTTCAAGAGTACCGCACTCTTCGACGAGACCGCGCTCGATCAGGCGGCTGACGATCGAATCAGAACTGACGCCACGTACGGCCTCGATCTGGGCACGTGTCACCGGCTGATTATAAGCGATAACCGCCAGAGTTTCATAGGTTGCCTGAGACATCGGCGGGCGGGTCCTCGGAGCGAACATTCTCTCAAGGACAGGTTTCATGGAGGGTTTGGTGCACATAACGTAGGCATCGTCGACCTTCCTGATCAGAAGCCCGCCCCACGGATTCGTTTCATAATCTTTCATCATGCGGTCGAGTGTCTCTTCTACGGCTTCTTTCGGCATCTGCGTGATCTCCGACAGGCGGCTGCAAGAGATCGGATCACCATTCGCGAAAAGCAAAGCCTCCAGCGCAGAAGGAAGCTCTTGTACCGTTATCTTGGTTTCACGTTCAAATCCGTCAGTCATATGCGGCTAACTCCTTCGATTCTTTTAATTGATCCAGTCCGAAACGCTCTTCATCGAGTTCATTCTTCTTCGGCTCGATCATGATCACGTCAAAAGGTTTCTCCTGCTCAGCTATGATCTGGTCACCGCGCAGAAGCTCAAGGACCGCCAGAAATCCCACGATACGGTCCATCTTCTCCACCTTATGCGCCGGGAAAAGTTCATGAAAAAAGACTTTCCCTTTTCCCTTAATGCTGTCCCACACAAATCTGATTTTATCACGAATGGAGAACTTGTCTCTTTTAAGAATATGCGTGATTCGGGAAGCAATGTCGGCAAAGCGTACCGTGTTTCTCTTGCAGACGTCATCGATTCCTTTATTCAGGGCATCTTCATCGACAGGAGCAGGAATGTTTTCGACCTTGATCCCCAAAGAGGCGGCCGTCTGCGGCAGACGATAGACGCACTTGGAATAATCACGGTAACGGTCCTTGAGATCAGAGGCAAGCAGCTTACATCTTCTGTACTCGAGAAGTTTCACGACAAGTTCTTCTCGCGGATCGGGTTCAGCGGAATCTTCACTGACATTTCTGTCCGGAAGCAGCATCCTAGACTTGATGTGCACGAGCGTTGCCGCCATTAAAAGGAATTCAGAAGCTACCTCCATATCCAGAGAACTCATCTTATCAAGGTACTCCATATACTGGTCGGTTACTTCTGCGATCGGGATATCGTAGATGTCGATATCGTTTTTTTCTATCAAATGAAACAGAAGGTCCAGAGGACCTTCAAACTTACGAAGTCTGACTTGTGGATTCTCCAATGCTGCCACTGTCTCGTACCTCAAGCTGTTTCACTCATTTTTCCGGATCAAAGCCGATCATGACGGCTTTTCTTACTTCACGGATAGTTTCTTCGGCCTTCTCGCTTGCCTTTTCTCTTCCCTGACGGAGGATATCAAGAAGCTTCGGCTCATCCTGAAGCAGAGCAGTTCTTTTCTCATAGATCGGAGTATGGAACTCGGAGATCTTTTCCTGAAGCATCTTCTTGCAGGCAACGCATCCGATACATCCGCCCTTGCACTGTTCCGTGATCTCCGGGACCTTGTCCTCATTGAAGACCTTATGGAAAGCATATACCGTACAGATATCCGGATGACCCGGATCATCTTTTCGGATACGGGCCGGGTCAGTGATCATGCTCATGACCTTTTTCTTTACATCTTCCGGCGTATCTGCCAGAGCGATCGTATTGCCATAGCTCTTACTCATCTTTCTTCCGTCTGTACCCGGAAGGACCTTTGCCTTTGAGAAAAGCGGCTGTGGCTCCGGAAGGACTTCGGACTTATAAAGATAATTAAAGCGTCTTGCCAGTTCACGTGTAATCTCCAGATGCGCCTGCTGGTCTTCACCGACCGGTACGTAGTTGGCACGATACATCAGGATATCTGCCGCCATGAGGACCGGATAACCTAAGAAACCATAAGTCATGATGTCTTTTTCGGAAGACATGTTCGCGATCATATCCTTATATGTCGGGCATCTTTCCAGCCAGGAAAGCGGCGTATTCATGCCGAGCAGAAGGTAAAGCTCTGCATGCTGCTTCACATCGGACTGCAGAAAGATCGTTGCTTTTTCCGGATCAACACCACTGGCGAGAATATCTGCAAGAAGACCAAGCGTGTTTTTACGAAGAACATCCGTATCGGCATAACCGGTCGTCAGCGCGTGCCAGTCTGCGATGAAAAAATAGCACTCATACTGATCCTGAAGGCGGACCCAGTTCTCGATCGCGCCGAAATAGTTACCCAGATGAATGTTGCCCGTAGGACGTGTTCCTGAAAGTACGATTTTGTTTTCCATGTTTACCCCTTTATCTTTTTCCATGTTGTAGTTTTTACAGTCGAAGCCTTCTGGGAATACCAAGGGCTTCATATATCATCTTTCCAATCTCATTTGCCGGAAAACGGAAAGGCTTTGCCACGAGATTGATAAGATCCGAGAGCAGGCTGTGGTTTCCGAATCTTCCGAGAAGGATCAGCACAAAGAATACGAAGTAGCTGTACTGCGCCAGCGTATCAAACGTCGTTCTCCACTTATAGGGAATGATCGTGGAGAGGAAATGGTAACCGTCGAGCGGCGGAATCGGCAGAAGATTGAATGCCAGGAAGAGGAAATTGTACTCACGAAGAAAGTAGAAGAACATTTCAACAAGTGAAGCGATCATCTGGATCGTTTCACTGTCGCCGACAGTCTTGATATGCCAGTATCTTACCAGCGGAACGATGAGCGTGGCGATAAAACCGACGACAAAGTTCGCCGTAACACCGGCAAGGCTGATGTAGCGCTCGCAGGTCGGTCTGCTGAACCTCTTTAAATTGTTCGGATTGTACTGGACGGGCTTTGCCCAGCCGAATCCTGCAAGAAAAAGCATAATCGTACCGAGAGGATCGATATGCGCCATCGGATTTAAAGTGATACGGCCCTGTCTTCGAGGTGTATCATCCCCCATTTTCTCAGCCACCCATGCATGCATGAACTCATGGATGGAAAAGGTAAAAGTCAGCACCATGACCATAATGGTCAGGTACATGATTTTTTCACTCATCGTAATATCGAGATTAAGAATATCAAACAACATATCTTTTACCTTTTTTTCTATCCGATCAATCAAGCCTTCTTAAGCGAAAGATTGACCTTTTCTCCATTGATATCAAGCTCTGTTCCGTTATCATCAGAACCTTCTTCAATGCTTGTCGCAAGAACGTCAGATGCGATCTGTTCACCGAACTTGGTGAATACGGCGGCAAGTTTTTCCCCGCAGGAATATTTCACCGTGATGCGATCTGTGACCTCAAAACCGGACTTTTTTCTCTGGTTCTGGATCTTGGAAACGATCTCACGGACGAAGCCTTCTTCGATCAGAGCATCATCGAGCTTGGTATCGAGAGATACTGTGAAGCCCTTGTCCGCCTGCGTGGAGAGACCTTCCGGCTGAACATTTTCCACCAGCAGGTCTTCTGTCAGGAGTTCGAAGATCTCACCTTCTACTTCGATATTGATTTTACCGTCCTTATCGAGAACCGCCATGGTCTCCTTACCCGGGAGAGCCGCGATGACTTCTTTAGCAGCATTGAGTTTCGCACCAAGTTTTCTGCCCAGAGTTCTCAGCTGCGGCTTGAACTTATAATCCAGGAGCGAAGATGCATCCTTTAAGAAAGCAACTTCATGAACATTCAGTTCTTCCTGGATAATCGTCTGATACTCGGAAGGCAGCTCATCTTCGCAGACCGCGTAGAGCTTGGCGAGCGGCTGACGAATCTTAAGGTTGGCCGCCTGACGGCAAGACAGAGCCAGCGTAACGATCTGCTGGACATCATCCATATTTCTCTCGAGATCTTCGTCGATCCAGGATTCCTCTGCTTCCGGATAGTCACACATATGGATGGACAACGGTGCATTCTCGTTTACGGAACGGACGAGGTTCTGGTAGATTGCCTCCGTCATGAACGGGATAAACGGTGCAGCCAGACGTGTGAACTGCTCAAGTGCCGTATAAAGCGTCATGAAAGCATTGATCTTATCCTGAGTCATTTCCTTGCCCCAGTATCTTTCACGGCCGCGGCGTACATACCAGTTGGAAAGATCATCTACGAAGTTTTCCATCAGACGGGATGCGCCGGTGATGTCATAGCCCTGCATCTTGCTGTCTACCGTCTTCTCGAGAGAAGCAAGTCTTGAAAGGATCCACTTATCCATAACAGAAAGCTTATCGTACTCGAGGCTGTACTTGGTCGGATCGAACTGATCGATCTCCGCATACAGGATGTAGAATGCATATGTATTCCAGAGAGTACCCATGAACTTGCCGAGGATCTTGTCGACATTGCCGTGGTCGAAACGGGACGGCAGCCACGGTGCATTGGCACTGTAGAAATACCATCTTGCCGCATCGGCACCCTGGCGGTTCAGGATATCCCACGGGTCAACAACGTTGCCCTTATGCTTACTCATCTTGATACCGTCCTTATCCTGAACGAGACCCATAACGATAACATTCTCAAAAGGAGATCTTCCGAACAGCTGTGTGCTGATCGCTAGGAGCGAATAGAACCATCCGCGTGTCTGGTCAAGTGCCTCAGAGATGAACTGGCACGGATAGTGAGACTCGAAAAACTCTTTGTTCTCAAAAGGATAGTGGAACTGGGCAAACGGCATCGCGCCACTGTCGAACCAGCAGTCGATAACCTCAGGAACACGTGTCATCGGCTTGCCGCACTTCTCGCAGGTAACATGGACATTATCAACATAAGGCTTATGCAGCTCGATGTCATCCGGGCAGTCCTTCGACTTTGCCTTTAGTTCTTCGATCGAACCGATGCACTCACGGTGTCCGCATTCGCACTCCCAAACCGGAAGCGGTGTACCCCAGTAACGTTCACGGGAGATACCCCAGTCAACAACGTTCTCAAGGAAGTTACCCATACGTCCGTCACGGATCGTCTCCGGATACCAGTTTGCCATACGATTGGAAGCTACGAGCTGACCCTTAACCTTGGTCATGGCGATAAACCAGGAAGATCTTGCGTAGTAGATCAGAGGAGTATCGCATCTCCAGCAGAACGGATAGTCATGCTCGTAAGGCATCTTCTTCAGAAGTTTGCCTTCCATATTGAGTTTTTTGATGATGAGCGGGTCGGCATCCTTAACAAAAAGGCCTGCAAACTCTTCGCAATCCTCCGGAAGCGTACCATCTTCCTTAACAAGCTGAACGAACGGAAGGTCATTGTCACGACCGACTCTGGCGTCATCTTCACCGAATGCCGGGGCGATATGTACGATACCTGTACCGTCGCTCATGGTTACGTAGCTGTCTGCGCAGACCTTAAAGGCTTCTTTTCTGCTCTTTTCTACTGCGTCAGAAGAATACGGGAACAGGGATTCGTACTTCTTACCGACGAGTTCCGTGCCCTGATATCTCTCGAGAATCTCATACTCATCGAAAAGCTGCGGAACGAGGCATCCGGCCATGTAGTACATGACCTTCTTCTCTGTACCGTCGAGATCCTTGCTAACTGCGATCTTTACATATTCATCCGCAGGGCTGACGCAAAGAGCGACGTTCGACGGAAGTGTCCACGGTGTCGTTGTCCATGCGGCAAAGTATGTATCCTCTTCACCGACGACCTTAAAGCGTACGAATACGGAGTTCTCTTTTACGGCCTTATAGCCCTGGGCAACCTCGTGGCTCGAAAGCGCAGTACCGCAACGCGGACAATAAGGAACGATCTTGTGGCCCTTATAGAGCATTCCCTTATCCCATAAAGTCTTAAGCGCCCACCACTCAGACTCGATGTATGTGTTGTCATATGTTACGTACGGGTGCTCCATATCTGCCCAGAAACCTACGCGGTCAGACATCTGCTCCCACTCTTCCTTATACTTCCATACGGATTCCTTACATTTCTTAATGAAAGGCTCGACACCGTATTCCTCGATCTGAGGCTTACCGTTGATACCGAGCATCTTCTCGACTTCCAGCTCGACCGGAAGACCGTGGGTATCCCAGCCCGCCTTAAACTGGACGTGTTCACCCTTCATGGTATGGTATCTCGGAACTACGTCCTTAATGACACGGGTCTTAATATGTCCGATGTGCGGCTTGCCGTTTGCTGTCGGAGGACCGTCATACAGCGTAAAATTGGGAGTTCCGTCCTTTTCCGGGCGGATCGACTTCTTCTGGATGTCATTTGCTTTCCAGAAGGCCAGCACTTCTTTCTCGCGATCGATAAACTTCATATCCGGCGATACTTTTTTATACATAGTAAAACCTCTTCTTCTCTAAAGCTCCCGTCATTATAACATACGATGCCTTTTGTGAGTATATTTTTTATATTATAGAGTCAAATTCGTCAAATATGACAAAGAAACGTTCCCGAAGGATACTTCCGACGGGAACGTCACTTACTGTCTTCCTGATTTCAAGAGAAGATTTATACCTTGTATTCGTCCTTTACCTCGGCAAAAGGACCTGCGATGGTCATCACGCCTCTGTCTTTTCCGTAATAGTCGTAGTTGAATACGATATCGGAACCATCCGTGTATTCGAAGCGCTGATCCGGCTGGAAGGCCTTCCCGAGAATATCGGTGTTGATGATACCGCAGGAGAAATCGGCGATCTTCTTAAAGATATTCGTCACAAGAATATACTCACCGTTTCTTTCGACGATATCCGCAGTGGCCTTGAATCTCTTGACGGTCAACTTATTTTCTTCCTTCTTCCATTCCTTGGCGCCGTTCAAGTAGACATTGCTGTCGATCCAGACCGGCAAGTGCTGAAAGTGTTTTTCCATGATCTTATGCTCATAAGCCATCGGCTCATTGAGATGGAAGGAATCGATCCACTCCTTATATGTCGGGTATTCATCGAACTGGAAGGTACCTGCCTCCTGCTTGTCGAAGAACATCGGGTTCTCATCCTCCGGGCATTCTTCGATCGGCCATTTCTGAACGAAGATATTGTTATAGAACCGGTCATCGCCGTGCAAGATACTCATAAATCCCATGACTTCCGTTCTGTGCGGGAAGTGATACGGCGTATAGCGGGGCTGGTTCTTACCGGATATAAAGTCATCCGTGCCTTCACCGATCGCCTGAAGTGCACCGCAGATCAGGTTGTTTACTACGGCAACGCCCTCTGTCGCCAGACGCAGAGAAGCTTTACTGAGCATGATGTTATTATCCACAAGCGTCGGACCATGACCGACTTCAATGAAGATATCCTGACTCATGATGGTGCCGCGGATGCGCTTGGCATAATCAGGCGTATGATTGTCATGCAGAAGATTCTGCGACAGGATCGTACCTTGCGCCTGCCAGTCACACCAGATACCCATCGTGCAGTGATGGATATGATTCCTTCGCATAACAACGTCGATCGCGGCGTGCAGTTTGATACCGGCGATCTCGGCGCCGCCGACTTCCATCATATTATTGATGTTGTGAATATGATTATCCTCGATGATCGAGAATACGCATCCCATACGGCCGACGATACCGGTCTGTTCACAGTGATGGATATGGCAGCGGCGGACAATATGCGCACCGATATTCTCCTTTAGCCATCCGTGATACTGTCCGCGGCAGACGGCATCACGCTCCATCTGTGTCGGGCTCTTTACGCGGTACTTGGTAAAGTAGTGATCGTTTTCGGGGTCAAGATACTTACCGAGAGAAATACCGCAGCAGCGGCTGTGACTGACTTCGCAATCCTCGATGATCCAGCCTCGGCTCCAGTGCGGGCCGATCATACCATCCTGGAACGCCGCCGGCGGTGCCCACGTGGTCGCTGCCTTGTTCACGGTAAAACCGGAAAGAGTGATATATCCGACGCCGGTCTTACTTGGGAAGAAACAGTTTCTTCTTACGTTGATCTCGACCTTTTCCTTATTCGGGTCTTTGCCCTGGAAGTTTGCATAGATGATGGTCTTTCCGTCTTTTTGCTCACAGTACCATTTTCGAGTAGAGTTCTCCGGTTCCCAGGAAGCAATAACTTTTTCGCCCTTCATGCAGTCTTCAAGCGTATCCGCCTCATAGAGGGCGACGTCATTAATATAGACGCATCCCGTATGCGGATGACGGTGCCAGAAATACCAGTCGCCGCCGATCCTTGTATCGTACGGGTTATATGCGCCGAAGATACCATTATCGATCTCGACTTTCCATGTCTTTCCTTTATACTTCTCCCAGCCCGTTACGATCTCTGCGCCGGTGATAACCGCCTTAAGCGGCTCGACGGAACGGTATGTGATACGGGCATCCTCGGTTCCGGCATTGACCGGATCAACATATTCTCTGTACACACCCGGCATAACGAGTATTTCGTCACCCGGCTTTGCAATCTTCGCCGCCGCAGTGATCGTCAGGAACGGATGTTCTTTGGTGCCGCAGCCTTGTGATTTCGTATTCTGGTCCACATAATAGATCATTGTTATTCCTCCAAAATGTATGCTGATTCGATGTCAGATGTGAAAATGGCAACTACGGACGGATAGATCTTTGCCGTCTCGGAAAAAGGATCCGGGTACGAATTCTTGTCCGGTCCCATGTGAAGTCGGATCATAGCATACTCCTCAGGCTTCAGACGGATAAAGTTCTGGATGTACCAGCAGGATTTTTCGCCGTGTCCGACCGGGAAAGAGTCCTTGATGCCCCACACTTCTTTTTCTACCCAGTTGGCCACTTCCTTTCCGTACTGGTTGATCTTTGTGCCTTCTTTTACGTTCTTGACCTCTTTTACATAGAAGTTGACCTTACAAAGGTCATGCAAAAGAGACGTAATGATCACCGTATCCGGTTCGATCTTCACCAGTCCCGAAGAAACTTTTTCGGACAGGCGCTGATAGACATGAAGGCTATGAAGCGCAAGTCCCCCTTCACAGTTCAAGTGATATTTCGTAGAGGCCGGTGCCGTGAAAAAGTCCGTCTTTGTCACGATCCATTCCACAAGTTTCTCCATACCCGGCCGCTTTGTCGATAAAAGCAGTCCGGTGATCTTCTTCTGATTCTCATCACGCTGTTCTCTCGTGATCACATAGTCTTCTGCCATTACATCACTCCTTTGCAAATTGATTCCATGGTTCTTCTTCGGCGAGAGGGATCTCAAAGACCATCCTCTCGTGACTAACGGGATGATCCAATTCAAGATGATAGGATTCCAGAAGGATGTCCCCGGAAAACCGGTTCGGTCCTTTCCCGTATTTTCTGTCTCCAACGATCGAATGTCCGATCGAGGAAAGCTGGGCACGTATCTGATGGGAACGCCCTGTATGAAGATCGACGGAAAGAAGCGATACCGGCACTCCCGCGATACGTCCCTGTCCTAAGACTTCATACTCGAGAAAGCATTCTTTTGCCTCTTTCGGCGCTTTCTCCTTCGTTTCGAAAACCTCTGTCAGATTGGTCCTGCTGTTCTTAAAAAGATAAGACCGAACCTGTCCTTTTTCTTCGTCAAAAGCACCGTACACTATCGCGCGGTATTTCTTTTTGACGGTTCTGTTACGGATCTGTTCACTGATCCTGGAAGCACATTTCCCGGTCTTGGCAAATACCATTATGCCGCGCACCGGACGGTCAAGTCTGTGAAGAAGTCCCAGGTAAGCCTGACCCGGTTTATGGTACTTTTCGACCAGATACTTTTTAAGAATCGTAAGCATATCCGGGCTTCCGGTCATATCACTCTGCGAAAGAACTCCCGCGGGTTTGACGGCCACGAGAAGATGGTTATCTTCAAAGAGGATCTTCGGTGTATCTTGCATCTCAGTCCTCCGTCCCCGTCCATCTGCCCGTACTTCCGCAAGGCAGGATGCAGTCCATCCTCGTGCAAGGAAGTCCGAGTTCCTCCGAAACGACTTTACCTCCGTGTTTCGTCTTCACGGCAAGACGCAGGATATCCTCGATGACCATCGAAGAAAGGCCTGTCGTGTAGGAATTGATCAGGAAAAACAGCGGATCATCCGAAATGAGTTTTTCGCATTTTTCGACAAGCGGAAAAAGCGCATCTTCCAGCTTCCACATCTCACCGGAAGGTCCCCTTCCGTATGCAGGCGGATCCATGATGATTCCGTCATAGGTCCTTCCGCGTCTGATCTCTCTTTCGACGAATCTTGCGCAGTCTTCAACGATGAAGCGGATATAACAGTCCGTGAGGCCGCTGGCCACCATGTTTTCTTTTGCTCTTTGGACCATTCCCTTACTGGCA
>CAJOLL010000032.1 GCA_905235455.1 uncultured Clostridia bacterium
TTTTTGCACTCGACACATATATCACGATCACCCTGGAAGGAAAAGATGCGGAAGAGGCAATGACCGAAGCGGCGGATCTCCTCATGGAACTGGAAAGAAAATTTTCGAGACAGGATCCGGGAAGTGAGATCTCTGCGCTGAATCTTTCTTCGGAAACATCGCCCGTGACACTTTCAAAAGAGACATACGATCTTCTTTCCGCGGTAGTGGATTATTCGGCAAAAACGGACGGGAGATTCGATCTTACGATCGCCCCTGTGATGGATCTGTGGGGATTCGGAACAGAAAGGACACATGTACCGGAGAAAAATGAGATCGAACAGATCCTTCCTTTGGTCGACTATACGAAAGTTCATCTCCTTTCTGACCGTCAGGCATATCTCGAAGAAGGCGTGAAGGTCGATCTGGGAGGAGCTGCAAAAGGCTATATCGGCGACCTTCTGATGGAAAAACTGAGTAGATATTCTCTTTCGAAGATCATCCTCGATCTTGGAGGAAATGTCTGCTGCAAGTCCCGTTCGTCCGATCTTACGATCGGCATTATCTCACCGCTTTCTTCCGATGCTCTCTGCTGCACTTATTCTCTTTCTTCCGGAAGTGCCTGCTCGGTCATTACAAGCGGGGCATACGAAAGATATATCGAAGAGAATGGTCTCCGTTACGGACACATCATGGATACGTCCACGGGATATCCTGCGGACACGGATCTTCTTTCCGCGACCGTGATCGGACCTGACGGGACGAAGGGAGATATTTATTCAACGACGCTTTTTTCTCTCGGCTCCGAAAAGGCGATGAAACTTGCCTCCTCCGAAGACATTGATTGTATTCTGTGTATGGGAAATGGTACATTATGGGTATCATCAGATCTCAAAGGGAAAGTGGATGCACAAGAAGGATGGACAATCGAATACTTCGACTAAAGCACTTCCGAAGAGACGTTTCCGTTTCTGTTCCGGCGATGTTTTCGTGATCCTTTCGGTCCTTCTTTTTTGTGCGATACTGATCGGCGGCACCCGGATCTACAGCCGGAAAAACCAAAACAAGCCGCCTTATGTGCGTATCACCCAAGACGGGCAGGTACTGCTCGAAAAGGACCTTCGTGATTTTTCCGAGCCCGCGGAATATCGGATCGACAGTGATCACGGCCATATGGTGATCTTCATTTCTTCCGAAAAAGTATACGTCAAAGAAAGCGACTGCCCGGACAAGATCTGCATGCGCCAAGGGGATCTTACGTCACCCGGAGACGGCGCGGTCTGTCTTCCGAACCGCGTGATCATCGAGATCGTTTCAGGAGATGAAGACGATACTTCGGGAAAGGTGGATGTGATCGCAAAATGAGCATGAAACGTACCTCCTATGACCTGACGAAAACCGCGATGATGCTCGCTCTGGCGCTGATCCTGAGCATCGTTGAAGCATGGCTTCTGCCGAAGGGGATCCTTCCGATCCCGGGGTTTAAACTGGGCCTTGCCAATGTCGCCATTCTCGTGACCCTCTACAGTGTCGGAAGAAAAGAAGCTCTCGCCGTAGCGGTTCTTCGGTCCCTCGTACTCCTTGCTTTCGGCGGAAATGTCATCGGTTTTCTGTTCTCACTGACCGGCGGCGTGTCCTCCTGGGCGGTGATGAGCCTTCTTTCGGATATGGAACTTGTTTCCGTGTACGGAGTCAGTATCGCGGGAGCTTCGACCCATGCAGTCGGGCAGATCTTCGTGGCGATCTTTGTGACAAAGACAGTCTACGTGATCGGTTATATGCCGTATCTGGTCCTGGCAAGTGCTTTTGCAGGAGCACTCATTGCTTTCTTAACGATCCCCGTGGTAAAAGCACTCGACCATATCGGGAATGAAATGATACAATGAATAAGTAGATCTACGAATAAAAGAGGATAAGGCGGGGGTCGAAACATGAGAAAGAATGAAAGTCCTTTTTGGCCGCAAAAAAGCATACTGAATCCACCACCACCGAAGGAGCCCCATGAGCCCGTTCGCCGCGTGCGTATGACACTGACGCGTCAGGAACAGAGGACGCTGGATAAAGTGGCGGCATCTGATTATCAGGTGCCGGTCTCGATCCTTATGGAACACGCGGGACTTGCGGTCGCAAACGCCTGTGTTGCCGCGGCAAAAGCAACGACGACACCGATCCACTTCTTCGCCGGAAAAGGCATGAACGGCGGCGATTCCTATGTGGCGGCCAGGATCTTAAGTTCCTGGGGATATAAGGTCACGATCTGGGACTGCTTCCCGGGTGAGACGCATTCTCCGACGGTAAAGAATAACAGAACGGCAGCCGAAAAGTTCGGAGTTCCGATCCGGCCGGCTTCGGAATTCGATCCGAGCAGCTGGCAGGCAGGTATCTCCCGCATGATCTATGAAAACGAACCGGGCATGCCCTGTGTACTTGTCGACGGCATCATCGGCACCGGATATGAATTTTCAAGACCCCTTCCGCCGCAACTGACGGCGATCACGGAAAAGATCGAAGAAGGTCATGTCCGCGGAGCGAGAGTCCTTTCCATCGATATTCCGACAGGTGTCGACTGCGATACCGGCGAGGTCGATCCGGGCGCGGTAAATGCCGATATGACGATCTCGTTCGTTCTCCCGAAAAAGGGGATTACGATCCTTCCGGGAAAGACGAGAGCGGGGCAGGTGAGAGTCCCGACGATCGGTCTTCCGATCAACTTCGCGGATATCGTTCTCGGTCCGATCCCGGAGGAAGTTCCCGAGGAAAGCGCCGAAGAAGAGAGTACATAATCAACTAAAATCAAGAAGAATGGATAAAAAGAATAGTTGGAAAATCCGAAAATATCCGATTATTCTTGACAATACCTATTATATAGAGTATAAAATTTGCGGTATTGACAATGGTGTCTTGATGAAGTATCAGGACACTTTTGTTTTGGAAAGGCTTTTGCACCAAAGAGGGAGGCAAAAAATGAAAAACTGCGCAATCGTAGGCATTAACTGGGGAGATGAAGGCAAGGGCCGCATGGTCGATCTTCTGACGGAAAAGTACGATATCGTCATTCGTTTCCAGGGCGGAGGTAATGCCGGTCATACAGTCATCAATGAAAAAGGTAAATTTGCCCTGCATCTTCTGCCGTCAGGTATCTTCCGCGATGGTGTCGTAAATATCCTCGGAAACGGTGTAGCGCTGGATCCGGAAAATCTTTGGAAAGAAATGCAGGAGGTCGTTTCTCAGGGCGTAGCGATCACGCCTGAGAACCTGAAGATCTCTGACCGTGCATCACTTCTGCTTCCGTGGCACAGAGAACTGGACGGTCTGGAAGAGCAGCGTCTGGCGGATAAGAAATTCGGCTCCACCAAACAGGGTATCGCTCCTTTTTATTCTGACAAGTATCAGAAGAAGACGATCCTCGCCGGTGAACTCTTCTATAAAGACCACCTGATGGAGCATCTTTCCGATCTTCTCGAGTGGAAGAATCTGACGATCACAAAGGTATACGGTGCAAGACCGTACACCATGGAAATGCTCAAAGAGTGGGTCGACGATGCATGTGAGAAGATCAAGCCTTTCGTATGTGATACAGGTGCTTTTCTCGCAAAAGCCAAGGAAGAAAACAAGAATATCCTCTTCGAGGCACAGCTCGGATCTCTCCGTGACCTCGATTACGGTATCCATCCGTACACCACATCCTCTAATACCATGGCGGCTTATGCGCCGATCGGATCCGGTTTCCCGGGCGCAAAGATCGATGATGTCGTCGGTGTCGTAAAGGCGTACTCCACATGCGTAGGCGAAGGTCCGTTCGTATGTGAGATGTTCGGTGATGAGGCAGAAGAACTCAGAAAAGTCGGCTTTGAGTATGGTGCGAAGACAGGAAGACCGCGCCGTGTCGGTCCCCTGGATATCGTTGCCACACGCTACGGTATCGAGGTTCAGGCAGCAACTGAGATCGCGCTTACCAAGCTCGATGTACTGAGCTACATGGATAAGATCCCGGTATGCACACAGTATGAACTGGACGGGCAGAAGATCGACCGTTTCCCGTTCCCGGTCGCACTTAATTCCTGCAAGCCGGTCATCGAGTACTTCGAAGGCTGGAAGACGGACATCACCGGATGCAGAAAATGGGAAGACCTTCCGAAGGCTGCGCAGGACTATGTGCTCTATGTTGAGAAAGCTGTCGGATGCCCGATCACGTATGTCTCGGTCGGACCTGAAAGAGAAAGTATCATCGTCAGAAAATAAAAAAATACACTTCGGGCTTCGTTTCGAAGCCCGTTTTCGTTTCCGGGAAATGCGATTTAACGGATGCGGAAGAAAGGGAGAACACTATGTGTGGAATCGTTGGATATACCGGATCGCAGCCGGCAGCCCCGTTCCTTCTGGACGGACTTAAGAAACTGGAATACAGAGGCTATGACTCCGCAGGTGTTGCCGTTCTGAACGAAGGCGTCATCAAGGTAGATAAGGTCAGCGGCCGTATTGCGAATCTCTGCGAACTGACAGATGACGGTAAGAACTGTCCCGGATGGATCGGTATCGGTCATACCCGATGGGCGACCCACGGCGCTCCGACAGATACAAATGCGCACCCGCACCTGAGTAACGACGGCCGCTTCGCTATCGTTCACAACGGTATCATCGAGAACTACATTTCTCTTCGTGAAGAACTGATCGACAAAGGATATCACTTCGAAAGTGAGACAGATACCGAAGTCATCGTTCACCTCGTCGAAATGTACTACAAGGGAGACCTTCGCCGTGCCGTCATCAAGACATCCGCACGTCTTTCCGGTTCCTATGCATTGGGTGTTATCTGTACGGATAAGCCGGATACGATCGTGGTTGCGCGTGAGGCGAGTCCTTTGATCCTCGGTGTAGGTGCAGGCGAGAACTTCTTTGCTTCCGATGTTACCGCTCTTGTTGCCAATACAAGAAATGCGATCTACCTCGATGACGGCGAGTTCGCCGAACTGACCCCGGAAGAGGTCAAGGTATTTGACGCGGCGGGCCAGACCATCACCAAGAAGATCTCCCGTATCACATGGGATATTGAAGCTGCGGAAAAAGGCGGCTATGAGCACTTCATGCTCAAGGAGATCATCGAGCAGCCGAGAGCTGTTAAAGCTACCGTAGCTCCACGTATCAAGGACGGCAAGATCGTACTCGATGAGATTGAATGGTCAAAAGAATATCTCGAGTCCATCAACAAAATCGTCATCACCGCCTGCGGTTCCGCTTACTATGCAGGATGCGCTTCCAAGTATACGATCGAAAAGCTCTGTCGTATCCCGGTCACATGTGAGCTCGCAAGCGAGCTTCGTTACAGCGATCCGCTGATCGACGAGCACACACTTCTGATCGTTCTTTCCCAGTCCGGTGAGACGGCAGATACGATCGCTGCCATGAAGGATTGCAAGGAAAGAGGCGCAAGAACGCTTGCGATCGTAAACGTAGTCGGCAGCACGATCGCCAAGCTTGCAGACGATGTCCTTTACACCTGGGCAGGCCCGGAGATCGCAGTTGCAACCACCAAGGGTTACACGACGCAGGTTTCCGTGCTTTACCTGGTTGCCGTTTATATCGCCAAAATCCTCGAACGGATCGAAGATGCAGATTATTATCATCACCTGTCTACACTTCTGATGCTTCCCAAGCGCGTGCAGGAAGTGCTCGACATGAACCCGAAGATCCCGAAGATGGCCAAGAAATACCATAAAACCAAGTCGATGTTCTTCATCGGAAGAAATACCGATTCCGCGATCGCTCTGGAAGCGGCCCTGAAGATGAAGGAGATCTCCTACATCCACGCAGAATCTTATGCCGCAGGTGAGCTCAAGCACGGCACCATCGCCCTGATCGAAGAGCATCAGCCGGTCATCGCACTTTGTTGCAATCCGCACATCATGGAAAAGACATTGAGCAATATCGTCGAGGTCAAGGCCCGTGGCGCGGAAGTCCTTGCCGTTACATATAAAGGCAACCACGAGATCCTGGCGCAGGCAGATGACGTTATCTTCATCCCGAAGATAGATAATCTGTTCTCCGCGGTCGTTGAGATCGTTCCGATGCAGATGCTTGCTTACCATGTTGCAAAAGAAAACGGATGCGATATCGATAAGCCGAAGAATCTTGCGAAGTCCGTTACTGTAGAATAAAGTTCTACAGATAGAGCAAAAGTAAACCGAAAAAGAAAAAGTCTTTCTGCGATGAAGCGGAAAGACTTTTCGAACTTTTGGTGGAGCATAGGGGACTTGAACCCCTGACCCCCACACTGCCAGTGTGATGCGCTCCCAACTGCGCTAATGCCCCGAATGTCATTGTCAGACAAATGAGATTTTATTATGAATCCGCGGTATTGTCAATTCTTTGAGTAACTAAGTGAGTGGTCACTTTGGTTGAAAGAGGTCAAGTATTGTTGTAAACTTTATTCTAGATTATTTTACGGAGGGAAAAATGAAAGCAGGTAAACTTTTAGCTTCGATACTCGTCGTTTCGACGGCATTGCCGATGTGTGCCTGCAAGCCCTCATCTTCTAAGGAAACAGACGATCCGACGGGTAAATCTTCAGAAAAGAAATCGACCGGAACGGTCACTTCCGATACAGAGGTCCCGACGGATACGTCCGATGGAACAGATCCTTCCGTGACACCATCTGTCCCGATTTCCGTTTCTGACGAATCTGCGGATCCTCTTGTAATCTACGGATACGATAAAGACTTTGAACAGGTGCTCGCCGATTACCTTACGGATATCGAGTATGAGTATGTCTATATCGAGCGTTCCTCGTATGAAAAGGAACTGAATAATGCGATCGTGCTGGGCGAGAAGAAACCGGATCTTTTCATGATGGATGCGGACGGTCTCGAGGCCTGGACCAAAAGCGAAAATTCTCTCGGAGTGGAGCAGGCAGGTATCAGTCGGGCGGAGCTTTCGGATCAGTTCCGGTACACGTATGACGCAGCCACGAATAATGAGAATTCTATAAAAGCACTTGCCTTCGAGCTTCAGCCGACGGCGGTTTTCTATAACCGCACCGAAGCAGAACAATTCCTGGGTACGGCAGATCCTTCCAAGATCGCGCCCATGGTTTCCTCCTGGGATGCTCTCCTCGAATATGGCAGAGAAGTGAGCATGAATTCCGAAGGTGCGAAGAAGCTGCTTGCCGACAGAACGCAGATCAGCAACGTCTTCTGGGCGGGGCATACGGACTCCTGGGTCGAAGACGGAACCGTTAAGACGGATGATGATTTCGATAAGTACGTTACACTCCAGTCGACGCTTTATCACGAGACGTTGACCATGGATCTTGCGATGGGCAGTGCCGAATGGCAGCAGGCCGTAAGCGGAGGGCAGTGTGTTCTTTTCTTTTCTTCCCTTAAGACGGCTTCTGATGTGATCGGGTATGTTCCGGGACATAATGAAGTGGAAGAGACCACGACGGAGACAGGTTCTGAAGATACGACAGAGAGCACGACGACACCGCCGGAGACCGGGTGGTCGATCGTTCCTTCTGCAACACCCTCTTTCGATGGCGGAATGTGGCTGATGGTCGCCTCGACCTGTGACCGCAAAGAGACTGCGGGAAAAGTGCTGCGCACATTGACGACGGATCAGTCGGTACTTACGGAACTGGCCGTAAAAGGACAGTTCGTCAACAGTATGAGCATCATGGAAAAATGCGCAGCGGATCCGAACTTTACCAGTGATTTTCTCAATGGCCAGAATCCTTATACGATCCTGGTTCCGGAGGCGAAAAAGATCGTGATCGCCAAGGATATCACCACTCAGAAATACGCGGTCGCCGAGATCGATAAACTTCTTCCTGCCTATTATGACGGCGAGATCGAGACCCTGGAGGAACTCAAGGAACTGTTTACTGTCGGCTTGTCTGAACTTCTCGGTCTTTCTTAAAAAATCCGTTTTTCCTTCGAAAAATACGAAACCGTTTTCGAGCGCCTTGCTAATTGCCTTTGGCCGTTTTTGCCCGAAAAACAGGCGTTTTTTACGGTTTTTTCACAGCGCGAATCGTTCCGATTTGCGCTTTTCTATTGTATGATATACGTACTTGAAATTTAGTCTTAAGGAGGCACACGGCAAATGCAATTCGGACATTTTGACGATCAGACACGTGAGTATGTAATTGAAACTCCTAAAACTCCATATCCATGGATCAACTATCTTGGCTCGGAGGCTTTCTTCGGCCTGATCTCCAATACCGCAGGCGGATATAACTTCTATAAGGATGCGCGTCTGCGCAGAATTACAAGATACCGCTACAACAACGTCCCGATCGATATGGGCGGACGTTATTTCTACATCAACGACAATGGAACTGTCTGGAATCCGGGCTGGTCTCCGGTAAAGACAGAACTCGATGCTTATGAGTGCCGTCATGGTATGGGGTATACCATCATCACGGGTAAGAAGAACGATCTCAAAGCCCGGGTCACTTTCTTTGTACCGAACGGATATGACGGAGAAGTCCAGCAGGTCGTTCTCACAAACGAGGGATCTTCTGCGAAGACCTTTAAACTTTTCTCGTTTGCCGAGTGGTGTCTTTGGGATGCACAGGATGATTGTACCAACTTCCAGAGAAACTTCTCCACGGGTCGTGTCGAAGTAGACGGTTCCGTTATCTACCATAAGACAGAGTACAGAGACAGACGTAATCACTACGCCTTCTATTCTGTAAACGATACCATCGACGGTTACGACACAGATCGTGATTCCTTCATCGGTATCTACAACGGCTTCAATAATCCGGAAGCGGTACTTGCCGGCAAGGCGACCGACTCCTTTGCAGACGGATGGTCTCCGATTGCTTCCCACTACAAAGAGATCACACTCGGAGCAGGCGAGAGCAAGACGCTCATCTTCATCCTCGGCTATGTAGAGATGCCTGTTGACCAGAAGTTCGAAGCTGACGGCAAGACGATCAACAAGGTAAAAGCCAAGGCAATGATCGAGAAGTTCGATACACCGGAAAAAGTTGCTGCAGGTCTTTCTGATCTGAAGGCTTCCTGGGACAAGCTCCTCGGCATCCTCAACGTTTCCACTCCGAATGACAAGGTCGACCGTATGGTCAATATCTGGAACCAATACCAGTGCATGGTTACATTTAACCTTTCCCGTTCCGCTTCTTACTTCGAATCCGGAATCGGCCGTGGTATGGGCTTCCGTGATTCCAATCAGGATATCCTCGGTTTCGTTCACCAGATCCCGGACCGTGCCAAAGAGCGCATCATTGATATCGCTTCCACACAGTTCCCGGACGGCGGATGCTACCACCAGTACCAGCCGCTCACCAAGAAGGGTAACGCCGACATCGGCGGTGACTTCTCGGATGACCCGCTCTGGCTGATCCTTTCCGTTTCCGCTTACATCAAGGAGACCGGCGACTGGTCCATCCTTGACGAAATGGTTCCTTATGACAACGACATGAGCGTTGCACAGACCATGCTCGAACACCTGAAGGTCTCCTTCTATCACATCGTAAACAACCTCGGTCCTCATGGTCTGCCGCTGGCCATGCGTGCCGACTGGAACGACTGCATCAACCTGTCCTGCTACTCAGATACACCGGGTGAGTCTTTCCAGACCTACACCAATCCGAAGTTTGCGGCTGAGGGCGGTTACTCCAAGGTGGCCGAGTCCGTCATGGTAGCCACGCTGTTCACCTACACAGGCCCGAACTATGTTGCGATCCTCAAACACCTCGGCAAGGACGATGAAGCAGCAGCCGCTCAGGCTGAGATCGACAAAATGAAGAAGAACATCATGGAGTCTGCATGGGACGGTGACTGGTTCCTGCGAGCTTACGATGCAAACGGCGAGAAGATGGGCTCTAAGGAATGCGAAGAGGGCCAGATCTTCATCGAGCCGCAGGGCTTTGCCATCATGTCTGACGTAGGTAAGGAGCAGGGCGCAGATAAGAAGACGCTTGCAGCGATCGACGAAAGACTTAACACCAAGTTCGGTCTCGTGCTCAACAATCCTGCATTTACCAAGTACTACATCCAGTATGGTGAGATCTCCACATATCCGGGCGGATACAAGGAGAATGCCGGTATCTTTACACACAACAATGCATGGATCATCTGCGCGGCTGCTTATGCAGGTGAGGGAGATCAGGCATTCAAGTATTATTCCGAGATCGCTCCTGCATTTACGGAAGAAACTTCCGATATCCACAAGACAGAGCCGTACGTATATGGCCAGATGATCGGTGGTAAGGATGCAGGTTCCGACATCGGAAGAACAGGAAAGAACTTCGGTCAGGGCAAGAACTCCTGGCTCACAGGTACAGCCGCATGGAACATGGTTGCCATCTCCCAGTACATCCTGGGTGTACAGCCTGACTTCGATGGTCTGAAGATCGATCCTTCCATCCCGTCTTCTTGGGATGGATTCACGATCAACAGAAAGTATCGTGGCGCAGAGTACAAGGTAACGATCAAGAACCCGGATCACGTTTGCAAGGGTATCAAGAGCGTAACCGTTGACGGAAATGCGATCGAAGGAAACATTCTGCCTGTATTCGACGGCGGCGTGCATAACGTTGAAGTCGTAATGGGCTGAAGAAAACCATTTTATTGATTGGTTACACGTAGTACGGTCCATGAAGGCGGATGGGGAAACTCCGCCGGGCCGGAATCGTAAGCCATAGCCGTAACGATCGGCGTCCCTCATCGTACTCGGCAACGTTTGCGGCCGGTGCGGTGGCTCCGCTGATCAGCGATATATAATACGGCACCGCGTTATTTCCGTGTTTACACGGAAGGATAAATCTGACCTTCTGTTTGAGGAGACAGAAAACGGGATGATTTATCCGGGGAGGGGAAAAGCGGTTCCGGGAATATATGGCTGTGATCGGAAAGGTCGTTCGCCCCGATTGTGGATATGTTCGCGAAAGCCTTTAGGGGATGGGAAATTTCGTGAATCCGGGTGGGGAGGTGCAAGGCTTGTGCCGCAGAACCATCTGTTACACAATCGGGCGACGAAAAGGGATCGGACGAGTCTTAAAAGATCATCCGATCTTATTTTTTTCTTAGGAGGACAAATACGATGAAAAGTGAAAGAGCAAGATCGGTCATTGCACCGGCGGATCAGGTGCTTGCGAAGAAATTCGGGAATATCGCAAGTGATGGTCCGGTAAGTGCACAGTACATCTCTACGTTGAACGGCGGCGTGGTATTCGGCGTAGCCGGACTCCCGTTTCCGGCTCCTGTCTGTGCCGCACTTCTTACTTCTGATGACATCAATACTTATATCAGCGCAGCTGCGCAAAAACACGAATCCGTCCTGATCTCCAAGAAAGACGGCTCCCTCCGTCTCTTCCTGGAAAGCAACGGTCAGGTATCCGAGAAGACGGAAGATCCGGAAGAAAAAAAGATTCTTTCGGCATCTTCCCCGATCATTGAGTACGCTTCCGAGTGGGGCGGCAAGCTCGATGAGGGCGGTGAACTGATCTGCGACCTCGGTTCTCCGGCTCCGGGTCCGCACTACTATACGAATCTTCTCATCGGAAACCGCATCGGATTTGATCATCCGCTGCAGAGTACACCGAAGAGTGCGATCGACCGCGTCGGCGGCGGATGTTTCCGTTCACATGCCGATACACAGGTCCTGGCCACGCGCTGGGACTATCTGCCGGAGCAGAACGGCTTCCCGGCCAATCGTCAGTTCTATCTGGTCGAAAACGGCAAGGTGATTTTCTATTCCGGTTCCGCAAAGCAGGACTCCGTAGAGAAAGCCGTATGCCGTCATGCACAGAACAGAACGGTCATCGAGTATTCTCTTAAAAACGGCCTTAAGGTCCGTCGTACGATCTTCATCCTGCCGCAGGAAGAAAAACTCCCTGTAGCGACGGAAGCACAGCTCATCGAGATCGAGAACAACGGTTCTGAAGGAAAGGATCTTCGGATCGTGTACACAGGCATGTTCGGAACCCAGGAAGTCCACGCGCTTCGTGAGGACGTTATCTTCAGCACTGTCGTTGCCCAGTCCGAAGTATTCTACGGCGACAATAACGAGATTCGTGCAATCTCCTTTAACCCGAACCCGAAGTGGACAAAGGGCAACATCCGTTTCAATACCCTGATGGTCCATGAGGGAGATAAGGTCGTATTCCCGGATCAGTTCTGTGCCCGTTATGCTGATTTCGTCGGCGCCGGCACACTTGAAAATCCGCAGTTTGCGGCAGTTCTCAGCAATGCACATTCCAGAAAAGGCCCGGGCTTTTTCGCGCTCTCCGCTCCGTTCACGGCAGCATCCGGCGCGAAAGTCCAGATCGATAACTTCACATGCCTGTCTTCCGACTGTGTCAATGAGAACTACAAAGAAGACATCACCATGCAGGAAGAACTTGAGGCGCTTATTGCCCGTTTTACCGATGCAGAAGCACTTCCCGAGAGCCTGGATAAGGTGATCTCTTTTACAAAGAAGTATTCCTCCTACATGCAGATCAAGCATACGGATAAGAACTTCGAAGCCTATGTAAACAACAACCTTCCGTTCCAGGTATTCTACCAGACGTTCGTATCACGTTCTTTGGACTGGACACAGAAGGGCTATCGTGAGATCGGTTTCCGTGAGATCCAGGACATCTTCGCATCCATGTACTATTTTGCCGGGATGGGTGAGGTCGAGTTCATTAAAAAGCTGCTCCGCGAGTGGATCTCCAACATCTATAAAGACGGTTATGCCAACCACAACTTCTACTGGAAGGGCAAAGAGCCCGGCTGGTGGTCTGACGACGCGCTGTGGCTTCTGCAGGCACTCGACCGCTTTATCAGCCTGACAGGCGACTATGACTTCCTCAAGGAAGAACTTCCGATCGCAGGAGAAGATGGCGAAAAGAGATCCATCCTCGAGACGATCAAGACAGTATTTACGTACTCCTATAAGATCTCCGTAGGATCTCATGGCATCCCGCTCATCGACAGAGCTGACTGGAACGACTGTCTGCGTGTCGATCCGGACTGCATCGGCGGCGCGGATAAGATCGAGGCATACAAGGCACAGATCGAAACTTCCGGGAAGAAATACGGTGAAGTTCCTTTTGAGTCCGAGTACTCCGAATCCGTAATGAACGGCTGTCTCTTAAAGGTGGCGGTGGATGCCGCTATCGGTATGTTCAGAAACTGCGGTGACGAAGACTACGCTTCCTTCCTCGAAGGTGCTTCCTCCGACCTGAAGACACGTATCAACGAATATGCATGGAAGGGCGATTACTTCGCACGCGTGCTCTTTAACAGAAAGGATAAGCCGAATCTTAAGTACCTCGGCGCACAGGGCGACGGTCTTGTGATCGAGGACGGGAAAGTCGGTACATACTTCCTGAATTCCTTCAGTTGGGCAGTCCTGGCGGATTGCGCTTCTGAGGAGCAGATCAGTACAATGCTTGACAGCCTCGACAAGAATTTGAGAACGCCTTTCGGATTCCGTCTCTGTACCGGTGTGGATTACCCGCAGATCGCACCGAAGATCGACGTCGCACTCTATTATCAGGGCGACCGTGAGAACGGCGGTATCTTCAAGCATGCGAACATGATGGCGGCAGCCGCGATGCTCAAGGCCAGTAAGTCCGTAAATGATCAGGCACTGGCAGAGCGCCTCGCAAAAACTGCATTCTGGGTCATCGACTGCATCCTTCCTTACCGAACACTCAAGTCTCCGTTCACCGTCTGCGGTAATCCGAGACTGTGCACACAGTACAATAACTCCGAGACAGGCGAGAACATCGGACCGACACTTTCCGGTACATCGACATGGCTCCTGCTGTGTCTCTTCACGAGCTTTGGTGTTGATTTTACAAGCGACGCGCTGATTGTCGAGCCGATCCTGCGTCCGGACGACACTGCCGAGGATATTATGGTTTCTTCGGGAAAAGCACTGTACCACATCACGGTCGATAAGCCGCAGGGCTTCAGAAGAACGAAGGACGGCGTGAAGATTTCCGTTGACGGATCCGAGATCGAAGGCGTACGCGTGCCGATCTTCAGTGACGGCAAGGTTCACGAAGTACAGGTCAAGTTCTGATCCCGAAGTGAAAAAAGTAAAAAGAATACCCCCGTTCGCGATTCCGCAGGGCGAAGCCCGAGGATCGGCGACAGGGGTATTACTTTTTAATCAAGGAGCAGAACTTCCCTTTCCGGGTTACCCTCCTGCTCCCGGAAGCGGAGGCGGAAGATTCGGGTCCGGCGTCGGCGTCGGTGTCGGTGTCGGTGTCGGTTCTAAGTGGACATTGCAGTCCCTGTTCGGTGTCAGATAACTGTCTTCGATGAAGTAGTCGGTAATCGCCGCATCCGCCTGCTTACACCAGTCAGTAGCTTTTAAGCCGGAATCGGTACATACGGTCGCGCGGACGATATTTTCCGGAACCGCGAATTCGGCTCCCGGCAGGTCCTGATGGATCGCCTGCATGACATCATTCCAGATCAGCATGGCATTGTTTCTGTCGCCTTTCGGGATCTCCGTCGTACGAAGGCGATTGTCGTAACCGTACCAGACGGCGGCCGCATAGTACGGAGTATATCCGCAGAACCACTTATCGACGTTATCGTCCGTAGTACCGGTCTTACCTGCTACGGAGATGCTCTCACCGTTGGCATTTACGATCGGCATGACCTTGTTTTTCGCGGTACCGGTAGTGATAACATCCTGAAGCATACTGGTCATCAGGAAAGAAGTATCTTCACGGTATACACGGTGCGAATCCGCATGATGTTCAAGCACGACGTTTCCGTTACTGTCGAGTACTTTTGTATAGGCATAAGGCTTGGTGTAAAGCCCGCCTGTTGCAAATGTCGTATAAGCAGCCGCCATCTCCAGAGGCGACATACCTACGTTAAATCCGCCGATTGCGGTAGAAGGGTACTGTTCCTTCAATCGGTCGATACCGACCTCGTTTAAGAACCACAGCGCCATTTCGGCACCGACATCGTTCCAGACCATGACAGCGATCGTATTTCTCGAAGAAGAGATCGCTCTTCGGATGCTCATTCTTCCGTTGAACTTGCCATCAGAGTTTTTCGGCCAGACGGCATCCGGATTGGACGGGTCGAGATGCGATTCTTTATCGTCATAGGTCATCGAAGGCGTAATCAGACGAAGCTCGAGAGCAGGTCCGTAATCGATCAGAGGCTTGATGGAAGAACCCGGCTGACGCTTGGCATCCACGGCACGGTTCGTGCCCAGATTAACGGTCTTTTCCCCGTATCCGCCCTGCATGCCCGCAATCGCACCGGTCTTGACATTAATGATGACCATACCGCCCTGCGGTTTTTCCGGATAGTCCTCCAGGGCTTCCGGATCTGACTGGAACAGCGACTGGTTCATGAAAGTTTCATCCATGACCGACTGCACATTCGGCTCCATCGTGGTGTAGATGTGGTAACCGCGGTTATAGACAGTCGTGGCAGCGAGCGAACGGCTGATATTTCTTTCTTTCTGGATATCGCTGATGACTTCCGAGACGGCATACTCGACAAAATACGAGTTGATCGAAGTCGCGGAAGAAGTGTTCTTTGTCTTAAAGACGAGCTCGGTATTCAGAGCGTTTTCATATTCTTCCTGCGTGATGTCGCCCAGTTCGTACATCTTAGTCAGAACGATACGCATACGGCGCATCGCGTTTCTTCTTCCGGATTCACGGAGAGGATTATAGTACGAGGGGCTCTTCGGAAGTCCTGCGAGGAAAGCGCATTCCGCGAGGGAAAGTTCTTTTGCATTCTTACCGAAATAGTTCTGTGCACCGGCCTCGATACCGACGTAGTTATTGCCCATCGGCGCGAGGTTGATGTAAAGCTGCATGATCTCGTCTTTGCTGAGCTGCTGCTCGAGAGTCATGGCGGAGAACCACTCCTGGACCTTACGCTGGGTGGATCTTTGGTCCTGACCGGTGATGAGTTTTACGGTCTGCTGCGTGATCGTGGAACCGCCGTGAGAAGCCGTTCCGCCGTTAAAAAGCGCGGAAAGCACCGCACTTCCGATGCGTTTCACGTCGATACCGGAGTGCTCGAGGAAACGCTCATCCTCGATTGCCATGATGGCCTCATCGATGTAGGTATTCTTGACCTCGGTGTACGGAACATAGATACGGTCGACATTTTCACTGCCGGTCAGCTTGGCGATGACGGTTCCGTTGCTGTCATAAACAAAAGAAGTCTCTACCGAATCGGTCATGGAAATGTCCGAGATGGAAAGAGGGGTCGTCGTCGAGATATAGCCGATGAGCATGCCGGCACCGAAGCCCCCGATCAGGAAACTGACGCACAAAAGAAGAAGTAGTGCGGTCTTTAAGATATCCGTAGCGGCATGCAGCACTTCGATATACCAGTGACGGTTATGGGCGGCACGGGTAGGCTTACCGCGCAGACGCGTGCGGAGTTCATCGGCCAGTGCCGAGTTTTCCGGCGCGCAGGGAACGGTTGAACGCTTCTGTCCTGTCGGATCCTTCGGGCGCTGGCGCTCGTAGGCCTGTTGGCGGGAATAGCCCGAACCAGACTGTGCACCTGGTGTCGGCGTTCTCGGCAGCGTGGCATCCGCAGAAGAAGACGGACGCTTGGAAGCTCCGGAATGCTTTTGCTGTTTCTGATTGTTATTTTTGCCGGACGGCTTCTTTGAAGATCTGCCGTTCGGATTCATATCTGACATAGTGTACCTTCTTTAAGGCCCTTTGTAGGGGATCGATAAAAATCCACAATAATAATACCAGTATTCGGAATAATTGGAAAGGGAAGGGGTTTTACGCTATAATAGAAACGAAAGTAAAGAGGATTTTAGAAATGGGTCTTTTCGACAGTAATAAAGCATTATCCGCCCGATGTGTCGGCATTTCCAATGAGGGATGCGGCGTGGTGCGCATCGAGGAAAAAGGTGCCAAGGAAGAGGGGATGAAAGTCTTCGTCCCCGACATGCTTCCCGGCGAAAAAGGAAAGATCCGTATTACCGAGAAGAAAAACAATATGACATATGGTGTAAAAGCGGGCGACATCGAATCTTCGAAGAACCGCTGCACGCCTGTGTGCCCGGAATTTTCGCGCTGCGGAGGCTGTCAGATCCAGCACGCCACCTACGAAAGCCAGTTGCAGATGAAAGAGAGCATGGTCATAAACTGCCTGGTACGCATGGGAAAATTTCCGGAGGATGAGATCCGCGCCTGCATGGAGAGGATCCTTCCTGCGAAAGACCAGTATTACTATAGAAACCAGATCCAGTACCCGGTCGAGTACAGCAAGGAAAAAAGATGTGTCAATATCGGTTTGTATGAGAGATCGAGTCACAAGATTGTGGAGCATAAGAAGTGCTTCCTGGCAGACCCTGCTGCGGAGATCGTCCGGAACGTCTCACAGATATTCTTCTCCAATCTTTCGAATATTGAAGCGGCAAAAGCACTGCGCCAGGTCGTGGTGCGCACCGGGCTGATGTCGAAGGAGATGATGGTCATCTTCGTGATCAGTAAGCAGGTCCGGATCGATGCGGAGGCATTTGTTGCCGCCTGCAGCGAAGCCCTGAAGGAAGCAAAGAACGGCATGCGGCTGATCAGTATCTGGACGGAGGAACGTCCGGAGAGTATCAAGTGGAAGAACCCGAAAGGCGTCTGGACCAATATCTGGGGAGAGACCACGATCCGGGAATTTCTTGCAAACCGTGTATTCCGCATCTCACCGGATTCATTTTTTCAGGTCAACTCCAAGCAGGCGGTCGTCCTGTATGATAAGGTCAAGGAATACCTGCGCTACGACGGTTTCCTGCCCAGAGTCCTTCTCGACCTCTATTGTGGTACAGGATCGATCGGCATTTACTGCTCGAATGCATGTCATCACCTGATCGGTATCGAGTCCGTGGAATCAGCGGTGATCGATGCCAGAAATAACGCCAGATCCAACTTCATCGAAGATACTGAATTCATCTTCGGGAAGGCAGAAGAATACGATTTCGGCGGCATGATGCCCGACGCGGTCGTGATCGACCCGCCGAGAAAAGGCTGTGACGAGAAGCTGATCCGGAAGCTTTTGGAACTCGGTCCGACTCGGATCGTCTATGTTTCCTGTAATCCGGCAACCCTCGCAAGGGATCTCCAGCGCTTCTTCCAGCTCCAGCAGGAGAAGGGCGTGAAGTACGGCATCAAGAGCATCTGTCCGGTCGACATGTTTCCGAATACAACTCATGTGGAGACGTGCGTACTTTTATCCAAACTTTCTCGTGCGCCAAAACTTGAAGTAACCGTAAAAATGTCTGAACTGGATATCACGGAAGCAGAGGCAAAAGCTTCCTATCAGGAGATCCAGGATTATGTTATGGAGAACACGGGGCTTCATGTCTCCAACCTTAATATTGCGCAGGTCAAGCGCAAGTACGGAATAATCGAGCGGCAGAACTATAATTTTCCGAAAACTGATGGATCAAAACAGCCCCAATGTACTCCGGAGAAGGAGCGGGCTATAGTTGATGCATTGAGGTATTTTAAGATGATATGAATATGTACTCGATTCTATGAACGATTCTACAGAAGAATATAATCGTCTGTGAGTGGCCACAATTCTTTACTTATTAATTCACTTCTCTGAAAAGAATCCTCCCAAAAAACATGTCGAGGAACGTTATTCTTGATCCATCTGCAGATTCTATCAACATCCTTATTTATTGAAGTTAATTCATCCGAGGGAATTGTGTTTTTGTTATTACAGAACCATATTCTACCTCTTGCAATACGTTTCTTATCAATTAAAACTTTTGTTCTGCTACATTCTATAACCGAGCTTTCAAGTCGGTCTATGCTTCCATCCAACATAAAAATGCTTTTATACGATGGTCGCGTTATTAAAAACAGCCCAGCTGAAGTGTCTTTTTCAAGTTCTCTCCCTTGTAAATCAGATAATACATAGCCATTATCAATCAAATATGTATAAAAATCTTGTTGACAAGGATCGCTCATGTAATAATTTATTTGTCTTCCCATTTTATTCATCCTCTTCGTACAATATCGTATAGTTTTCATCAGTATCGTAGGGTTTGAAGTAGAGAAGCGTGATCCATTCAGGGTGGGCTATTCATAAATAAGGCCAACATACAGCAGTGTTGCTATAAATTTCCAATCAATGTTGTCCGGTTTCTTTTCTCCAGAATTCAAATAGAAGCCTTCCATATCTCTAACCCAAGACAAGATAGATGTTAGATAGTCATTCACCTCCAGAGGGTTCTCCTTGTCGATTACATGTCTTTGGACAAAAATAACAAAATCGTCCTTGTTCTTAATCGCATCAATTTCATTTTTCATCATGCCTTTCAGCCATCCTCTCCTACAATAATGTAATCACCATCATCAAAAGTAAGTTTTATAGATTTTCCACCATTTACAGTTGTCATCTTCCACCATTGATCCACCGCACAATCATAAGATACCCACTGGCAAAATTACAAATCAATTCGAGCCATAGTAACACTGATCCAATTTCCATCACACAAATTTGTCGGGACTGCCGTATCAATCTTAATGCATATGCCTCCGACCCTTATCGCCGTTCTGTTATCACACAGAATGCCAGTAAGCTTATGTTCAAAAAAGGATAATCGTTCTACTTTGAAACATTGGTCTTCTGATATAGTGATATTACTTGCGCAAAGGGAAACTATTGTGTCTGACACTAAGTCGCCCTTTTTGTAATCTTCTTTCCAAGCATAGCACACAACAGTGTAGATCGAATCAGATACTTCATACATTCCTTCCTCGCTATCAGAGTCATACCATTCTATGTTTTTTATGTACATTCAGGAACCTCCAAATAAACCGGGCGCTTTTTTTGCAAGTTTTGTAGCGCTTTTTACGTGGTAAGTTGTTATATATGATTGATCACTGCTCATACCAACCACCACATATTTATCATCTGATGTTAGTATGATGTTAGTATTCTTTCTAGCCAAAATAAAATGACTGATTTGTTAAAACCATTGTATCATAAGAAACAGGAGGTTTCCGTTATATGGCAAGGAAGAA
>CAJOLL010000033.1 GCA_905235455.1 uncultured Clostridia bacterium
ATCATTTCCAGTGAGATCTACACCAAGGGGCTGAAATTCAAAGATAAGATCACTCTTCACGGAATGGCCCTGATCTTCCTGGTGCTCCTTTATAACTCTCCGTCCGGACTTGTTATGTACTGGACATTAAACAACGTATTCTCACTTCTGAAAAATGTCGTTAACGGCAGTAAAAACAAGCGCCGCACTTCCGGCATCCTCTTTGCCGCCGCCGGTCTTGCCGTTATCTTCTACGGATTCTTTTTCTATCACGGGATCCGGCCCTACCGCCTCGGTGTACTTGCCTTCGGCGCTCTGCTTCTGATCCCGATGCTGGTAGCCTTGATCCCTGCTCCCAAGGCAAAAACACTTGTCTCCGAGACCGAGGAGAAAAAACCGGATCACCGTCTTTTCTTCGGCGCCGGACTTTTCCTGACTTTCCTGATCGGCGGACTGATTCCGTCAGCCGTCATTAAGTCCTCGGTCACCGAGTTCGTACTGACCTCGGATATCCATTCTCCGAACCGCTATGTCATCTATGCACTTCTTACCGCCGCCGGTTTCTTCCTCGTTTGGAGCGGACTTTTCTACTACCTGGCCAAACCGAAGACGAAGCGGATCTTCACCGGTGTTCTCTGGTTCTGCGCCATTACAGGTACTGCGAACTATATGGTATTCGGTCAGAACAACAACTCTCTGACTACCGACCTGCGTTTTGATGTGGCACTTGATCTCGCGGTCAATAAGCAGATCCTGGATCTTCTCATGATCGTAGCCCTCGGTGCCGTACTTTTCGTGATCTTCAAAAAGAAAGAATCTATCATCCGTTTCATCTCCCCGATCCTTCTGATCGCGGTCGGCGCGATGACGGCCTTCAATATGTATTCGATTCAGGACGCGATGCCGAATATCCGCAGAGTCATTGCCGAGAGTTCCACAGAACGCCCGATCATGACTTTCAGTAAAGACGGAGAAAACGTCGTGGTCTTCATGATCGATCGTGCAGTCGCCTCTTACGTCCCGTATCTGTTCCAGGAAAATCCTACTCTGGAACAGCAGTTTTCCGGCTTCACCTGGTATCCGAATACACTTTCCTTCGGAACGAGGACTCTGGTCGGCGCCCCGGCGCTTTTCGGCGGATATGATTACATGCCTTCGAACACCAATAAAAGAGACGATATCTCTCTGAAAGAAAAGCACAATGAATCTCTTAAGGTCATGCCGATCCTCTTTTCGGAAGCCGGTTACGACGTTACCGTCATGGATCCGCCGTATGCAGGATATAGCCTGATCCCGGACCTTTCGATCTATGAAGATCATCCCGAGATCAAGACTTACAACACCGAGTTTGGTCAGTTCCGTGAAGCCTCGGATATTGCAGGCAACATGAAATCCATCTGGAAAAGAAACTTCTTCTGCTACAGCATCATGAAGGTCTTCCCGCTCGTCGCCCAACCGGCCGTGTATTCGACAGGTATCTACTTTCAGCCGGGTACATCCAGTACGGCCCTGATCCAGGGCGGTGCCATCGACCGTTATGACGTTCCGGATGCGCTTTATGACTCGTTCATGAACTCTTATGAAGTACTTTGCTCCCTGCCGTCCATCACCAGAAGCGAAGCAACCGGCAAGAACACCTTCTTCATGATGGAGAACAGTGCGACGCATAACATCATTCCGCTACAGGAGCCGGATTTCACGCCTGCCAAAGTTGTCGAGAACGGTGAATACGACAGGACACACACTGACCGCTTCACCTGCAACGGGGTCACGATGCATATGGATACGACCTATCAGATGGCTCACTATGAGAGTAACATGGCCGTTCTGATGCGCATCGGCGACTGGATGGACGAGCTCAGATCTCAGGGCGTTTATGACAATACCAGGATCATCATCGTATCCGACCATGCCTGGGGTCTTGCCAGTTTCGACGATCTTCTCTTCGGTGACGGCGATCCGGATACGCTCTATAACTCCGAAGATGCAATGGGCTATAACCCGGTGCTTTTCTATAAGGACTTTCATTCCACAGGTGATTTTAACGTAGACTACACTTTCATGACGAATGCCGATACGCCGACTCTGGCCATGCAGGGACTTTTTGAGAATCCGCTCAATCCGTATACCGGTAATCCGATCTTCCAGCCACAAGCCAAGGATGGCATCATGTACGTTCTCTATACGGACAACTGGTCTGCAGAATCCAACACCGGCAATACTTTCACCGACGCGATCTGGTATACCGTTTCAAATAAGGATGCACTGGACAAAAACAACTGGAAGAAAGAGGAGAATGAACCATGACCTATTTTAGACTCTATATCGACCCGGGTACGGGTTCCATGCTCTTTGCTATCCTCATCGGTCTTTTGGGTGTTGCAAGATTTGCGTTCAAAGGACTTTGGGTAAAGATCCGCTTTCTCTTCAGCGGCGGTAAAGCCAAGGACAATTCCGATCAATCGATCCCCCTCGCCGTCTTTTCGGATGACAAGCGTTACTGGTCGGTCTTTGAGCCGATCTTAAAAGAACTCGACAAGCGTGGTGTTGACTGCGTATACATGACGTCTTCCGAAGATGATCCGGGCTTAAAGACAGAAATGGAACACGTCAAAACCGAGTGCATCGGCCCCGGCAACAAAGCATTTGCCAAACTCAACTTCCTTAAGGCCGACATACTCCTTTCGACGACTCCGGGCGTGGACGTTTATCAGTGGAAGCGCAGCAAGGATGTCAAATACTACATCCACATCCCGCACTCCCCTGCCGAAATGACGACCTACAGAATGTTCGGTATCGACTTTTATGATGCGATCCTTTGCTCCGGACAGTTCCAGATCGACGATACCCGCGATCTCGAAAAGGCCCGTGATCTTAAGGCAAAAGAACTTGTCCTTACGGGTTCTCCGTTCATGGACGAAAAGAAAAGAAAGTTTATGGAGCGCAAGTCTGCTGCGGAAAAAGCTCCTTCCGCGGATTCCTCCGCTAAGACCAGAACCGTGCTTCTCGCTCCTTCCTGGGGCACAAGCGCGATCCTTTCCCGTTTCGGCGCCGACTTTATCCGCGATCTTTTAAAGACCGGATATCACGTAATCGTTCGTCCTCACCCGCAGTCCTTTACTTCGGAAAAAGAACTGATGGACAAGCTGATGGCGGAGTTCCCGGACAGCGAGCAGCTCGAATGGAACAAAGATACGGATAACTTCGACGCGCTGAACCGTTCGGATATCCTGATCTCCGACTTCAGCGGTGTTATCTTCGACTTCTCTCTGGTGTTCGACAAACCCGTCATCTGCGCGGATACGAAGTTTGACGATTCTCCGTATGACGCCTGGTGGCTGAAGAGACTTCCGTGGGGCTTAAGCGTTATCCCGCGTCTCGGCGCCAAACTTACCGAAGAAAACAGATCCGACTTAAAGAAGATGATCGATGACTGCCTCGAGGATGAGTCCTTTACGGAGAGCCGTCATCAGGTCAGAGACGAAGCCTGGGCCTATCAGGGGGAGGGTACCAAGCGCGTCTGCGACTATCTCGTCAACAAGTACGAAGAACTGAATAAAAAGGAGACTGACGAAGAAGTATCCGATAAAAAAGATCTGAAAACAAAAAATCAGCAAAAAAGAGATCCGTGAAAAAGGACTCTGACAAAGAGAAATCCGAGCAATAACATTTAAGATTCAACAGGAAAAGGGCGGAAAGTGATCTTCTTTCCGCCCTTTTTGATTCTGTAATTTCCGGTTTTTTCTTACAAAGTGGCGATATACTCCATAAAGTTCTGCTTATTCTCAAGTGCCGTTGTCGTCGGACGTCCGAGGTCGTCACGGGCACCGATGCTGCACATGACTTCGATTAGGCACAGTTCATTTAATCCCTTGGCAAGAGCCAGTTCGCGATCGAGTTCCTCAAAATCGGAAACGCGTACTGCATAAGGATATCCGCAGGCCTTCGCAACGCCGGCAAGATCGACATCGCCCATGACTGTAGGCATGCCGCCGACCGTCTCGTGCGCACCATTATTGATCACGATATGCACGAGGTTCTTTGGCTGGTTCGATCCGAGAAGTGCCATGGAGCCCATGTGCATCAGCACCGCGCCGTCACCGTCCACGCACCAGATCTTCTGGTTCGGCTTATTGATTGCAACGCCCAGTGCGATCGAAGAACTGTGTCCCATGGAACCTACTGTCAGAAAATCGTACTTATGGCTCTGTCCGTTGGCCACACGCGTCTCGAAAAGCTCTCGTGATGCTTTACCCGTTGTGGAGATGATCGGGTCCTCTTCACTGACGGCAACAATATGCTTGATGATCTCTTCTCTGACCATTGTGTGATCGTTTTCATAAACGACCTTCTCGTCATAGGAGAGCGCGCCTTTTCTGATGACAAAAGCGACATCTTTGCCTGTAGCTAGGATCTTCCTGAATTCCTCCATCTTCGCCTGAACTTCTTCGTCTGTCGTATCTTTACCGATCGCGAAATTCGCAATATCCATATCGTCCAACAACTTCACCGTTACTTCACCCTGATAGATGTGCTGCGGCTCGTCGTGGATGCCGGGCTCGCCTCTCCAGCCGATGATGAATACGGTCGGGATCGCATATACTTTATCATTTAAAAGGCTGGCCACCGGGTTGATGATGTTGCCTTCTCCGCTGTTCTGCATATATACGACAGGAATCTTTCCCGTCGCAAGATGATAACCTGCCGCCAGCGCCGTGCAGTTACCTTCGTTCGCCGCGATGACGTGGTGATGCGCATCGATGCCGTAGGTATGCATCAGGTAATTGCAAAGTGCTTTTAACTGGGAATCCGGAACACCTGTATAAAAATCGGATCCGATGATATCTACAAGCTTTTCTACTTTCATATTATTCTCTCCTGTTCTTTCGGACGCCACGCCCGTTCTTCTATCATTCTTCGCCATGGCGCATCTCGGCGCCGGGCGCGTCTCAGATCTCGTCGATCAGCGTAATAATGTTCTTGATGCTCATCAGGCGGTCATCTACTTCTTTTGCTCTGTGATACTTCAGGATATCTTCCGCCGTCTGCTGCATCGCCGGGAATGCGGATCTCGTGAGCTGGTTGGCATAGATAACGATGTTGACGCCATGAGCAGCCAGTTCTTCTTCCGTGATAACGTTAAAGGATGTCGGAACGACCACGATCGGGGTCTTGGCATCCACCTCACGGAACTTGTCGCAGAACTCCAGTATTTCCGCAGGATCCTTCTTTCTGCTGTGGATCATGATGCCGTCTGCGCCTGCTTTTACAAAGGCAAAAGCACGCTCGAGCGCATCTTCCATGCCCTGCTCGAGGATGAGACTCTCGATACGGGCGATGATCATGAAATCATCGGTCAGTTGTGCCTTCTTACCTGCGGCGATCTTCTCGGAGAACTCCTCGATCGTTGCCTGGGTCTGCTTCACTTCGGTACCGAAAAGAGAATTCTTCTTAAGGCCCTTCTTATCTTCGATAATGACCGCGGAAACACCCATTCTCTCCAGAGAACGGACCGTATATACGAAGTGCTCGGTAAGTCCGCCGGTATCACCATCGAAGATGATCGGTTTTGTGGTAACTTCCGTGATATCCTCGATCGTTCTGAACCGGGATGTCATATCCACGAGCTCAATGTCCGGCTTACCCTTGGCCGTACTGTCGCAAAGAGAACTGATCCACATCGCGTCAAACTGGTCAAGCTTGCCTTCGTGCTCGACGACAGTCTTCTCAACGATCAGACCCGTAAGGCCGCTATGCGCTTCCATTGCCTTTACGATCGGTGTCATCTCGATCAGCTGGCGAAGTCTCTTTCTTCTGTATTCCGGCATCGCGAGTTTCTCACGAAGCTGCAGGTCGATCTTTCTGACCTTCTCATTAAATGTATAAGGAACGTCCACAAGCTGTCCGCCGTACTCGGAAAGCAGCTCCTCCACATGATCCCTGATCGTCTTTTCCGGACCTTCCTTCCAGTTGTCACCGTGAACGACATAGTCCGGATGGATCAGCGCGATAACGTCATCGTACTGCATCTCTTCCTGAAGGACGACCTGGTCGACACCCGGGATCGTGCGATAAAGGCGCATGCGCTCCTCCTGCGAGATCGTGGGGAACTTGTTATAACGGATCAAAACTTTGTCGGAAAGACATCCGATGATGACCTTGCCAAGTTTTTTTGCTTCGTTGATGATATTCAGATGTCCGTCATGGATCACGTCTGTGCAAAAGCAAGTGTAAGCTGTTTTCATGATGATTCTCCTTACCTGATTCTAATCTAAAAGCACTATTCGCGCGTCTTACTTGTACTGTACCGGAATTGCAACGCCCGAGTTTTCCAGGGCTTCACGGAAGACCCGGAAGAAAGCTTCGATATCCGGTTCGTCGATCGCACCGAGTGCACAAAGACGGAAAGTATTCGTAGTTGAGATCTTTCCGGGATAGATGGTAAAACCTCTTTCGTAGCAGTAGTCATGCACCTTCTCGAAGCTGAAGTTCGGATCGTCCGGATAGATCGCGGAAGAGACAAGACCGGCTCTCCATTCCGGCTTGATGACCTGCCGGAAGCCGAGCTCATCCAACCCCTCGTTGATGGCGTTAAAGACTCTGGTGTGGCGGGCCCACTTTGCCTCTTCACCCTCCGCCCAGTATTCCTTCAGTGCCTGAATTGTCGCGTAGATCGTCTGTACCGGCGGAGTGAAATGCATCTCCCCTGTCATTTCAAAGCAGTCATACTGCAGGAAAAGATTGCAGTAGTAGCTTCTTTTCGGGTAGGAAGCGGACTTTTCGATGATCGCTCTGTTACCGATGACAAAAGAAAGACCGGTCATCGCCATCAGGCCCTTCTGCGCGGAAGCCATGCAAAAATCGATGTTATCCTTCTCGATATCGATCGGACGCATCGCATATGTGCTTGTGGTATCAACGGTAAATATGGCATCGTACTTATGCACCAGCGCGCCGATCTCACGGATCGGATTTAAGATGCCCGTGCCGGTCTCGTTATGCGTAGTATGAACCAGTGCGATATCCGGATTATTCTTTAAGGTCTCCTCAACAGTAGAAAGATCCGGACGCTGATCGACCGGGAACTTCAGCTCGATATAAGGAATACCGTAGCCCTCGCAGATCTCAACGGCACGGGAAGAATATGCGCCGTTATTGATGACCAGGACCTTCTTTCCTTCCGGCAGAAGAGAGTTGATGCAAACGTCGATGTTGATCGTTCCCGACCCGCAGAAAAGCACTGAGGTATATTTCGTAAGATCTCCGTGAACGACCCTGACGAGATCTTCACGAAGGTCCTTCATAAGGCCGGAAAATTCTTTTTCTCTCGGGCAGATATCCGGTACGACCTGCGCGTATTTGACGGTATCCGTCGTTGTCGACGGGCCCGGATTTAACAAGATGTTTCTTTTTACTGGTTCCATTTTCTTTCTCCTTCATTATACATCGTAAGCCGGGTCGATCTCTTTGAGCTCGCGGAAAGTATCGATCTCTACGATATCTTCTTCCTTACAGGCACGTACCTCGACCCGATAGTTCTTTTCCTTATAGACAAGCGGGACCTGTTCCCAGTAACGCTCTTTGCCGCCCGGGCCGGTATAGACAGAAGGAATATCATCAACAAGTTTCTTTCCGTCTTCCTCATTCCAGTAAGAAATACCTACCATCTGCCAGCAGTTCTCACCGCCGACCTTCTCCTTCTGGATCACACCGTCCTTGACTTCGAAGCACCAGTCATCCGTCCGATCCTTCGGGATCGCGAGAAAATCGGAAGTATAGTGATACTTCGTTATGATCTTCGGATTGGAAAGAAGAAGGTCTGCCTCGAATACATAGGAATTTGAAAGCAGGTGTCTTGCCAACATGGCACTGCTGATATTATTGGCTTCGTTGAACATCGGATTATCCAAAAAATGCAGCATCGGATACTTATAAAGCAATTGGTCGAACTGCTCACCGAGATAACCTCTTACAATATAGATCTCCTCGATCCCTGCATCCAGACATGCGTCCAAAAGTGTGTCAATGATGCGCTTGCCGTGAACACGAACCAGAGGCTTAGGTGTATTTAGCGTAATCGGAACCATCCTCGAGCCGAATCCCGCCGCAATGAACACAGCGCGTTTGGCACGGTAAGGCTCTAAAGCTTCGATGCCTTTGTCCGTAATCCTTCCGGAATCGACCAGCCCGTCGGTGTCGAGTTCTCTGTATACTTTATTGATCGTACCGAGAGAATAGCCGGTGATCTTCTCCAGATCGCGCTGGGACAGAGCTTCTTCCGAAGATGTAAGAGCGACCAGGATATCAAAATGTTTTCTTTGCAGACTCATAATCGTTCACCTGTTCATTTTTTATTTCAGATTCACAAGAATTGAACAACACCAATTATACTCTTCTTGGAAATTAAGACAATACTTCGTGCGCCGATCCTCGACATTCTTTATACTCTCTTTACAAAAGAAACTGCCCTCCAGGTGCTTTTCACAAAGAGGGCAGCTAAGACTTATATTTCTACAGGAACCATTACGGATCAGGATGATCCTGTCCGTTATCTTTATTTCCGGCAAAAGGATCCGGAAGACCCGGAGTATAAGATGTCGAATTACCGGATGTAAACGGATCCGGAAGACCGGAAGACGAATACGGAGACGGCATCGGATCCTGCGGAACAAATACCCGCTGTTCATTCGGGATCTGATTCTGAGGTGCAACTGGCTGCGCAGTGTGGGCAGGAACCGAGATCGGAGCCGTAAACGCGTCTCTCTTTTTCTTCTTTACAAGGAGGACAATAAGTACGATCGCACCGATGACAAGAGCCAGACAGATCACACCCAAGATGATCAGAAGTACCACGTTCACCGATGAATCCGAAGATCTGCTCTTCTTTTTCAATTTCTTTTCAACGGCTTCTTCCTCATCTTCGTCATCATTCGAAGGCATCGGAAGCTCAAACTCACAGTGGATCGGCTCGTTCATCTTGGAAAGATCCCACTCGAGAAGAGATCCTTTGGAAGATGTGGCATTCTCATGGATCGGCTTGATCGGAAGCTCCAGGGTAAACTTCATGTAGCCCCCGTATATGCTCAGATCGCCCAGAGAAGATCCTTCTACAGATACCATTTGATTGACAGATTCCGTATTCCAGTCGATCGTATACACGCCGTCATCCAAACGGAACGTAAACGATTCGAAGCCTTCTCCCAAAGCTCTGACCTCGGTCTCAACCTGGTCGATCGGGATGGCGCTTTTTGAAGCGATAAAACCGTTATAAGAACTCGAATCACTGCTTCCGTCGCCGGTATAGTCTCTGGTGGACCAGCCTTTACTCTCAAACTCTTTCTTTTCTTCCGCCCATCCGGCATCGCCGTTACCGTCCGTAAGATCAGACAGCGCATAAAGATAAGTCAGATTTACGGTTCCGTCCGAATTGACTGTACAGCCGACCGAATAACGGACACATGCGGTAAGCTCTAAGAGCAGCCCAAGTACGAGAATTGCAGAAATGATCTTCTTTACTGAAAGCAGAATATCTTTTCTCCCCATTTGCCCTTCCTTTACTGTTGCCTTTTCTCTTCCCTATTTTGAAAAAAGGGGCCGCCTCATCGGCAGCCCCCTATTAATCCTTTTTCAATCCGTACGATTAAACTTGCGGATCAACCGGTGTGTTGTCAACCGGAGCTGCAGGAGCTTCAGGTGCTGCCGGAGCAACCGGAGCCTGCGGAACTTCCGGAGTTGCAGGTGCCTGAGGAACTACCGGTGCCTGCTGCGGTACGAACTGTGCCGGAGCCTGAGGTGCTACCGGAGCCTGAGGAACTACCGGTGCCTGCTGCGGTACAAACTGTGCCGGAGCCTGCGGTGCTACAGGAGCCTGAGGTGCTACCGGAGCCTGCGGAACTACAGGTGTCTGCGGGAAACCGGCCGGCTGTGCAAATCCCTGATCAACAGGAGCCTGCGGGAATGTCGGAACAACCGGATCCGGAGCCGGAGCGTTCTTCTTTTTCTTCATAATGATAACGATAACAGCGATGACAGCTGCAACTACGATAACGCCAACGATGATTCCGATGATCAGTCCCCACGGAAAACTGCTGGACTTAGAAAGATCGAATTCGCAGTAGATCGGCTCATCGAGATCAAAAAGATCCCACTCAAGCTTGTTGCCCTTAGATTTGGTGGCGTTGTCATCGATCGACTTGCCCGGAAGCTCGAGAACGAACTTCATGTAGCCGTCATACTGTTTGAGTGTATCAGCAGAGATACCGGAGCCGGAAGCTTCGGAAGTAGAATCGGAAGCATCCCATTCGAGAGTGTAAACACCGTCATCTTCTTCCAGAGTAAAACCTTCAATACCGAAAGCGTCTGTAAATACTTCCTCGAAATCTTCAAGATCGATATCGGAAACAGTAACCGTAAAACCTACAAATCCGTCCTCGTCATAATCTTCAATCTCATAATCATAGTCGAAATCCTCGAGACTCTCATCAAGACCGTCTCTGGATTCCTCAATACCTGTAGCATAATCTTCAATGATCGCATACAGGAAAGTTATATCAGCTGTACCGTCAGATTTGATCGTTGCTGTGTAAGATGTACGCAGACATCCTGTGAAGCAGACAATGATAGCGAATACGAGCATGATAGCAGAGAACTTCTTTATTCTTGTTCTTTTTTCCATATTGCCCTCCATTGCGCATAGCGCATTTCTTAGTTATAAATATGTTATGATTTTATAATGAAAGCGCGAAAATATCAACAACTTTGCCATTCGGAGTTAGCATTTGTTTTTCTGCGGATTTCGAAGAATACGAAATACTATTTCGGAATAAGAAAAGAGCCCGAAGTATCGGACTCTTTTCTGGTCGAGGTGACAGGGTTCGAACCTGCGACCCCATGCTCCCAAAGCACGTACGCTACCAACTGCGCTACACCTCGAAAAAATGCACACTTGATGATTATATCATGCTTCGGGATAAAAGCAAGAACAAACTACGAAGGATCATTCACTATCCCGATAAACAAAGGAGATCCCGTTTCACTTACGATTTCAAAAACAAACGGCCGGTCAACGGTAAAATAATAATCGTATCCCGGTTCTCCCGCACCGACCATTTCGATCGTCACAGATGCAGCCTTACAGCCTTCCTCATCGATCATTACCCTGGAATCCTGAATGATCGAGGTAATGAAAAGAAGCTGATCTTTCTCATTCAGAGGACTGAAATCCGCTTTTGTCGGATCAAAAACATCCGCCATTCCCATCTCTATCAGATATTCCGAAAGCCGGAGATCAGATAAAACATCATATTTCGGAATAGTCAGGAAGATCCCCTGATAGTCTCCTTTCTTTTCCCAGGTTTTCGAACCAAGAAAAGAAAGGGTCTCTTCGTCCCTCAACAGTTCTTCCGGAGTCATCCCTTCTTCCGGCAGGATAAAGCGCATGGTACCCTGAAGAATACCCCTCCGGCTGAGCCTACAGTTCTCTTACCGCTTCATTATAAGCATCGAACTTATCTTTATCGTACTGCCCATTTTCAATTTGCATCTGGATTTCAGGATGTGAGGGCATTTCAGGATATGATGGCGAAGCCAAAAAAATGCGACAATTCTCGATGAATTCAATCAGATTGTAACATCCAGTGGATCGTTATTCAAAAATTCTATCTATGTTCAAATATTCGATGACAATGACTATTCAGAAAAGAACCTGATCTTCTTCTCTACCATCTCGTTAACTTTGGCGATGTACTGGATCGGATCCTTGATGCACGGGCAGCGCTCGACTCGGACGTGCAATGCGTCTTCGGATTCGAAGAAGACTCGTTTGCTCATACCTCCGGCGCCAAAAGACAGAACCGATCTTTGGTCGCTCATCATGGCGACGTTATAGATGCACTCTGTACCGTCTTTACAGTATCCGACATTCTCATGGCCGCCCAGGGTATCCTTTTGTTTATACATGTAATAAGGAGCATATCCTTCATTAAGAAGTTTTTCCTCTGCAAACGAAAGCATCTTCTCGATACGTTCAAGTTCTTCTTTTTCCTGTCTGACGATCTCTTCACGGGACAAAGAGGAACGGCGCTTTTTCGAAAGTGAATGCACGGTGATGTTTTCCGGAGAAAGCGCTATGATCTTTCTGAGCGAATCGCAGAATTCTTCCGCGGTTTCTCCGGGAAGTCCCGCGATCAGATCGGTGTTGATGATCGAAAAGCCCATTTTTCTCGCCATTTCAAATGCATTTACAAAGTCTTCTGCCGTATGCTTTCTTCCTACCCGCGTAAGAGTCGCGTCGCAAAGCGTCTGCGGATTGATGCAGATTCTTTTTACGCCTGCATCAAGGAGCACCTGCAGTTTCTTTTCCGTGATCGTATCCGGGCGTCCGGCCTCGACACAGATCTCCTTCAGATCCTGAAATTCCTCGTGTGAGAACACACCTTTGATGAACTTCTCGAAAAGCTCTTCAGAAAGGACTGTCGGTGTGCCGCCTCCGATATAGAGTGTCTCTATCTTTCCTTTGATCTTCGGAAGGAGCATGTCCATCTCAGCAAGCACGGCATCGACATACTGCGGAAGAAGTGCCGTTTTCCGTGGCGCTTCCTGCGCAACGAAAGAGCAGTATGCGCACCGGCTCGGGCAGAACGGGATCCCGATATAGACATGCAGCGAGTCAGGATCGGTCCCTGAAAGAATCAGGTTTTCCCTGTCGCGGGTAAGAAATGCCAGATGTGCCTTGTCTTTACGGACATCGTAGATCTTCGTCATCTCCTCTTCGGAAGATAATTCTCTTGCCACCTGCGTCGGTCGAATGCCTGTAAGAGAGCCCCACGGAAAAGATCTTCCCGACAATCGGGAAAGCAGGAAATACAGTTGTCTCTTTACTTCGCGGTTAGAAGGAAGAAACATGGCTTCTTTATCGATAAAGATCCGAAGCGCTTCTTCTCCCAAAGTACAGTTTTGTGCAAATGTCTCGACCCGGTTTTCTGAAATGTTGCTGATAAGAACCGGATCTTCGTTAAAAAGACCGATGACAGACGCCATAGCACCTGCATCACAGACGACACTGCTTCCTTCCTGGCGCGGGATCTCTCCCGTAAAAAGGCGAAGAATATCGCTGATCGGATAGTAAAACTCGTGTCCGATGCATCTTACGAGGATCTTCGGGGACTTGTCCCCTGCCTTCCCGGGATGATTATGGTTTGTCGGATCCTCACATCTCATCAGCTTTTACCGTATATGTATGTAAAATAGTAATCCGCCACCGTCGAAGTGGGCATGTTATAACTCTTCACACCCTCTTCTTGCTGGTTGATCTTAAGAAAAGTATCGTTCGTGGCATTGGAAATATTCTCGACGATCTTTGGCGGCTTAATCGAATCCCAATAAACATCGATCGCATCACTGTCGCGGAAATACCCGGCAACCAGATACTGCGACTGTACAAATTCAGCAAAGCCTTCACTGTCATTGTTAAAGGCGATCCTCAGGTCCACCCAGATCAGGTCGAACGCCTCACGGTAACCGGCATAGCGAAGCTGCGGGCAGTCACTATTCAGGCAGATCAGAAGAGCTGCCAGATTCGCATCATTTTCGACCGCATACCCGTGAACATGGCTCAATTCATGGCAGGCATTATAGAACTGGCTGACGAGAGGTACATCCGTATTTACATTCGCCTCGGCAAAAAACGGGAAATACATTCCGACGATATCCGTATAGGACCAGTAATGGGAAAGCATAACCGATTTCGGACGTGTCGAGTTCCCTTTGATCATGGAAAAATCCTTCGCTGCCTCTTCATAGAGATCTTCCACATCATGTAAAAATGCGCTTGTCCCGCCGGGGTATGTGACGACTCCGTTTTCATCTTCTTGACATGCGGATCTGGATTCATTCAGACCGTTGATGACCCAGATATATACCTCTTTCAGTTCCTCGAGCGAATACTGTCTTTTTCCGAATCCGAGTTTATCATCAAGAGAATATCTTGTGTAGTTAATGCCGTGCAGCAGCATGAATAGAAGATAGATACCGGCCATTGCCCATGCCGACACTCTTCCTACATTGAAAAAGTATTTCTTACCGCGTTTTTCCTTAATGGCTCTTCTTATACGGATCACGATCCACGCGATCAGAATCGGTGAGGAAAACACCAGTGTCACGACAAAGACTTCTGTTAAAGAGATCGGCACCAGGGACGAGATCTTTGCGGGAAGAAACGAAAAGACGAGGAACGGTCCTTTTGCATAGGCTTCGCCGGCCGAAGGGAACTGCGTAAAAATCAGCTGAAGCACATAAAGAAGAACGATCAGGAAGATCGGAAGGAGAATGCCGAAGATCCACCGTTTCCACGAGGACTTCATTTGAGCACCCCCACATACTTCAGCAGATAAAGGATACCTAAAATGATCGGCTGGTGCAGAATATAGACCAGAAGCGAATTTCTTCCGATCCACTCAAAAGGCTTGGAGACCGCATGCACGGCTTTGGGAGCTTTCGGGAAAAGCGTTTCCTTATTTTTATAGACATGACGGCCGATCAGCACGCCAAGGAAGAATACGCCTACCCAGGGGATCAGGCCGATCTCGTCACCGACTGTCCAGACAGAATCCGGATGCGGTTCGATACCAAGGATACTGACAAAACCCGAATGGATCGTGTAATGATAATAGTGAATACCGTTTAGCAGGAAGAAAAAAAACATGACAATCAGAAACAGTACGGCATCCCCGTTACGGCTGTTTCTTCCGCCGCACTTCTTCTGCTCGACATGGTCAAAGACCGCAAACAGGAAAGTCGATACGAAAAGAAGATGCAGGATATTGAAATAGATCGAACAACCCAGATTCAGGAAATGGTCGGCCGTGATCGTTACCGCGGTAAACCCGAGCGCCACGATCAAAAGCTTCAGCGAACGCTTGAAATTATTTCTCGAGAATTGGCAGCAGATACCGGAGATCGCGACGAAAATGAAGATGAAAAACGGATGCAAAAATGCCCAGAACCAGTCACAATTTGCGCTGATAAAGGAAAAGACATCGTATTCGAAAATATACCGGAGATCGTATGCAAAATGATGCAGGACCATCATAAAGATCGCGAATCCGCGAAGAAGATCCAGTTCAAATGCACGAGTATTCGCCTTACCTGCGGTTTCCTTTGCCCCGGTCATAAGTGTGCCTCAGACTTTTTCTGCAATTGCCGCACCGATCGCCGTTGCGAATTCGGACATCTGCGGCACGATAAAGTTGAGATTATAAAGTTCGGAGAACGCCTTATAGATCGTGCTGCACATCGGTGCTTTTGTCGCCTGACCGGTAAATACGACATCCTTAAGGCCTGCATTTCTTGCGGAAAGCACTGCCATCGTTCCGATCGACTGGAAAACGACATTATAAAGCCCGAGGGCAATATCTGCCTTACTTGCGTCGTCCTGCATCTTACCGAAGTTCGAAGCCGTCGTATCCATTGTAAGTCCGGGGATCACTGAATGGGAAATATCACCGATCGTGAGGTCAACGTGGTTAAGGTTACCGCCCGCAGCCAGTTCCGCGATCATGTCGAAATCACGCATATTCAGTGCGCAGTTGGAAAGACCGACCAAAGTACCTCCGCCGACACCGGAACCGATGATATGACGGACTTCCTTTTTCGAAGCTTCTACAAAGGCCGTACCTGTTCCCATACTGACGACTATGGCATGATCGAGTCCGGAAAGGAAAAGACCGCCTTGCCCTGTCGCAAAGAATTCCTGGATACGTACCGTCGGGATGCCCAGAAGGTTTCCTGTCGGGAACGAAGCGCCGACGCCGGTGATCTTTAATTTTTCAATATCGGAGATCTTCAGTTCATAAGAATCCATGAGTTTTCCGAGCGCACCGAAAGCAGAAGTTACCGGATCGTCTGCTTTGACGATCTTATTGCCGATGATCTTGTCACCATCCATCCCTACTACTTTTGTGGTACTTCCGCCTACATCCAGTCCGACGATGATGCCCATATTGATTCTCCTCCCTTATCTTGTCAAAATTTCCGCTGCGTATTTATCACCCAAGTGAAATACCGGCCTTGATCCGTCTTCGCCGCCGTCTTTGGTGATCGGGAGACGGTAGACTTTGTTATCTGTCGTTATGATGTCGACATACGTCTCATCATCCGTTCTGCACCAGTAGAAAGCGGAACCGCCCGGGATCGTTGCAGGCTCCCCTTTTATGTTCGTACACTGTATATCCGTGTTCGTGTTATAAAGGTATGAAGTCTTCTCTACGTTTCTGTCCGCAAAGAAATAGTCCGTTCTGGCTTTAAGAAAATCCGTTTCACTCGTAATGTCATATGTTTTGTAAAGCTTATGCTCACCATAAACGCAGTCGTAAAACGAAAACTGCACGGCACCGGCATTAGACAGTGCAGCGATTGCGCCGCGGACGACAGAGGCCTGTATACGCGTTCCGTCATAACGGACGACCAGCGTCTGATACTCGCCCCAGGTGTCGCGCATCATTTCCAGGCAGACTTCCGAATATGGATCGTTCTTGTTCAGATCGACCGTGTAACCGCGGAACATGCCCTTGCAGGCTTTTTCTCCGTATTTTTCCATATACGAAAAGCACTTGCCGGGAACTACATAATCCATGAGATTTCCGCCGTCGTTGACCAGCACATAGAGAGATTCACTGTGCGCGTCCAGTTCGATGCTCATGGACTCGAGCGCCCCGTCACCTTCGAAATCGAGATCACATTCGGCGCGGTAAGACGTATAGTAAAGGCCATCCTCCGTCATCCGGGATTCTTCGCGCATGCCGAGCATGCTCGGAGTCTCATGGAAAAGCTCCATCTTATCTTCTTCGAGTTCTCCGACCGAAGAGGCTGCGTCAGAATTTGTCTTCTGCGTGACGGATGCAGTCGTCGGATCCGTATCCGGAGCCACTTTGGCTTCGAACGGATTAAAGAGCACCAGAATAAGAACGATCGTCAAAACCGCGACGATATCAAAGACCACAAAACCGATTATGAATTTCCTGTTTCGCATGTATGTGCTTTCCTGTTACTTCTTCGGTACCAGCTTATCCTTACCGCCCATATACATACGCAGCGGCTCCGGAATGCTTACCGTACCGTCGGCATTGAGATTGTTCTCAAGGAAAGCGATCAGCATACGCGGCGGAGCAACAACGGTATTGTTCAGCGTATGAGCGAGGTAATTGCCCTTCTCTTTGTTTCTGATACGGATACCGAGGCGTCTTGCCTGCGCGTCACCTAAGTTACTGCAGGAACCGACTTCGAAATACTTCTTCTGACGCGGGGACCATGCCTCGACGTCACAGGATTTCACCTTCAGGTCAGCAAGGTCGCCGCTGCAGCACTCGAGTGTTCTTACCGGGATATCGAGACCTCTGAAAAAGTCTACGGAATTCTTCCACAGCCGATTATACCAGTCCATGCTGTCTTCCGGTTTGCAGACAACGATCATCTCCTGCTTCTCGAACTGATGGATACGGTATACACCTCTCTCCTCGATGCCATGGGCACCGACTTCCTTACGGAAGCACGGAGAATAAGAGGTCAGCGTCTGCGGCAGATCAGCTTCATCGATGATCGTATCAATGAACTTCCCGATCATGGAATGCTCGGATGTACCGATAAGGTAGAGGTCTTCGCCCTCGATCTTATACATCATGTTCTCCATTTCGGCAAAACTCATAACGCCCGTAACAACGGAAGAACGGATCATGAACGGTGGTACATAGTATGTGAAGCCGCGGTCGATCATGAAATCTCTTGCGTAGGAAAGGATCGCAGAGTGAAGTCTCGCAATATCACCCTTGAGGTAATAAAACCCGTTTCCGCTGGTCTTTCTTGCGGCATCGAGATCGATTCCGTCGAAGCTCTCCATGATATCCACATGGTAAGGAACTTCGAAATCCGGAACGACCGGCTCGCCGAAACGCTCGTTTTCCACGTTTTCACTGTCATCTTTACCGATCGGTACGGAATCGTCAATAATGTTCGGGATCACGAGCATGATCTTTCTGACCTTCTCGGTGAGTTCCTGTTCCTTGACGTCGAGCGCCGCCATCTCATCAGCCATGGCAGCGACCTGCTTTTTGGCTTCCTCGGCCTCGTCCTTCTTTCCCTGGCCCATCAGAACGCCGATCTGCTTACTGATCGTGTTTCTCTGGGATCGAAGATACTCCACTCTCGTCTTCGCCTCACGAAGCTCCTTATCATAAGCGATGACCTCGTCCACCATCTGGATTTTGTCATCCTGAAACTTTTTCTTGATATTTTCCTTAACGATGTCCGGATTTGCGCGGACAAATTTGATATCCAGCATTTTCCTGCCTCCATTGAAACATATAACTTTGTAATTCTACCATAAACAGGCAAACTCTTCTATATTCTTATAGAAAAGCACCGGTATAATTTCAATGCGGATTATCAGGCGTTTTATGCGCGTTCGACCATATCCATCATGGTCAGATCCGTGGAAATGACAACATTCGGATCCGTATTCAAAGCTTCAAAACGGTCTTTCAAACGGTCAGAAGCGATCACGCCGCCGCTTTCTGCATTGGCGGAAGGCAGCATGACGATATACTGGGCGCCGCTGAACTTCGTGAAAACATCGCCTTTTCTAAGCGTATCCTGAATCGCCGCAAAAAGCACATCCATGGCCGGTTCCAGCGAGTGCGCCTCCAGCATGTTTCCTTCCTTATCGAGAAGGGTGACAAGCATGACACAGAAGGTCTGCTCGGATCTTGCCAGCATACGTTCGATAAAGCGGAAGATTGCCAGGAACGGCTCATAATCCTGCCAGTAAGCGCCACGGATCGTACCCGGTTCTTTTAGCTGCTGCATGAGCGTGCGGATATTCATCTCAATCGCTTCGGGGCGGTCGAGTTTTGCCTGCTTCGACGGAAGCGTGCTGCTGTAGAAACGGAAGTTGTTCTTTCCTTCCTTTTTAACGACATAGAGCGCACGGTCGGCTTTATCGTAGAGCGTATCCATGTTATTGCCGTCCTGCGGCGCCAGCGCGATACCGATGGACAAGGTGGCGATTCCGTTCGTTACGTCCCGGAGCTCTTCGTTGACCGCCAGCTGGAAGTTCCTGAGCCTCTGTGAAAGCACCTCATTCTCCGGCGGATTCTCCATAAAGATAACAAACTCATCACCGCCGAGACGTCCGACGATCTCATCCGGGAAGTACTCGATCATCATATGCGCCAGGCGGTTGAGGACCTGGTCACCGACGATATGGCCGAGCTTATCGTTAACGCTCTTAAAGTGGTCGACGTCGAGGATCATATAGGCGGCACTGGTGCCTTTGGCAAGTATCGTTTCGATCGTCTGC
>CAJOLL010000034.1 GCA_905235455.1 uncultured Clostridia bacterium
AGATCCTGAAGGTCCGGGAAACGGGCAAGACCAACATGTTCGACATTTACACGGTGCAGCGCATCGGCCTTAAGATGGGGTTTTACGACATGGTAATTTTCATTGAAGAGAATAAGACCGAGTACGAATTAATCGATGCTAACTGGTCCATGAATATCCTGAGTGACATAACGAACTCGTAATGCGAAAATCAAACAAACGTGATATAGTATTAGCAGTAAAATGACAGGGCTTTTCGGGGTTTCCTATGGTTCTGCCGCATTCAGACATGGGAGATGAAGACATCATGAGTAAGAAAAAACGCCGTATATTGATCATTGTGGTCACACTGGCTGTTCTGATCGTTGCATCTGTGGCGTTATACATTTACGTTGACAAAGAAAAGCGAGTCTATAAAGAATGCTCCGTGGAAGCGGGAACACCGGTCAGTGCTTCCGATTTTGTCCGTTTTAAGAAAGATAAGAAGGCCGCGGCTTTCCAATACGGCACCTCCGCTTATGACGTAAGCGTGCCGGGCGAATATCCGATCTCGATTCAACTCGGGAAGAAGACATATGAAACCAAGCTCATCGTCACTGATACGATCGCACCGGTCCTTTCCGCGGCGCCGAAGACGACGATGTACGGCCAGACGATCCCGGCCGAAGACTTTATCGTCACGATGGATGACCAGACGACCTGCACGGTCGAGTTCGTCTCCGAACCCGATTTTGAGCGTGTCGGACTTCAGGACATCACCCTTACCTGTCGTGACATGGGCGGAAATGTCGCAAGCGCGACGACGCAGCTTCGTGTCATCGGCATTTATCCCGAGATCACCATGGAAGCCGGCAGCAAACGCCCCGAGGCAGGTTCGTTTGCCTTTGGAGAAAAAGATGCGGCGCTTCTGACTCCGCTCAGCGAGATCAAGATGAATGAACCGGGCGACTATACCGTTTCTTTTAGCGTGGACGGTATCCGTTATGACAGCATTCTGCACCTGCAGGATACGACTCCGCCGAGAGCAACCGGCGTGAATTACGAAGGCTTCGCCTGCTATCCGAAGACGCCGGAAGAACTTGTCGACGGCCTTACGGACGCAACGCCGGTAACGGTCGAATTCGTCGAAGATCCGAAGTTTGATGAGCCGGGCGAAAGAGACGTACAGATCCGTCTTACCGACCAGGGCGGAAATGAGGATATCGTTACCTCGCATATCAACCTGACCGCGGATGAAGAACCGCCGGTCATTTCCGGCGCGAAGGATATAAGTGTGATCACCGGTCAGGCGATCGCGTATAAGGATCATATCAGCGTCACGGACAACGCGGATCCGGACATTACTTATACCGTCGATAACTCCGCCGTGGATAACAATACGGAAGGAAAATATAAAGTCACCTATACCGCAACCGATAAGGCCGGGAATACGGCCTCCGTCGAGATCACGGTCACGGTCGTCTATCGTCCTTATACCGAAGAAGATGTTTGGGAACTGTGCGATAAGATCCTCGATCAGATCATTAACGACAACATGAGCGAGAAGGAGAAGGTCGAAGCGATCTTTAACTGGGTCGACTGGTCGATCAAGTACCAGGGCCATGCCGAAAAAGTCAGCTGGATCCAGGGTGCATATGACGGTCTTAAGAACCGTATCGGTGACTGCTTCACGATCGCATCTACCTGCCATGCACTTTATACCCGTGCGGGAATCGAGACCTTCATGATCGAGAGATATCCGATCACATACGCGCAGCATTTCTGGAATGCGGTCAAGATCGACGGCGTCTGGTATCACTGTGACGCGCTGACGAAAGATGACGGAACGAGATTCTTCATGTGGGATTCCCAGAGACTGAAGACCTATTCCGACAGCCACCGCGGTTACCATTATTACGATGCCGACCGTTACGACGTGAAGATCCCGTAAGAGGAAAAGAGAGGAAGAGCTTTGAAGAAACTGGGAATCATCGGCGGACTCGGACCAATGGCGACTGCATATTTCTACAGCCGCATCGTTGCGATGACCCATGCATCCATAGATCAGGAACACATCGAGACCTGGATCGGCTCCTGCCCGCAGATCCCGGATCGTACCGCTTTCCTTCTTTCGAAAGATCTGGCGGAAGACCCGCGCCCGAAACTGATCGAAGCCGGAAGAAAACTCCGTGATATCGGAGCGGAGGTCCTCGCGATCCCATGTATCACGGCGCATGCTTTTCATAAAGAAATGGAAGAAGGCATCGGCCTTCCGGTCATCCACGCGATAAGAGAACTTGGAGCCTGGTGCCGGGGAAACGGCGTGACTTCGCTCGGTGTCATGGCGACCGACGGCGCACGCAGTTCGAAGATCTATGACGATGTCTTACATGAATACGGCGTGGTCTGCATCTGGCCGCAAGAAAGTGACCAGAAGAAAGTCATGTCTTTGATCTATGATGATGTGAAGGCGGGAAAAGCACTGGACCACGGTGCTTTTGAAGAGGTATCCGAAGCGCTTTTTTGTTCCGGCGCACAGGCGGTCGTCCTCGGCTGCACCGAGCTTTCACAGGCCATGGTCGAGATGGATCTCGACGGGCGTTTCGTAGATATCATCGATGTACTGGCCAAAGCCTGTGTACGCGAATGCAAAGGAGAATAACAGATGCATAATCATGTGCTGAAAGATCTGAAAAATACCGTGAAAAAGTTCCCGGATAAGCCGGCTTTCTGCGGAGAAAATTCCGTGCTGACTTTTACTCAGCTCGACCATGCGATCGACCGGATCGGTACGTTCGTTCTCTGCGAAGGGATCAAAAAGAGCCCGGTCGTCGTCTTTATGGAGAAGTCTCCGGAGGAGGTCGCCGCTTTCTTCGGCATCATCCGCGCAGGATCCTACTACGTTCCGATCGACGCCGAGATGCCGGCGGTACGCATCCACCTGATCCTCGAAAACGTCAAATCACCGCTTCTGATCTGTGATGATTCTACTTTTGAAAAAGCTTCCGATCTGGGCTTTGCCGGAAAGATCGTCAGATATTCCGAGATCCTCAGCAGTTCCGAGATCGACGAGGAAGCGCTTACGGCCGTCTATCGTTCATCGATCGATACCGATCCGCTGTATATCGTATTTACATCCGGCTCGACCGGCGTTCCGAAGGGCGTTGTCGGCTGCCACCGCGCCGTCAATGACTATATCGACCAGCTTTCCGAAGTCCTCGGTTTTTCCTCGGAAACCGTATTCGGCAACCAGACGCCTCTTTATCTCGACGCCTGCTTCAAGGAGCTTTTCCCGACGATACGCTATGGTGCGACGACCTGGTTTGTCCCGAAGACGCTGTTCATGCAGCCATTAAAACTCGTGCAGTACTTAAATGAACATGAGATCAACACCGTCTGCTGGGTCGTTTCGGCGCTGACGATCATCTCTACTTTCGGCACCTTTAAGACAGAAGTGCCGAAGTATTTAAAGACGATCGCGTTCGGCTCTGAGGTATTCCCGCTGAAACACTTCCGTATGTGGCGCCAGGCGCTCCCGGAGGCAACGTTTACGAACCTTTACGGACCGACCGAAGGCACCGGCATGTGCTGCTACTACAGAGTCGACAGGGATTTTGAAGACGGCGAGGCGATCCCGATCGGCCGCCCGTTCGATAATACGGACATCATTCTCCTCGACGACGAAAATAACGAAGTTTCCAGAGAAAGTGGCGAACAGGGCGAGATCTGCATCCGCGGCACTTCCCTGACACTCGGATACATGAACAATCCGGAAAAAACTTCAGAAAGCTTCACGCTCAATCCTCTGCAAAAGCACTGGCCGGAGCTCATTTACAGGACCGGTGACATCGGACGCTACAACGAACGCGGCGAGCTGATGTTCGTGTCGAGAAAAGACTTCCAGATCAAGCACATGGGCCATCGTATCGAGCTGGGAGAGATCGAGGTCAATGCGCAGATGATCGAAGGTATCACGGGCGCCGCATGTGTCTATGACAAGGCAAAAGGAAAGATAGTGCTTTTCTATAGCGGTGATAAAGAAGAAGCGGACATGAAGGTCATCTTAAAGGACAGCCTGCCGAGATATATGGTCCCGAATGTCACGAAAAAACTCGACCGCATCCCATTGACCGCAAACGGCAAGACCGATCGCGTGGCACTTTCTTCGATGATATAAAACGAAAGGATCCTATCACGGATCCTTTTTTTGCATTGCATTTAGAGATGACGAAAAATTCGTATCGGTAAACTTCATGCGGTACTGCCGGGGCGTGAAAAGGATCGGACGGGAATGGTGCTTTTCCCGAAGAAGGACTGACAGTTACTGTTTTATAATTGCAAGAAAAAAGCCGTACATATATAATTATCTGGAGCTTATTTGCAAAAGCGACATTCTGGAGGTTAGACAAATGGACGAGCTTATTGCGATTTTAAAGGATATTCACCCGGACGTGGATTATGAAACGGCAACCAATCTTGTCGACGGAAAGATCCTCGATTCGTTCGATATTATTTCTCTCGTTTCGGAGATCGCCGACAAATTCGACGTCGTCGTTTCCGCCGAGTACATGATCCCGGAGAACTTCAATTCCGCGAAGGCACTGTGGGAACTGATCGAGAAACTGCAGGACGAGGAGTAAGAAATAAGATCTGATTTTTCTTGCCCGCAAGATTCCTGCGGGCAAGAAGGCGGATCGGAACCTAAGATACGTATGCTTTTTACTTCCTACGCGTTTATCGGATTTGTGATCCTTCTTGTGGCACTTTACTATGTGCTTCCGAAGAAGGCGAAGTGGCCCTTGCTTTTGCTGGGGTCTTACGTTTTCTATTTCTTTGCGGGATGGAAATGCCTCTTTTACATCGCCGGCGTTACGGTCATTACGTATGTCGCGGGACTTCTGATCTCGAATAATAAGAAGAAAGCCGATGCGCGCTTTTCCGAGATGAAAGCACTGGATAAGAGCGGTGAGGGAAACCCGGAGGAAGTCGGTAAGGAAGCTAGGAAACGTTTCAAGGAAACGCAGAAAAAAAAGCGCCGCCGCATCATGGCGATCGGCATCACGCTCGCGCTTCTGATCCTTGCAGTCGTCAAATACACGAATTTCACCATCTATAACATTAACGGTATCCTCTCGGCCTTCCATGCGCCGAAACGGATCAACTTTTTGACCATTGCTCTGCCGATGGGTATTTCTTTTTACACCTTCCAGGCGGTCGGTTATGTCATCGATGTCTATCGTGACCGCCACGAAGCGCAGAAGAACTTCTTTAAATATGCGCTGTTCGTCGGCTTTTTCCCGCAGCTTGTCCAGGGCCCGATCAGCCGCTACGGCGATCTCAGTAAGGAGCTTTTCACGCCGCATACTTTTAAAGGACGCGTGCTGGAAAGAGGTCTTCAGCGAGTCATCTGGGGCTATTTCAAAAAACTCGTGATCGCGGACCGTATCCTTCCTGCGGTCAATACCATGATCGATTCGCCGGAGAACTTCAAAGGCGCGTATGTATTCCTCGTCATGATGTTCTACGCGCTGGAACTATATGCCGACTTTACGGGCGGTATCGACATCACGATCGGTATTGCCGAAATGCTCGGCATCCCCGTCAAAGAGAACTTCGAGCGCCCGTTCTTCAGTAAGAACATCGCCGAATACTGGAGACGCTGGCACATCACGATGGGCACGTGGTTTACGGATTATATCTTCTATCCGATCTCCGTTTCGGGCCCGATGCTCAAGCTCAGCAAGTGGAGCCGTGCACATCTTCCGGAACATATGGGAAAGCGCCTTCCGGTTTACCTTGCTTCTTTCATCGTATGGTTCACGACCGGTATCTGGCATGGAGCTTCCTGGAACTTCATCGTCTGGGGTCTAGGAAACTTCGTAGTCATCATGATCTCTCAGGAACTTGAGCCGCTCTATGCGAAATTCCATAAGAAAGTAAATACCGACGGAAGCACCGTATATAAGTCTTTCCAGATCGGAAGAACGATCCTTATCATGAGCGCGCTGCGTCTTTTCGACTGCTACCGCGATGTGCCGCTGACCTTTAAGATGTTCGGCACGATGTTTACGAAATGGAACTGGAACACCCTTGGAAACGGCACACTTCTGCACCTCGGCATCAACCGTGCGGACTACGTTATCCTGGCGCTCGGCACGATCCTTTTATTCGTCGTCAGTATGATCGGAAGATCCGGATCCGTACGTGACAAGATGGAAAAGAAGATCCCGTTTGCCGGCCGCTGGGCGATCTTTACCGCACTTCTTCTGGTCATCGTCGTCTTCGGCGCATACGGCCTCGGCTACGACGCAGCCCAGTTCATCTATAATCAGTTCTGATTTTCTCTTTGCCGCATAGTGTGAATATGCCAATATTGCGACAGCATATTTGGTAATATTGCATCTGAGGTGTTACCCTAACGGATAGACGGTAACCTCCATCTTCCCATTGTGGAGGGAGGAGGTGGTGCTGATGAGCGACTATGAGATTCTTATTGTGGTCCTTACCATAATAGCCATCATTGTAGGTATTCTTATCGAGTACATAAAGAAATGACCGTCCCCATACCACAGTGACGGTCATAAATCTTAACCAAAACTGAGGTAACCGTCTTGCGGTAACACCTCTTCCATACTTATTATACTACTCCCATTTTGTTTTTCAATGAGTAGTCTTTTTTGAAAAGCAAGTTTATACCCATTTCAGGCGCCTCTCGAAAAGCACTTTTTCAGGTCCTTTTCTGTCCTTGTCATCTCGTGTGATGGTGCCGATCTCATAGCAGTCATGGAACTTGCTGAGATGCTTGATTACCTGTGCCTTATCCTTCTGAGGAACGACGATCGTCATGCCGACGCCCATGTTAAACGTAGTGAGCATCTCGGTATCCGATACGTTCCCTTTTTCCTTAATGAAACGGAATACAGGAAGGATCCTGATTTTACTTCTGTCGATCGAAGCGGTCAGCCCGTCGGGGATGACGCGGCAGAGATTTCCCTGGATACCGCCGCCGGTAATATGTGCCATGCCGGAGATCTTATCCTTTCCGAAAAGACCTTTCAGGGCCGGATAGTATGGCGTATGCGGTTTCATGATCTCTTCGATAAACGTGTTTCCGTTGATCTTTTCGAGCTTGATCTGCGGCATCTTATCCAGGAGCATACGTACAAGCGAATAGCCGTTGGTGTGAAGACCGTTGGACGCGAGTGCCAGGACGGTGTCGCCTTCCCTGATCGCCGATCCGTCGATGATCTTTTTTCTTTCGCAGATTCCGGCAATGCTGGAAGTAAGCACATAAACGCCTGAATCCACGACGGACGGCTGGATGGAAGTTTCGCCGCCGACGAGCGAGCATTCATTCTCCCGGCAGGCATCGGAAACGCCTTTGACGAGAGCGCTGATGGTGGCTTTTTCAGCCTTTCCGCAGACGATGGTATCGAGGACGGCAAGGGGAGTTGCGCCCATGACGACGATGTCGTTGACGAGGTGGTTGATCATGTCATGACAGATGGATTCAGTGTAGCCGTATTCCATCGCAAGTTTCTGCTTCGAGCCGGGCTCCTCGGATTTCAGCACCAGAACAGGCTCCTTGATCTCCGGGAACTTGATATCGTAAAGGGAGGCAAACGGTCCCAGTCCGTTTAAGACTCTTCGGTCTTTCGTCTCAAGGTGCTTTTTCATCTCGCTCTTGATCGAATCCGTATAGGCGATGTCGATGCCGGCCTTGCTGTAGGAAAGACCGTCCTGATCTTTTATCGCGCCCGAGAGAATTTCGTCCACAGAAACTTCCAGGGTCCTTGCCAGATCAGCAAGGATCTCGATGTTCGGATACGCTTTCCCGTTCTCCCATTTCGAGACCGTCTGAAAAGAAACATTCAACCGTTCGGCGAGCTGTCCCTGTGTCAGTCCGAGTTCTTTCCGCTTCTCATTAATGAAACTTCCGACTTTGCTGCTATCGATCATGGTATTGCCTCCGTTTGGCTCTGCGGCGCGGATCAAGGTGCCGCTGCTCCATCTGCGCGAACTGCTTTTCTGATTACAGTATCGCTCGTGATACTTCGGTGCACAATAACATTATCGTTGAAAATGAAGACAAAATTCAACTATTGGGCGAATTTTGATCGCCGGATACGATCTTTAGGACGAATAGCCGACCGAGCCTTCCAAGTTGCATCGATCGGATCAGCGGGCGATAAGAAATAGTACCATTTATACTCCCTTGGGAGTATAGTTTCAAGGAGCTGCTATACTACGCTTAGCAGATAAAGATTGCCTTGAAAAGGCAATCTTTAACACTTTCTGAAAGTTTAAGGGTGATCGCAACAGTTCGAATCATCCATGATATTGGAGGCTAAAAATGCTTAATAAGAAAGGTCCGTTTTGTCTGATTATTGCTGTAGTTATTTCAAGTATGCTTTTTACAGGGTGCCCGAAATCCGGTGAGGAAAAGAAAAGTTCTGTGCGCGAACACCCACAATCTGAACTGCATGAACAGAGTGAGACATCGATCATGGGTGATGGGGATGATGAACCGGACACCGAAGATCAGCCTAAGTCTACTACCAAGAGTATCGTAGAGCATGATGATGATCTCGATGCTCATGTATCTAAGATCGAAGGACTTCTCAACTGATTATTGCTTCAGACCGACGACTACCCAGTCTTCCTCTTCGAGGTGGTACGGTGTACCGCAGGTCGGGCACTGGAGAAGATGCATGGCGTCAAAGCTGGCGGCGCAGGTCTTGCAGTTTACGGCGTGGATGGAGAAACCGTAGTTCTCCTGAGCGGTCAGTTTCTTCACGAGCGTCATGTTGTAGTCTTCCTTCTTTGTCACGACTTTGCCGTTGATGAGGTGTGTCGTATTCAGGTAGATCCTTACAAGAAGAACGAGGTCATTTCCATTCTGGATGCTGGAGTTCAGATACTTCATCGCGCCCCGATAGTCGATATCGATGATCGTATCGAGATCGGGAAGATTCGGATCGCCACGATAAATACTCATGTTGGTCCGGTCTTCGGAATATGCGATCGCACGGAAAAGCGAGATGACTTTTCCTTCGAAAAGGTCGTAGGAGAATTCCGGATCAAAGCGCTGCATAGCTTTTGTCAGAGAGTTCTTTGTCATCGCAGCGGACTGGACATCTGCCGTGGTGATGGCCTGTGTAGTCATCTTGCCCATCATGAAAATACCGTAGAAAAGACTGAATATCAGGTAAAAGACGATGAATCCCAAAAATCCTGCAAGGAGTGCGGCTCCGACACCGAATAAGAGTGCCGCGTAGTGAGGGTCTGCCTGGCCCCACGTAGAAACGGTGGTATAGGCACCTACGCCGAGAGCAAAAAGAATCGCGACATTTCGAACGGTAGGAATGATTTTTTCAACGGATCTGCCACCTGCGAGCTGTGACAGCAGATAGAAATTCGTTACGCAAGGGAAGAGCTGCTTCATCTGGAATCTCGTACCGCACATCGGACAGCCGTTGGAAAAGATGGCAAGCGTCGCGCGGTTGCCGCAGTTCGGGCATTCATACTCGGCGTTCTGCTGCCATCGCGTTCGAGGATATTCGCATAGAAAATGCTGGCGCTTTTCTTGTGCTTTTTCAGGATCTTCTGTGTGGAAACATTGGTGATCTGTGTAGAAGATTCACACTCTTTGAAAGAAAGGCTCGTGGTGTATGGCGGGCGGTACCTCGAGCGTGTCGCTTTTACGCCATCAGGTGTGACCGTATAGCGGCGCTGGAGTTTTACTCCCATGTCATTAAGGCGCTTCTCGTGTGTCTGCAGATAATAGCGCATATCCGCAGAAGCGTGTTCCGGCTGCGTCCCGTCATCGTAGAACCTGGTGATCTCATTCATGAAAGAATCACGAAGCGCATCCTGCGGCTTCGGCTTATTAAGATCACGGATCTCCTCGATCTTCTCCGACAAATTCTGTAAAAAACACCCATAATCAAAACCCTCCCAATAAAAAATGCCACTGTCATTGTAGCATAGGAAGGGGTTGCTGTATTACTCCCAGATCTGCGCAATAGACCACGGTTATTCGCAAAAATCCAAGGCTGATGAATCTTTGTTTTAGGCGACGCGAAAATAAAGCACGTCGCTGGTCCTCGCCGCTTCGCGTCTGCGGAATCGCTCCTTAGCTTTTTTTCGCGTTCGCCTGATATCTAAGATCATCACGACATTGCGCTATTTTCGAATGATCAGAGCGGATACTCCTCAAGATCCTTGGCGATCATTTCTCTTGCTTCCTCGGAGATATCGGAAGTCTTTCCGGACTTAACGTGCTCGGCATCCATTACGCCCACGACCTTAAGGCGGATCTTAGTGCTTTTCCAGGGGTAGTTCTTAGAGATCTTTTCAGATCCCTGGATGGTCAGGACAACGACCGGGACATTTGCCTTCTGGGCGATCTTAAATACGCCGTTATGGAAAGGAAGCAATGTGCATTTCTTAGATCTGGTGCCTTCCGGATACACGAAGATGGAGACCTCGTCGGCCTTTAAGAGCTTGCTTGCGCGATCGATGGTCATCATGGCGTTTCTCGGGTTTTCACGGTCGATGGCCATCATGCAGCAGCGGCGGATGATGCGGCCGTAAAACGGGATCTTGAAGTTTTCGGCTTTTGAGATGAAAGACGGATAGTGCTTGGCGAGGATCTTCCAGGACAAAAGCGGGTCAAAGTTCGATCTGTGATTGCAGACGAAGAGCATCTGCTTGCCCTCGGGGATCTTGTCCAGGCCCTGAAGGTCGTACCTGACGCGCATGATGCGCATGCCGATCGCCGTCGTGTGCACCAGAAGGAAACGGTAGAACTTCGAGTCAGTGTTATATTCCTTCTTTGTGTTGATAAAAAGTGTTGATACGAAAGTAAAAAGGAACAGCAGGATGATGCCTGCGACCTTAATGCCGATAATGGCGAGAACGACGTACAATGCGTAAAGTAGATACTGCATGGGGACCCCCTCCGGATGCGTGGATGTGTTTCTTACGAGAAACAATTCTAACACACGGCAGGTGCTTTTTCATTAGGAAAAGCACATGAACGCGTTATCATTTCACAAAAACAGCGGTTGTGCTACAATGCTTTTGACCGAAACGCATAAAGAGGAAGTTATGGCTGAAAATACCCAAAAGAAGAAAGAGCAGATGCCGCAAAAGACAGAAGCTGCAGCGGAGAAGACGCCTGAGCCGAAAGACGTGAAGGCCGAAGAGCTCTCAGAGGAAAAAAACGAGAAGAAGGCGGCGAAAAGAGCTGCCCGTGTGGCTCTGGTTCTGGCGCTGATGGTTTTGGCGGGCATCGTTCTTTATCTGGCCGATCTTCTTCTTCGCCCGAAGTACATGGGAGATGTTACCGAAGGTGCCCTAACGGCGGAGTATTACAAGGCTTACGGCAATCACGATGTGCTTTTCGTCGGCGACTGTGAGGTGTACGAGAACTTTTCGACCGTGCAACTCTGGAAGGAATTTGGTATCAACAGTTTTATCCGCGGCGGCGCGCAGCAGCTGGTATGGCAGTCTTACTACCTGCTCGAGGATGCTCTGCGATATGAGACGCCGGATGTTGTCGTTTTCAACGTGCTTTCGCTGATGTATAACGAGCCGCAGAATGAGGCGTATAACCGTATGGCGCTCGACGGCATGCGCTGGAGCAAGACCAAGTGGGCTGCGATCAATGCCTCGATGTGCGAGGACGAGAATATGATCGAGTATATCTTCCCGATCTTCCGCTACCACAGCCGCTGGAACGAGCTGACTTCCGACGATTTCAAATACTGGTTCAAAAAAGATCTGGTGTCTTTCAACGGATATTATCTGAGAAATGAGATCCTGCCGGCAGGTGACATGCCGCCGGCGCGCCCTCTGGGTGATTATTCTTTCGGCGACAAGGCGATGAAGTACCTGGACAAGATGACCGCGCTCTGTAAAGAGAAGGGTATCAAGCTCGTCCTGATCAAGTCGCCGTCGCTTTATCCGCACTGGTACGACGAGTGGGACGAGAACATGAAACAGTATGCAAAAGACAATGACCTGCTTTACATCAATATGCTCGAGATCGCCGAAAGCGAGATCGGCATCGATTACAGCCTGGACACCTACGACGCAGGCCTTCACATGAATGTTACAGGCGCGGAGAAGTGCTCTTCTTATCTCGGAAAAGTGCTGGTCGAAAAGTATAGCCTTACGGACCATCGCGACGATCCGGACATGGCAGAATACTGGAATGAAGTGACCGAACGCTACGAGGAGGCGAAAAACGTCTGAATCCGGGTGCTTTTGAATATGCCCCAAGTGTCTGCTTCCGATTGTCAAAGAAGGAAATTACTGTCAATTCATCTTCGTTCGCAAAATAATAACTTTCCGTGAATTCTCGAGCGGGTGCTTTGCCTTTAATTGCGCAGAGTGTTAAAGTTATTTTATGAATACACTTCGTTTGAAAACCAGGGTTTTGACTTTTGGTCTCGCGTTGATGATCGGTTTGGGCGGGCTTATTACTATTGCGCCCAAGACGACCCTGGCGGAAGACGAAGATACGAAAGAGACTGCGATCGAACTGGTCGGTCAGTCCCGCGGATATTCTGCCGTACTGTACAATAACTCGAGCGGACTTCCGACATCGGAGGCAAATGCCATTGCGCAGACGCCGGAAGGCTTTATATGGATCGGCTGCTACAGCGGCCTGATCCGCTATGACGGCAGCACGTTTGAACGTATCGACTCAGCTTCAACGGGTATCACGAGCGTGGTCAGTCTTTTGGTCGATTCCGGAGAAAGACTCTGGGTGGGCACCAACGATAACGGCGTCGGCATCTTCGAAAGAGGCGAATGGAGGACGTTTACCAAACAGGACGGACTCCCTTCTGCGTCAGTCCGTTCGATCGTCGAGGACGAAAACGGACTGATCTACTTAGGTACGACCGAAGGTATCGTACTTGTGGACGAAGATCTGAACCTGAAAAGGGTGGAAGACGAGAAGATCAGAAGCGAGTATATCCGAACGCTTAAACTCGGCTACGGGAATGTGATCTACGCCTTGACGGTCGACGGTGCACTCTTTACCATGAAGGAAGGATCTCTGATCGATTACTATACGCCCCAAGACCTCGGCGTCTCTGATATCCATGCGATCTTTCCGGATCCGGACAAGCCGGACTACCTCTACTGTGGTACAAAAGGCGCGGATGTCTATTACGGTATGCCGGGACAGAGCTTTTCGAAGATTATTGAAACGATCGAACCGTTCTCATATGTCAATTCCATCTGTAAGTTTGATCAAGAGGTATGGGTATGTACCGATAACGGCATCGGCCGTATTGTGGACGGACAGCTGATCCCGCTGGAGAACGTGCCGATGACGTCCTCGGTCGAAGACATCATGGCGGACTATCAGCACAACCTGTGGTTCGTTTCGTCCCAGCAGGGCGTCATGAAGATCGTTCCGAACCGTTTTTCGGATATTTACTCGCAGTACCGTCTCGACAACGATGTCGTTTATTCGACGGCGCTTTATCAGCAAAAACTCTTTATCGGCACCAAGACTTCCGGTCTTATCGTTCTTGAAAAGAACGCGGTCGTAGATTCGATCCCGCTGGAAAGCACGGTCACGGCATCCGGAGAAAACCTGGGATCCAACGACCTGCTCAAACTTCTCAGCGGTTCCAAGCTGCGTTCGATCATAAAAGACTCAAAAGGGAATCTGTGGATCTGCTCGTTCAGCGATTATCCTCTGGTCCGTTACGACGGCAAAAGCGCTGTCGTGTTTTCTTCCAAAGACGGACTTCCGAGCGATCGCGTACGAACGGCCATCGAACTCTCCGACGGCTCGATCGCCGTGGCCTGCACGGGCGGCATAGCGGTCATCTCAAGCGATAAGATCACGAATACCTACGGTGAAGCGGCAGGTATCCGGAATACGGAAGTGCTGACGGTAGCCGAAACGGAGAAAAAAGATCTTCTGGTCGGCACCGACGGCGGCGGTATCTATGTCATAAGCGGTGGGAAAACCCGTCATATCAGTACCGATGACGGACTTTTGTCCGATGTGATCCTTCGAATCAAGAAGGATCATCAAAGAGAGGTCTACTGGGTCGTTACCAGCAACTCGATTTCCTATCTTAATTCGGATTACGAAGTGACTACCATTAAGAAATTCCCGTATTCCAATAACTTCGATATCTACCAGAATCAAAGTGACGAGATGTGGGTGTTAAGCAGTAATGGTATCTACGTCCTTCCGACGGAAGAGATGCTCGAAAACGAAATCATTGCCCCGTTTTTCTACGGCAGTGAAAACGGACTTTCGTGCTTTGCGACATCGAATTCCTACAGTGAACTGACGGAAGAAGGCGACCTTTATATCAGCGGCTCTACGGGTGTCGTACTGACGAATATCGATGAGCCGAATGAGATCGAAACGGACGTGAACATATGCGTGCCGTTTGTAAGCTGTGACGGAACGATGCTCTATCCTGACGAGGATGGTGCTTTTGTCATACCTGCCGACGTTCAGAAAGTTACGGTATATGCTTATTGCTTTAACTACTCGCTTGTCAATCCGCAGATCATCTACTGCATGGAGGGTTTTGACAGAACTTCGACTACGGTAAGAAGGACCGGGCTTAAGCCGATCAGCTATACGAACCTGGCGGGCGGTAAGTACACGTTCCGCCTGCAGCTTTTGAAGGCGGACGGGCAGGTGCAAAAAGAAGTTGAAATAAAGATCACCAAGAAGCTGGCACATTCGGAGCAGGTCTGGTACAAGGCGCTGAGCATCATCGGGATAGTCGTGATCGTTATGGGGGGCGCCTATCTGATCACCAGAAAACGTATGCGCGCACTGAAGGAAAAGGATCAGAACCAACGGACGTTGATCCGTGAGATCGTCGAAGCATTCGCCAAAGTCATCGATATGAAGGACCGCTATACGAACGGTCACTCTGCGAGAGTGGCGAAGTATACGGCTATGCTCACAGAAGAACTCGGCTATGACGATGAAACGGTCGAAATGTACAGAAACATCGCCCTTCTCCATGATATCGGAAAGATCGGTATTTCTTCAGAGACTCTTAATAAGCCGGGTCGCCTGACAGACGAAGAGTTTAAAGAGATCAAGTCGCATTCCGGAAAAGGATATGCCGTTCTTAAGGACATCAGCATCATGCCGGAGCTCGCGATCGGTGCACGTGACCACCACGAAAGACCGGACGGGCGTGGCTATCCGAAGGGCTTAAAGGGCGATGAGATCCCGCGTGTCGCGCAGATCATCGCCGTGGCGGATACGTTCGACGCGATGTATTCTGACCGTCCGTACAGAAAACGCATGAACTTCGAAAAAGTGATCTCGATCATCCAAGAAGCCTCCGGCACGCAGTTGCAGGAAGATGTTGTCGACGCGTTCCTGCGCCTGGTCGAACGAGGAGAATTCCGGGCCGAAGACGATAACGGCGGCGGGACTTTTGAGGATATAACAAATATCCATAAGAAGCAGGAACAGGATTTTGCGAAAGAAACATCCGAGGCTTCCAAAGAGGAGAGGCGGAAAGAAAAAACCGAGGCGCCGGAAAGCGAGAACGAAAAAGAGATTTTGAAAAAGGATGAAGAGCCGTCGGAAGCGAGCGGCAAGTCTGACAAATCCGAGGAGAAAGAGCAGCAGGAATTGTGACAGATTGCTGATTGAAACTCAGGGCAAATCATGCGAAAATAGGCAAAGGAAAAAGCCGCGGCGGCAAGTGCTTTTCGCGGAGATTGTTCTTTTTGGGAAAAGGAGAAACACAAAATGAGAAAGATCGGTTCACTGGCACTTGTGCTGGTTATGGCACTGGCAATGTCTTCCTGCTCGGATGCAAATACAAAGACTTCGGAAACGAAGGGCGCGACGGAAGCGTCTTCCTCCGCGGTTGCGGAATCTAAAGACACACAGGCAGTCGAGTCGAAAGATGAAGGCGCGGCGGAAGCGACTCCGGATACTTCCGATAACTTCGTTTTCAACTATGAAGGTGTCGATATCGTACTCGGATCCGAACCGACGGTGACGCTCGAAAAACTCGGCGAGGCGAAGAACACACTGACCGTTCCGTCCTGCGCACATGACGGCACCGATTACATCTACACATACACCAACATGTCTCTGACGGTATATGTCGCAACAGGCAGCGAGACCGGATATATTTCCGACGTACTTCTTTCCTCTGATCTGGTTTCCACGCCGGAAGGGCTGGAGATCGGCATGACACCGGAAGTTGCTCGTTCCAAGTACGGGGATCCGGAACAGGAAACGGATGCCATGTGGGTCTATAAGCGCGGTACATCCGAACTGCTTCTGACCATCGGTTCCGGCAAGATCGTATCGATCGAGTACATGATTCCTTAAGGAGACAGGTTCTTTTGGCACATTATTACGAGGAAAATCCACAGGGAGAGTCCGACCGCCGCGTCATTCAGGCGCGTATGCACGGTATGGACTTTTTCTTTACTACAGACGCAGAAGTCTTCTCCAAGAAGTTTCTGGACTTCGGTTCGAGGACACTTCTGGAAACTGCGATCGAAGATCTTTCGGCCAATAACCGCAAGAAGGGGAAACTTCTGGATCTCGGATGCGGCTACGGCCCGATCGGCATCATCATGAAGCGTGTTTTCCCGTCGATGGAAGTGACGATGGTCGACATCAATCATAGAGCGATCGAACTGGCGAAGCAGAATGCGGAGACCAACAGCGTCAAGTGCGTCGATGTGCATCCGTCCGACGGCTGCGCAAGTGTAGAAGGCCTTTTCGATGTGGTCCTGACGAACCCGCCGGTAAGGGCCGGAAAGCAGACAGTGTTCTCTTTCTACGACGGCGCTTACGAGCACATGGAGGAGGGTGCTTTTCTCTATGTTGTGCTTCAGAAAAAGCAGGGCGCGCCTTCTTCGGAGAAGTACCTGCTCGAAAAGTTCGGGAACTGCCGGGTCATTGCCAAGGAGTCCGGCTACTGGATCCTGAAGTCGGTCAAAGGTGCTTTTCGAGAGGAATAAGACCTTCTGTCAGACAAGCGGCGAAAGGTCAGATAAGTGGACAGATTTTGCAGAAAATGTGACCATCCATCTGACAAAAGGGCAAAAGGTCAGATAAGCGGACAGATTTTGCAAAAAATGTGACCATCTGTCTGACAAAAGGGCAAAAGGTCAGAAAAGTGGACAGATTTTGCAGAAAATGTGACCACCTATCAGACGGTTTTGAAAAAGTTTACAAAACTACTCATATAAAATATTGGTTTAAACTGCGAGAGGTGTTATTTTCTTCTTGCTTACCGAGCTTGTTCGTCAGTTTGAATCTGTTTTAGGAGAGTAGATTATGCTTTCGTCGTTTATTATCCGCAAAGGGATACAGCTACAGGCGGTGGCGTCGGCTTCCGCGCGAAAAGAACTTTCCGAGAGCCCGAAGATCTCTTTTGGAAGACATTTCAAAAACGGCGAAACCCGCGAAGTGATTCGATTCCAGCTGATATCTGAAGGAAAGACGAAGTGGGTCGAGGTTCCGCTGTCATCGAAAAAAGGCAAAAAACTGTATCCGTTTGCAAAAAGAAAAGAGATCCTCCGACAAATGGTCGTCCGGCTGACGAACGATCGGCGAGAGCTGATGCAGATGATGAGGTCTTTTGACAGGAGCAAGTCCGCATTGGATGAAACATTGATCAGACCCGGTCAGGAAAGTGAATCGAAACATTTTCTGAAATACACATACGAAGAGTTCTGTTCTCTTGTTGAGAAAAATGATCAAAGCATCAGCGCAGGATACAGATATGGCAGGCATGTTTTCCGTTCAAAGTCGGAAATGCTCGTTGCCCAGCTCCTTGACCAATTAGGGCTGGAGTATAAGTATGAGCCGGTCATCTTGTTAAAGGAGGAGGAGCGTTGGCCGGATTTTGCGGTATATTGCCCGGAAACGGGACGTTATTTTTTCATTGAACATCTTGGGATGATGGACCGTATGAAATACAGAATGGATAACATGGAGAAAATGGCGCTTTATGAGGAGTTTGGAATTCGAAACGGCGTAGACATCATCTACACGACGGAATTCGGCAGAGGGTCCTTCGATGTCGGCGCGGTCATGGGAAAGATCGCGGGGATCGTAATTGCGCAATCATGACTCTGATCCGTCATGGTTTTCTGATTTGATTTTCTTTATTACCTAGCGTACAATAGGGTTTCAGAATTTAAATTTGAGGTGAAATTTATGGGTTCTTGTGATTCATGCGGTTCCAAAGATTCTTGCCCGTCTGCATCTGCCGGCGGTTCCTGTGGTTCTTCCCAGCCGGAATCTCTGATTGCTCCTCTGCACAAAAAATCTAGTGTAAAACGAGTCATCGGTGTCTGCAGCGGTAAAGGCGGTGTCGGTAAGTCTTTCGTAACCAGTGTTCTGGCGTCAAGACTTGCCCGTGACGGTTATCGCGTAGGTATCCTCGATGCTGACGTTACCGGTCCGTCGATCCCGAAGGCTTTTGGTCTTAAGGGTCAACTCAAGGGGGACGAGAGCGGCATCCTGCCGATGACCTCTCATTCCGGTATCCAGATCGTTTCCGTAAATCTCGTTATGGAAAACGAAGAGGCTCCTGTTGTATGGCGTGGTCCGGTCATTTCCGGTGTCGTTAAGCAGTTCTGGTCTGATGTGATCTGGGAAAATATTGATGTTATGCTCATCGATATGCCGCCGGGAACAGGTGACGTTCCGCTGACGGTATTCCAGTCGATCCCGCTCGACGGTATCATCCTCGTTTCGACTCCGCAGGACCTTGTTTCCATGATCGTCAACAAGGCGAGAAACATGGCGCTTCTGATGCAGGTCAAAGTCCTCGGTTTCGTTGAGAACATGAGTTACACGATTTGTAAGCACTGCGGTGAGAAGACCCCGCTCTTCGGTGAAGAGGGCAAGGTCCAGAAGGCGGCAAAC
>CAJOLL010000035.1 GCA_905235455.1 uncultured Clostridia bacterium
CTCGTGATACAGTTCGTTGCAGCCGCCGCAATGGCAAATACCGGAACCAGATCCGGCACGTCTCTGGCGTCCATCTCAAATATATCTCTTTTTTCAGGATCGGTGATCCTTCCTTCTTCGGCATCTCTTTCTTCTGCTTCGTCGTTTTTCTTCTCCACTTCAGAAAGTCCCGAAAGAAGATCGACGATCGCGCGGTCACCCTGCGCAGTCTTTTCCGGAAGATTTTTTAAGTTCACCTTCGATCCGAGATAGTCGGCCACCAGCCAGAAAGCCGCCTGCGAGTAATCTGCCTCGACTTCAAATTCATCCGTGCGGGACGGTTTCTTTTCACCCTTAAGAGAATAGCCGTCGTTTTCTTCTTCGACTTCTACACCGAACGAACGCATGACTTCGCAGGTCAGATCTACATACGGGCGGGACTCGAGCTGTGTCGTGAGCGTCAGGCGGGATGGTCCTTCTGCTACGGACAGCGCCATGAGAAGGCCCGAGATGTACTGGGAACTGACATTTCCGGGGAGTGTATACTCGCCCTCTTTCATCTTTCCCGTGATCAGAAGAGGAAGGGAAAGACCTGTCTCATCGAGATAAGTCATCTTCGCTCCGGATCCTTCAAAAACACCTTCATATTCTTTGACCGGACGTTGCGGAAGTCTTCCGGATCCGATGAATTTTGTCGGGATACCGAGTACCGCGGCAAGCGGGATCAGAAAACGGAGTGTCGATCCGGACTCTTTGCAGTCGATCTCGACCGGTTCGTCGGCTGCGCATCCGGTATTTTCTTTACCACAGCAAGATGCGGCAAGTGCTTTTCCCATAGTAAGAAGCGCATGCTTCGTCGCTTTGATATCGTCTGAAACACAGGACTCGTCGATCTTTGCAAGCTCGATATCACCGGAAAGGAAAGCCATGATCAGCGCTCTGTGCGCGGCGCTCTTGCTCTGCGGCACAAAAACATCACCCGAGAGTTTTCCCGGAGTGATGCCGAGTTTGCCGGAGTCGTAAATCTCCGCTAGTTTTTTCTTTAGCAGTTCTTTTTCCAAAGTTTCTCCTTTTGATCCGGTCGCCTTGTTCTCCCTCAAGGGACAGATCAGATCTTCTCACAGCAGGTCGTGAAGTTCCTGCTCGGACAGCGGTCGGGTCTTACTTTCGCCGATGTTATTGATCATGACGTAGTAGACCTTGCCGTTAAGTTTCTTCTTATCACTGAGCATCGTCTGATACAGATCCTCGACCGGAAGATCCGTCGATGTCGGCAGGTGCCACTTCTCGAGGACAGCGAGGATACGCTCTTTTACGCCCTCCGGTGTCTCGCCGAGCTTGACGCCGAGGTCGACCGCTTTGATCATGCCGATCGCGACTGCCTCGCCATGAGTATATCTGTTATAGCCGGAAACCTTCTCAATCGCATGGCCCCAGGTATGGCCGAAGTTGAGAAGCATTCTCTCGCCGGTATCGTACTCGTCGTTCTGAACGACCGTGGTCTTGATCTTTACACAGCGCTCGATCATCCACTCCATGTCCGCCTGCCCCTTTTCGATCGCCTCGAAAAGCATCGCATCGCGGATGCAGCCGTACTTGATGACCTCCGCCATGCCTTCGGCCATTCTCGTTCTCGAAAGGGACTTAAGAAGCCCTGGATCGATGACGACGGCTTTCGGCTGGTAAAAAGCACCGACCAGGTTCTTGCCGTACGGCATATCGATTCCGGTCTTTCCGCCGATACTGGAGTCGACCTGCGCCAGAAGCGTCGTAGGCACCTGGATGAGGTTACAGCCGCGCATATAGGTCGCCGCCGCAAATCCTGCGAGGTCCCCGACCACACCGCCGCCGAGGGCGATCACAAGATCCGTTCTCGCCATGCCGAAATCATGCATCGCGTTGAAGATCGCGAAGAGCTTCTCTTCACACTTACTTGATTCGCCGTTCGGGATCACATAGGAAGCGACCTCAAACCCGGATGTCTCCAGCGATTTTTTTGCATCTGCAAAATACAGACCTTCGACGATATCGTCGGTAACGATAAACGCCTTTCTGCTTCTTACGGTCTTGCCCGCGACTTCACCGAGCTGGGCAAGCGCTCCTGTTCTGATCAGGATCGGGTATTTTCCATGATTGGTATTGGCCATGATCTCCGGCATATTTGTTACCTCTCTTTACTCAACTTTTTTCGTATACGGGCGGTTTTTCGCCCCCGCACTTCCGGGTCCGCCGTCAGCGATTCTCTTCTTTAACTATTTTATCACGGCAGGAGTAATTTCTTCACCCTGTCGAACACTTCTTCTTTCTCACCCACGGCGGATACGACGACGTCAGATCCTAAAAGATATGACTCTTCTCTGTTTTTCAGTCTTTCACACATATTTCTGTATGCGGTATCTTTGTCGGACGCCTGAAGAAGCGGTCTTGTCGTATCGTCCTTCACCCGCTCCCAGATCGTGTCCGCGTCCGCCTGAAGATAAATGACCAGTGCTTTACTTTCGGAAAGAAGCTTTCTGTTTTCTTCTCTCGTCAGTACGCCGCCGCCCAGCGAAATGACCTCGGACCCGGATTCTTCGAGGACCGCCTTCAGCACATCGTGTTCCATTCTTCTGAAAGTCTCTTCGCCGTCCTTTTTGAAGATCTCCGTGATCGGGCATCCCGCGATCACGGAGATCCGCTCGTCCAGATCCTTGAAAGGCACCTTCATGTCATTTGCCGTCTTTCGTCCGATGCTGGTCTTTCCGGCTCCCATAAAGCCGGTGAAAACGATCTTTATCGGGTTCTTCTCCCAGAGTTTTTTCCGCACATCCGGCAGGATCTCCGAGAGTCTTTCGTCATCGAAATGCGCATCCGGCGCCCAGATCTTCTCCGCTGCGATCGCCTGATTCAGAAGCATCTTCAATCCCGAAACGGCCGTGCCGCCGTGGCTTCTTACATGCATGCAGGATTTCGTCGGGCACGGGTTATAGATCGTGTCAAAAAATGTTCCGTCTTTCTTTAATGCCGAAAGATGCTGAGCGTTATCGTGGACATTCGGCCACATGCCGCAGGGCGTTCCGTTTAATACCGTGTCAAAAGCACCTTCCGCAGGAACTTCGTTCGCAACGGTGACCTTGCTGTACCCTTTCCCTTTGCACTCGTTCACAAGGGCAAGTGCTTTTTCCGAAGACCTGGCCCAGATCGAAAGATCCGCGCCGGCTTTTAAGGCTTCGATGGCCATCATGCGGGAAACTCCGCCGGCACCTAAAAGAAGGACTTTCTTATCCTCCATGGGGATGTCGCAGGACAAAAAACCGTCCACGTCGGTGTTATAACCGATCTTTCCGCAGACGGTATTGGCCGCACCGTACTCTTTGACCATCGGTACTGTATCGTCAAGGAAAGGAAGGATGCTGACTTTATGCGGGATCGTGACGTTAAATCCCGTCAGATCGCGCATCAGGATCGGCGCATATTTCGGGAGTTCCTCCGGTAGGATCTCATAGAGTTCGTAGGTTCCTGAAATGCCGGATGCCTCCATGATCCGTTCATGGATATAAGGCGACATCGAATGTCCCAGCGGAGATCCGATCAGACCTGCTTTAATCGCACTCATAACCGGCCTCCTTTAGAAGCGCACAAGCTTCCACCGCCTCTTTTGCCGTACCGAGAAGCAGGCTGACCTGACCGCCTTCGTAGGTCCTGAAGTTTCTGATATTGATGTTTCTGATATTGATATTTCCTTTTCCGAGGATCGCCGTAATTCGGGCGAGTTCACCCGGTTTATCATCGACATAGACCGTCAGCATGGAAGAAGCTTCCAGCGCACCGCGAAGGTTCGTGTCGAGGTGGTCTCTGTAGCAGGCGCCCTGCATGAAGAGCTTCTCCAGCGTGGCTTTGTCATCCGACTGAAGAGCATCTTTCCACGAAGAAAGGAGCTTGATGTACTCCTCCAGAACAGGGAGCAGTGCTTTTTTCGAATTCTCGGTGATCCCTGCCCAGAGCTTCGGATCCGAGGACGCGATACGCGTGATATCTCTAAAACCGCCGGCTGCCATTCGGGAAAGGGCGCCGTCGTCAAGGTTGGCAAGAAGGAGCGAGAGACTGCTCGCCACGATGTGAGGAAGGTGAGATACGGCCGCGACACGCCTGTCGTGTTCTTCTGCGGTCATCCGCATCGGGATCGCACCGATCGCGCGGATGAGGTTTTCGAAATACCCGAGGTTCTTCGCGGAAACTTCACATGTATCCGGGACGCAAATAACATAGAGTGCGTTTTCAAAAAGAGAACCGCTGCTGCAGGCATAGCCGCGGCGCTCGGATCCGGCCATCGGGTGACCGCCGACAAAATTTGAAAGCGAAATGGCTTCCGTGACCGGTGCTTTTACCGAACCGACATCAGTGATCAGGCCGATATTGAGTTTACTAAGCTCCGGCTGCATCTTCTTGATGGCATCCACGGGCACGCAGAGGATCACAAGATCAGATCCGTCCAGGATACTCAGATCACCTGTACTGAAGTTTACGATCACGCCTTCCGAAGAAGCCAGTTCGCCCGCCTTCGGATCCGTATCGATCGCGACGATCTCTTTGACGTCAGTCTTACTGTGGATCGCCTTTGCCAGAGATCCGCCGATCAGACCAAGACCAACGATACCTACCTTGGGAAAAAACATGGTCTTTGTTTGCTCACCCATGCGAAATACCTTCCTTTTTTACAGTAGGTTCATTATAGCATGAAGCCGCCCCCACGCCTACGAGAACGCACAGAAAAGCGTTTATCGACAAGGTTTGTGGTTGAAAAAGGAAAAGGGAACTTCTCCGCGCGACGAGTTTTGCGTTTGCGCAAACCGGTTGAGTCGCAAGGAGCGTTCCCTTCTTCTCGTTTTTCACACAAGTGGTCGAGCAGTGGCTTTCCTGAACTTCTCCGACGAAGGATGGTTCGTTTTCATCATCGTTCGTTAACGACCGTGGCGGTTCTGTTCTGGATATTCTTTGCCACGTCTTCCGCTGTGCGGTCGCCTATGATGTAGCCCTCGACCTCTTCTTTGATCAAAAGGAATACCGTCTTATCGAAAGATTTGACCGTATGGATATTGTCCAAGACTTCCATTGCGCGCTCCACTGTATCTCCGCTAAGGATCGGGTAGCTTTCAAGAAGTTCCTGGGCATATCCGATGGTCGGATTTGCAATCGCTTTTTCATATCTTCCTACCTGTTCCGCAAGGATATTTTTGCAGGCTTCTCGATTTACCGGGAACCCATCGATCAGGTGCACGCATTCCGTCTGTGCGTCCGCATCAAGAAGATATCTTATGAAGTCCCATGCTTCTTTCTGATACGAGGAAGCACTTGAGATTCCGATACTCATGTTATATTCGGCAGAAAGGCCGCCGACTTCACTTCCGGGAGTACCGATAAAATCGGTTCCGTCCGGGCCGGCCGTGTCATACTCTGCAAACTCCAGGATATGGATCAGGCGACAGATCGCAGATGCCGTCATGCCCTGATTCAGATACTGTACGCCGATATTTGTTCCCGAATAGAACTTCTCCATGTTACTTTCCAGGATCTCGGCCTCCGTTCTCAGAGATCCGGTCTTTTTTGCGATCTCCAGGATCTTCAGGAACTCGGGATCATCAAAATGAACAGTTCTTTTCTCGTAGTCGATAAAGGATCTGCCGTTGGAATAAAGAAGTTCTTGGAGAACATCAACCCAGTATGTTTCCGGGATCATCGTCACGTTTTCAGGAAGAGAATCGATCTGCTTCAAAAAATCGTCATAACTCCAGGATGTTTTTCCCTGCGTATACTTCTTATCCGCGACCATTCCGGAAGCCGCGAAAATGACCGGGATCTGATAAAGATGTCCGTCCTTTTCGCAGGCTCGGAAAATGTTATCGAAATACTCATCGCGGTTAAGTCCGTTTTTCGCGTCGATCATGGTATTGAGATCAACAAGGATCTTCTCGTTATCAAACTGACTGAATTCACCGAAGTCGAGAAGAATGTCCGGTCCGCCTCCGTTCTGGATATCCAGATAGACTTTATCTGCCGTCTGCGAAACGAGGGTATCTTCGTCAGTTCCGGCCGTAGGGAAAGGTGTCGCGGCCGTGCTGTAGTCGACGATTTCGATCCTGGTCTCATTCTTCGGATCCAGATTATATTCGACGATACGGTCCAGAAGAACATCCGGGATCATGCCATAGTTTTGGGAAGAAGCGATCTCAATGATGCTCTTTCCCGCATGCGGATTCTTCTCTTCTTTTGTAAGTTTATAAAGGCTGAGCGTCGGATCCGTAATCCGAACGAAGTACGGGTCCTCGACAATGGATCTTTCCTGGAGGATATATATCTCTTCTTCGGAACGGATACTAATAGAACTGATCAGTCTTCTGTTTATATCCACATTATTCCACGAGAAAAGTACTTTCTCCGTCTGGCAGGTCGTAATATCTATCTTTTCGACATCGTTGCCATCCAGATAATACACCCCGTCATTTCCCTGTTGCATATTGATTATTCCCGTATTGATCATGTCCTGGGTAAATCTGCCGGATTGAATATCGAACTTTCTCAAATAAGTGGTTTCATCGACCGTGGAGCTTGCATCCCAGAACAGGCCATAATACTGACCTTCCTGACAATAAATGTTCTGCAGTACCGCATTGTCGATCGTATTCGTACCACTTGCAACTTTCTTGCCGTTCTCGTCAAATACAACGATCTCCTGATACCCGGTGCAGATAAATCCGCCATTGTCCATAAGTGTGATATCGTGGAACATCTCGTCTCCATTTTCCAGATCGAACAGTTCCTTGATTTCTCCGTCAGAATCGATCTCCGCGATCGAATAAGTCAGGTTTCCACCCGGTACTTCTCTGAAATTTTGCTGAAGCGCCAGCAATCTTCCGTCATCTGTTTCCATGACTTTCGTTATCCATCCGGATTCGCGTGATACGTCCGAGATCATGCATCTTGTACTTCCGTCGAAGTTATAGATGATCAGGCCTGACTGGGTATAGGCATTGACCTCTTTTTCCAGTTTTTCGGCCTCCTCAGCATTCAGAGACATCGGATTCATAATGTAACTTTGGTATTTCTCGGAAATATCCTTCGGAATCTCATACTCTATGTAATAATTCGCCACTGCCACTGATTTCAGGCAATAGCATTCGTCAATGACCGCCATCTTCACTTCAAGATTCGGATCCGTCTTCGGAAGCGGAAGATCGATCTTTTCCGCGCGATAATACGTATCGCTCTCCTGTACTACTTTCGCGGCTTTTCCCGCTTTCTTTTTTTCACAGGCTGCTGATGGCATTAAAATACAACCGCACAATAAGATTGCGGTCACACTTTTTATGACTTTTTTCATGGAAAAGAACTCCTCACACAATGATTTCAGATGCATCTCTGATTTCATTATACGGAGAGTTTCTCAATGGAAAATTACTTTGATGTCACTTTGAAAAAGATTTTTCTCGATTTTCGAAAAGCACCTGCCCCGTATCTTTTTATCTGCGGGAGGCAAAAACCGCATCGATATTTGCGCCGAGGAAGATAAACTCCCGGCCCTTTCCCTTCTTCTTTCCGAGAATCTTCGCTGTGGCCGCATCTCTTTCTTACAAGCTCATTAAACAGGTTTTGAACATAAAAAAGGTCGCCCATCGGCGACACTTTTCAAAGACATCTCCGGTTATCTTTCTATTCGGAAATCCGAAAATCCGGCTTTCCCTCCGGGTTCTTTTGTCGAATAGACAAAAAGTCCGAACCTTGCTCCGGTGAAGTGATCCAGCCGGAAATGGAGTTTATGTGTACTGCCGATCTTTTTCCACTTCCCGTCTTCTTGAATAAAACAGTCGGCCTCATCTTTTTCGTTTTCAAAACAGACTTCTATGCGGAAGCGGAAGATTCTGTTTTTCTTTTCTTCTTCCGAAGTGATCTCTCTTTCTTCCGGGAGATCCGCCGGAGCCTTACTTAAATCCCAGACGTCTCTTTCTTCTTTCTGTGAATACATTACAGAAAAGAGTTTTCCGTCTCTTTTTTCTACGCCTGCCCAGCAGTAATCTCCCTGCAGGATGCATAGCCCGGCACGGTCCCCGTCTTTAAGTTTTGATGCATCGACCGATACTTCCGCAGAACATCCGGGATATACCGTGCGCTGTGTCAGTGTGTTTCTTGCTTGGTTCAGATCCGGACTCGATTTATCTGTCGTGATCCAGAGCTTTCCTTCTTCATCATCGCGAAAAAGAAGACCGAGATCCGGCTCGTGATTAAACTGCCAGATACTTCTAAGTCCGAATGTCCCGTACTTTCTTCTATAAGATTCTTTTTCTCTGCTTCTTTTCTCTTCCGTCTTTGTTTCCGTCACATCCGAGATCTCTCCCCACTTGAATCCGTAGTGGAAATCATCCGAATCGATAAGCGGGGAATACTCATATTCACCCTCTTTTGCCGGGCATTTTTCAGAGACGGGAAGCGTCATTTCATGTGGCACTTTTCCGTCGATACCAAATACGATCCTGCCGCCATTCCAGGTTACCGGAACAACCACAGGGATCCTTCCGACGGCACCGCTGTCTTGGAAAAGAATCGCGTTCCAAGTTCCATCCGCGCCACAGACGATACCGCCCTGCGCAACACCGGAATCTCTAAATCCCATGTCATCATCCAAGACATCTCCGCCCTCGAAATCCCCTTCCAAGGAATCTGCAGAAAAACACGCTTCGACTCTTCTCCATCTTTCCTTAAGAGAGTGAATAAAGAACAGATAATATCTGCCGTTGATCTTATAAAGATGCGAGCCTTCATAGCCCAGACGCGTCTCGTCCGAATCTGAAACGATCAGGCGGTTCAATCCGCCTTCTTTCGGGCCTGTCAGGTCTTCATCTAATTCCGTCAGATAGATCTGTCGGTTACCGTATACGATATATGTACGACCATCATCAAAGAGAAGCGAACAGTCGTGATAGAATCCTTTGATCTCACTTTTTCTCCACGGACCCTCTATTTTTTCTGCCCGATAAAGATATGTTTTCTGCGTATCATTACAGACAAACACAACATAAAAAGTTCCTTTGTGATACCGAAGACTTGCCGCCCACATTCCTTTACCGTAGACGTATTTGCCGTTACATAATTTCTGCGCATCTGTGCCATCCAGACAATCAAAAACATAAGCCGCATGTTCCCAGTGGAGAAGGTCATACGAACGCAGGATCTGACCACCGGGCAGAAAATGCATCGTGGTGGAGATCATGTAATATACACCATCCACAAAGATCACATCGGGATCGGGAAAATCCATCTTCAATATCGGGTTCGTTTCGGAAATCAGTTTACTCATCCTGCGCGGTCTCTTTTCTTTCTGTGTTCTTTTTCTTATCTGCCTTTTAAAATCAGGATCGGGATCGGCGGACAGTTGCTTCTGTTTACGAAAGGCATCTCGACTACCGTATATTTCGAACCATCGATCGTCGGCAGATATTCCAGAAGTGCATCCTTTTCTTCAAAGCCCGTTTCTCTTCCGTAGTAAAGGATCAGCGTCACGATCCCGTCTTCTTTCAGAAGTTCGAGTCCCGCTTCGATCGCCGGGATACTTGTCTCTTTTTTCGTGAAGATATTGTGGTCACCTTTCGGAAGCCATCCGAAATTAAAAGTGATGCAGGATACCGTTCCGGACTCCGCATATTTCTTCATCTCACTATGGCTTTCGAGATGCACTTCCGCGCGGTTGGAAAGACCTTTCTCCTCCAGAAGTTTTTTTGTGCTATTTACGGCATCTTCCTGAATATCAAAATCAATGACCTTGCCGGATCCTCCGACGAGTTCACAGAGCATCGCCGTATCGTTGCCTCGCCCTGCCGTCGCATCGATACACAGATCCCCCTCTTTTACGTGTTCACGAATCACTTTGGAAATGATGTCAAGCGCGCTGAAAGACGGTCTTCTGTCCATAGAAGATCACAGCTCCTCGATATGTTCTTGTCCGATCTCGAGGATCGATTTTACATGCCCGTCTGCCAGTTCATAAAGGATCGTTTTTCCTGCACGGGTATTCTTGACCAGCTTGTTCTGCTTTAAGATCTTCAGCTGGTGGGATACCGCCGACTGATTCATCTCCAGTTCCGCTGCCAGATCACCGACACAAAGAGAACCATCCATCAGAGCATAGAGGATGCGGATACGTGTGGAGTCTCCGAATACTTTAAACAAATCGGCCAGATCGTAAAGCACTTCTTCCTTTTTTTTCACCGCGACCGGGTTCTTTTCAACTTTCGGCTTCTTCGTCTCAGTTGTTTTCTTCACTGCTCTTGGCATCGTCTTCTCCTTTCGCTTCGTCCCTTCCCTGTCCCGTCAGAACGTCAAGTACTCTCTGTGCAACCGTTCTCGGTCTTGTATGATAAGTGCGGATCCGTATATCTGCATATCGCAGATATAGAGGACGCCTTTCTCTGTATACGCCCATGATCGTCTGGTTCGGAGCCAGAACGACACCGCGCTTTTTCGGATCGCCCATACGGCGCATCAGCATATTAATATCCGTTTCCAGATATACGACCGTTGCGATCGAACTTAAGTAAACCATGCCGTGTGAACAAAGAACGGCGCTTCCTCCGGTCGCCACGACCTTCGGCGAATCGTCCAAAGAAAAGAGAGCGTTTTCTTCCGCCTGAAGGAAATATCGCATTCCCTTTTCCTGCTGGATCTGCGAGAGCGGCATTCCTTCCGCGTTTGCGATCAGCTCGTCCGTATCAACAAACGGAACTTCCAGTTCCTGTGCAAGGATGCGTCCGATCGTGCTTTTCCCACACCCGGGCATACCTATGAGGATGATCATTTTATCTAACAAATACTCGCCCCCCTTTCATGCCCGGATCCGAATTGGAAATATCCATTGCCACTACTATTAGTATATCAGTACATGAGAGAAAAGGCAGACCGAAAAAAAGAAACTCGCGTGAAAAATCACGAAATTTCGTGCAATATCTCTAATTCCCCAAATATCGCCCCTTTGATATAATGTTTTCTGTTCGGAAACGGCTCGCAGAAGTACTCTTTCCCCGCGCCGTTTCTTTTCGATTTTTCTCGTAAGACAGAAAGGTATCTCCCACTCATGTCTGCAGCATCAGTTGACCAAAAACAATTCAAAAGAATGACCGAAGCACCCATCCGCCGCCTGATCTTAAAATTGGCAGTTCCGACGACGGTCAGCATGCTCGTAACCGGGATCTACAACACGGCAGATACCTATTTCGTATCCCAGCTCGGGAGGAGCCAATCCGCTGCCGTCGGCGTCGTTTTTTCTCTCATGGCCTTGATCCAGGCCATCGGCTTTACGCTCGGTATGGGCTCCGGAAGCATCCTCTCCCGCTCCCTCGGCGCAAAGGATAAGGACACTGCCAACCGCGCACTCTCCACGAGTTTTTTCTCTGCGATCACCATCGGAATGCTGATTACGATCTTCGGTCTCATTTTTATCGAACCGATCATGAACATGCTCGGCTCCACACCGACTGCGCTCCCCTATGCAAAGACCTATGCCACTTATATTCTTTTCGGATCACCGGTCATGATGGGCACTTACGTACTCAACAACCTCTGGAGGTGGGAAGGAAAAGCGTTCTTCTCCATGATCGGTATCGGATTCGGAGGTGTCCTCAACATCTTCCTGGATCCTCTCATGATCAATGTCTTGGGTCTCGGTGTCTCCGGTGCCGCAATTGCCACCTTGATCTCCCAGTGTGTCTCCTTTTTTCTTCTTCTGGTTCCCGTTCTTTTGAAGAAGAACATCACTAAACTCAGCATCAGACACTTTTCCAAAGACCTGTCTTTTCACGGCAATATCTGGTTTACGGGACTACCGTCGTTACTGCGTCAGGGCCTTGCCAGTATCTCCACGATCTTTTTGAACCAGCAGGCCGGAAACCTTGCCGACGATGCCGCACTGTCCGCAATAGGCATCTTTTCAAAGGTCGTCATGCTGATCTTCTGCGTACTCCTCGGTATCGGTCAGGGTTTCCAGCCGGTCCTCGGTTATAACTTCGGCGCCAAGAAATGGGATCGCATGAAGACCGCATATACATTCACCTGGATCTTCGGAACAGCAGTTATGCTCGTCTTTTCGATCCCGCTTTATATCTTCGCACCGCAGCTGGTTCCGCTGTTTATCGATGATGCGGAAGTCATTTCCATCTGCACGAACGCCTTGCGTCTGGAAGCGTTCATGCTCCCTCTTCTTACCACTAACGTCATGTGTAACATGACCTTCCAGTCCGTGGGCGAACGCTTCAAAGCCTCTTTCCTTTCCTGCCTGCGGCAGGGGCTGTACTTCATCCCGTGCATCTTCATTCTTCCGTACTTCTTCGGCATTCGCGGAATCGAAGCAGTCTTTCCGTTATCCGATCTTCTGACCTTCGTGACAAGCCTTCCGTTTGCGCTTCACTTCCTTTTTGTTCTGCGCAACAAAGTTTCGGCCGAGGAGAACGAAGAAATCTGAGAAACTGTTCCCCGGCAGATCTTCGCCCCTTAGCCATCTGTCATTTCGCACCAGAGACGTTTCCGCATCTCATTAAGCGCGTATCTCTGGTTCATCGGAGTCTCGATATGGATGTTTTCATAGCGCGGCTTCCAGAGATTCTCATACACATTCACTTCATCGTAAAGGACCGGCAGGTTGATGTTCTTCATCCGTGTCACCATCGTCCCCTCTTCTCTGTGCACGGCCGCCATCTGGTGCGTCTTGTCATAAAGAAGGAAATTCGAATCCCCCAGTTTCTTCTCAAAGAATTCCGCCAGGTCCGGAAGCACCAGATTTCTGGGAGTTATGCAGGAGATCATGACATCCGAAAAAGAACGGAACCGGAGATGCCCTTCGATATTTTTCACTTCCGCCCGATAATTTCTCGATGCGAAAAGCACCTGCTGGACCAGATCCTTCGAATCGTCCGACAGTTTTTCCCCGCCGTAGGAATTACTCTCTTCGGAGTCCCCCTCGAAAAGGATCTTCCTTCCCATCCAGTATCCCAGACGGACATACCGAAACAGTATCTCTTCTTTGTTCGGAAGATGTGTCAGAAAGACTTCCTTGACGATATCCTGTGCTTCCATCCCGATCTTCTTACTTAAAGAAACATACACGCTCTGTGCCTTTTCCCACTCTGTCGGGATCCATGTCGCCGTCTCCCCCAGGAGCGGAACACCATCTTCCACATAGATGCATCTCGGGATCTCCCTGCGCACATAACTTGCGTAGATACAACATAAAAAACCTTCAAATGTGCCGTCGTAAATATATTCCAGGTCGTTCTCCATTTCAGGTCCTCCTTTCGTTTTTCCGAAATTATGTTCGACTAACGTGAGGTCATTCTAATACCGAACATTCGTTTTGTCAATCCGAATATTAGGACAGCAAAGATGAGATGATATACCAAATAAAAAAACCGAGAAACGATTTACAGGGGTGGTGTTTATTATGAGATAATAAAGTTAAAGATTCCTCTTAAGGAGAAAGATCCGATGGAAAAACAGTTAAAGATACTGATCACAAACGATGACGGGATCGAGTCTTCCGGGCTTCGCCGCCTGGCAGAAGCCGCGACAGAATACGGTGAAGTATGGGTCGTCGCGCCCGACGGGCAAAGAAGCGCTGCTTCCCATAGCCTTACGATCGGTGAGAATTCCCGTCTGGATGTCTATCCGGTCGATTGGGGGATACCGGAGATACATGCATTTTCCTGCACGGGACTTCCGTCGGACTGTTTCCGCATCGGCAGCAAATGTGTCATGCCGCAAAAGCCGGATCTCGTTTTCAGCGGGATCAATAACGGCTTTAACGCCGGCACGGATATCCAGTATTCCGCAACTGTCGGCGCCGCACTTGACGCTGCGATGTGCGGATATCCGGTCATTGCTTTTTCCGAAGGCTTCTTAAACGATCCGAGAAGTAACGGTCACGGAAGAAAGATCACGGAGAAATACCTGCCGGTGATCCTTCAGGCCTTTCTTACTCCCGAAAAGGCAGGTGCTTTTTCCAAGGAAAGAAGACCGTTTCTTGCCCCCGGACAGGTGATCAACGTCAACTTCCCGGACTGTCCGACGGAAGAGTGTAAAGGGATCCTTTGGAACTGCAAGGTCAGCATGAACACGCCTTATGTGGATAACTATAGGATGAAAGAAGAACTCCCCGGCGGCGGCAGACGCTACTCGTTCCACTGGGTGGACCGCGACCATGCCGACGAAGGCACGGATCTTCGTGCCCTTCTGGATCACTATGTATCGGTCGGCATCGTAAATAACATCAGCTGAAAATCTGTGCAAAATCCGAAAGAGTACTCACAAGTCCGGTCCCGATCTGAGATGCGGAAAAGAAATATGATCCGGCATTCATCGAATAAAAATGGGATGACAAAAAACCTCGTTCCGGCTTTACGTCGGAACGAGGTTCCCATGTGAATGGATATTCAGAAAACTGCTCTCTGCAACTTTCTTTCCGAAGATTACTCTTCCGCTTCCGCCATCGCCGGATCTTTGACTTCCGCATCCTTTTTACGGATCACGATCTCATCGCCTTCCGCATCTACCAGAGCGGTGGATCCGGATTCGACCGTTCTGTCGAGAAGTGCCTCGGAGAACTTGTCCTCGACCATGGACTGGATGACACGCTTGAGCGGTCTTGCACCGTACTGCGGGTCATAGCCCTTCTTCGCCAGAAGTTCTCTTGCCGCGTCGGTCAATTCGATCTCGATACCGAGTTCTTTGACGCGCTTACTGAGGCTCTCTGTCAGCAGGTCGACGATCTTGAGGATCGACTGCTTACCGAGCATTCTGAAGAAGATGATCTCATCGACACGGTTGATGAACTCCGGATTGAAGGCCTTCTTCAGTTCTTCGAGAACAAGTTCTTTTGCCTCGCTATAGGACTTGCCGCCGTAGAGCTTATCTGCATCCGCCTCGTCGAAGAACGGATCGTCCGTCTTCTTTTCCGTCGGGATCGAGAATCCGATATGGCGTCCTGCGGATGTGGTCAGCATTCTGGCACCGATATTTGATGTCATGATGATGATCGTGTTCTTAAAGTCAACGACACGTCCCTGACCGTCGGTAAGACGGCCGTCATCAAGGATCTGCAGCATGGAGTTGAATATCTCCGGATGTGCTTTTTCGATCTCATCGAAAAGCACTACCGAATACGGCTGACGGCGAACCTTCTCAGTGAGCTGTCCGCCCTCTTCGTAACCGACATAACCCGGCGGCGAACCGATGAGTTTGGCGGAGTCGTGTTTCTCCATATACTCCGACATGTCGACACGGATCAAAGCATTCTCATTACCGAACATAACCTCGGCCAGTGCTTTTGCCAGCTCGGTCTTACCTACACCGGTAGTACCGAGGAAGATGAACGAACCGGAAGGACGCTTCGGATCCTTAAGTCCGAGACGAGATCTTCTGATTGCCTTGGCGATCGCCGTAACCGCCTCATCCTGGCCGATAACACGCTTCTTGAGTTCTTCTTCGAGAGTTTTGAGACGTTCAGCATCGCTCTCGGTGATCTTCTTGACCGGGATACCTGTCCAATGCGCCACAATGTCCGCGATATCGTCAGGTGTCAGTGCAAGATCCTTCTCGGAACTTACGACCTGCTGACGGAGTGTGCTGAGTTTTTCCTCGAGTACGGTCTCTTCGTCACGAAGTTTCTGCGCCGTCTCGAAATCCTGATTGTTTACGGCATCCTGTTTAAGACGCATGATCTCGTTGATACGCTCGCCGATCTTTTTCGTCTCGTCCGGCTCGGTCGAAGACTTGATACGGAGTCTTGAAGCAGCTTCGTCGATCAGGTCGATCGCCTTATCCGGCAGGAATCTGTCTGTAATATAGCGGCTGCTCAGGATAACTGCTGCATCGATCGCATCGTCCGGGATCTTAATACCGTGATGTTCTTCGAACTTACTTCTGATCCCCTTTAAGATCAGGATCGTATCCGTTGTGCTCGGTTCCTTAACGAGGACCTGCTGGAAACGGCGCTCCAGCGCGGAGTCCTTTTCGATATGCTTTCTGTATTCATCAAGAGTCGTCGCACCGATCACGTGCAGATCGCCTCTTGCCAGAAGCGGCTTGAGCATGTTGGCCGCATCCATTGCGCCGTCAGCATTTCCCGCTCCCATAATGGTATGCAGTTCATCGATGAAAAGGATAACATCGCCGGCCTTTGTCGCCTCTTCCAGAGACTTCTTGAAACGGTCCTCGAATTCACCTCTGAACTTGGTACCCGCGACCATGGATGCGAGGTCCAGCGAAAGCACTCTCTTTCCGGCGAGAAGATCCGGAACGTCCTTGTTGTAGATCTTCTGGGCAAGGCCCTCGGCGATCGCCGTCTTACCTACACCAGGTTCACCGATCAGGACCGGATTATTCTTCGTTCTTCTTACGAGGATCTGCATGACACGGGAGATCTCTTCTTCACGACCGATAACCGGATCGATACGACCTTCCTTTGCCTCTGCGGTCAGATCTTTACAGAACTTATCGAGCGTTTTTGTCTTGCTGCCGTCCTTTTCTTTTCCGCCGGCACGCTTACTTGCAGCTTTTCCTCTTCTGGAAGGCGCCTGTCCGGCGAAGAATTTTGCGACCGGATCCTCATCTTCGGACTCGTCAGAATCCTCATCGACCTCGTCCTCTTCACCCTCATCTACATCGCCGTCATCGTCGCCTTCAAATTCTTCGTTCTCTTCTCCGGCTCGCTCTCTTAAGATATCGATGAGATCCTCGGCGGCCTCTTTGGCATCGAAGTCATGGTAGGCAAGGATACGGAACGCCGTGCACTGGCCGTCCTTCAAGATCGCAAGCAGTACATGCTCCGGCTCTACGACGTTCTTGCCCGTCTTCTTGGTGAGGAACTCGGCAAGGTACAGAAGTCTCTTGGTCCTGTTCGTGCAGAGCGTGAAGATCTCGTTCGGATCTCCTTCTCTTTCGACAAAAGCACCGGGCTCTCGTCCCGTGATCTTGACGATCTCCCCCATAACGATGTTCTGGCCGACGCCATATCGGCTTAAGATCTCGTCGACCGGCGTCATCGAAGCATCCGACAGCGCCAGGAGGATGTGCTCCGTACCGATAAAATTCAGGTTAAAGGATGCCGCGTACATATGCGCACGGGAAAGCATCTCCATAGTTCTTTTCGATATATTCATAGGTCATTCCTCCTTACTCATTATCGTTCTTTTTCTCTTCTTTTTTGAGGAGCACTTCTCTTACGAGCTCTGCCCTCTTCGTATCTATATCCTTCGGCAAAAGCACCTCTCCGCTGCTTTTTTGTACCGATGCATCTCCGATCGAATTCAGAAGAAGCATCAGCTGCAGCTCGTCCACATCCTTCATGAATCCGCAGGCCACGCCGAGCCTTAGATCGCTTAATCGGTTCATCGCTTCTCCCGCCGGAAGCATCCTCGCGTAGGTCAGTTCACCGAGGGACCGGTAGACTTTGTCTTCGAGTTTGTCCTTACTCTTTTCGTAGTAGTCCTTACGGAGCTTTCTTTCGAGAGTGATGACCTCGTTGATCATCTTCGCGAAGTTCTGAAGCGTTCTGCTCTCCGAGATACCCAGCGTGATCGTATTCGAGATCTGGTAGATATTTCCGGCCGGCTGGCTCTTTTCTCCATATACGCCGCGAACCGTATATCCTGCTTTGGACAGGGAATCCGTAAGTTTCTGCATCCTTCCGATACTGGTCACCACCGGCAGATGGACCATCACCGAAGCACGAAGTCCGGTACCTGTATTACTCGGGTACGCCGTCAGAAATCCGTACTTTTCCGAAAAAGCCACCGGCAGTTCTTTTTCCAGATAGACCGCCAGTTCTTCAGCTTCTTTATATGTGTTTTCCAGAGCAAATCCCGGTGCCATAACCTGGATGCGAATGTGGTCTTCTTCGTTGACCATGACGCTGATGTTCTCGTCCTTCGAGATGAAAACGCCCTGCCCTTCGAGTCCTTTTGCCAGATCTTCCGAGATCAGGTGCTTTTCGATCAGTGCACGTCTGTCCGTCTGCGGCAGCGGCGCGATATCCATCCGCATCAGATTGTTCTTCGAATACTTAAGAAGTTTTTCCGAGATGAGATCGAGCGCTTTCTTTCTCGTCTCGTCATTCATCTTATTCGGGAACGGCATGTCCTTTAAGTTTCTCGCCAGCCGGATCCTGCTGGAGAGGACGATGTCGCTGTCATTTCCTGCTTCTAAATACCAGCTCATTTCTTGCCCTCCTCTCCCTTTAATGCCTGGATCTCGTCACGAAGTTTCGCCGCTTCGATGTAGTTTTCTTCCTGAACGGCTTTCTTCAGGAGCCTCTCTTTTTCAAGAATCGTCAGGTGCTTGGCCT
>CAJOLL010000036.1 GCA_905235455.1 uncultured Clostridia bacterium
CGATGAACTCCGGCAGCACCTTCGGATACAACACCTCCGGCAGATACGAACTCTGAAGATACAACATCTGCCGAGACAGCATCTACAGAGACAACGCCTGCCGACACACCGCTGCCGGATACACCTTCGGCTGACAATGAGCCGGCGACCCCTCCGGAGGAAAACGGCGGCTGATCCTGACCGCAGGATCCGACACGCGGCGCAAAAACGCTTGAAACAGATATTTGGGGCACCAGTCCGATTTTTGAGGACTGTGCCCTTTTTATAGAAAAGGAGAATGAGTATGAGTACATCTTACAAAGGCCCGATCGTCCTGATCATCATGGATGGCGTGGGAATCAAAGAAATCGAGACAGGTAATGCTGTCACAGGCGCAAAAAAGCCGATCCTGGACAACTGCATGAAGAATTATCCGATGCAGAAGCTCAAGGCACACGGTACGGCAGTAGGTCTTCCTTCTGACGGAGACATGGGTAACTCCGAGGTAGGTCACAATGCGATCGGCGCAGGTCAGGTATACAGCCAAGGCGCTAAACTGGTTTCCGAGTCGCTCACAAGCAAGAGCATGTATCAGAGCGAAGTATGGCAGTCTCTTGTAGCTGACGCAAAGAAGGGCGGCACGATGCACTTCATCGGACTTCTTTCCGATGGTAACGTTCACTCTCATATCGACCATCTTCTCGCTATGCTCGACGAAGCAAAAGAAGAAGGCGTAGAGAAGGTACGTATCCATATTCTCCTGGACGGCCGTGATGTCGGTGAAACATCTGCCCTGCAGTATGTTGACCAGCTCGAGGCGAAGCTTTCTGAGCTTTCCGATGCAACACACGATTACAGGATCGCCAGCGGCGGCGGACGTATGGTCATCACCATGGACCGTTACGGCGCAAACTGGGGTATGGTTGAAGCAGGCTGGAAGACTCACGTTCTCGGTGAGGGCAGACAGTTCGCTACAGCAAAAGAAGCAATCGAGACATTCCGTTCCGAGATCCCGAACGTTATCGACCAGGATCTCCCGGCATTCGTCATCGCTGAGAACGGCACTCCGGTCGGAACCATCGAAGACGGCGACAGCGTCATCCTTTATAACTTCCGTGGCGACCGAGCCCAGGAACTGACAGTTGCATTTGAGAGCGGTGCTGATTTTGACAAGTTCGACCGTGTTCGTGTCCCGAACGTAAACTATGCAGGTATGCTCGAGTACGACGGCGACCTTCACATCCCGAAGAAGTTCCTTGTATCTCCGCCGGTCATCAGAAATACACTCGGAGAGCTTCTTGCCAACAAGGGCATCGCTCAGCTGGCGATCTCCGAGACACAGAAGTACGGTCACGTAACATACTTCTTCAACGGTAACAGATCCAGTAAGTTCAATGACGATCTTGAAGAATACATCGAGATCCCGTCCGATATCGTTCCTTTCGAGCAGCGTCCGTGGATGAAATCCGCTGAGATCACAGACAAACTCGTTGAACTTATCTCCGAGAACAACTATCCGTTTATGCGTGTGAACTTCCCGAATGGCGATATGGTCGGACATACAGGTGTTTTTGAATCCGCAGTCATCGGTGTCGAGTCTGTAGATATCGCACTGAAGAGGATCCTTCCGGCGATCGATGCAGTCGGCGGTATGGCAATCATCACGGCTGACCACGGTAATGCCGAGGAAATGTACGAGCTCGCTAAGGATGGTTCCCCGAAGGCGGATAAAGATGGCCGTATCAAGGCAAAGACATCCCACACGCTCAATCCTGTTCCGTGTATCTTCTATGACAATACAGAGAATAAGAACAAGTACGAGGTCGTTGATTCCGATTCTTACGGGCTTGCCAACATCGCAGCTACCATCGCTGATCTTCTCGGTGTAGAGAAGCCGGAATGCTGGGAGAAATCAATGATCAAACTCAAATAATCTCATCGTTAACCCGATAGAAGAATAGAATAATGCCTCTTTCGGCTCAAACAGTTTGCTAAAGCAAAATTTGCCGAAAAGGCATTTTCTATTCTTCTTCTTTTACTGACAGAAGATATTTTTAGTGTGGAAAGATTTGTGCAAAAGACAATACTTTTATTGTGAAAATGATATTGAATGACGGGGCATATCATACTATTATTCTTTAGGAAAGAAAAAGAAGCTTATCGGCAGGTCTGAAGAGAGGCTGAAAAAGGAATGAAGAAGAATACATCATCGCGTGGTAAAAGAACCACGAAAAGGGCACCAACGAGAAAGTCATCGTTCCTGAATAAGACTATGTATCAAAAGAAGAGAACGGGCAGCAGAAGAAAGAAGACGGTTATCTCGACGAAAGTAATCGGGATCATTACGGCGGTCCTCGTGGCATGCCTTGTTATCACCATTCTTTGCACGCAAGTCTTTAAAGATAATCTCGATCATTTTTTCGCGAAGAAATATTCCGTCACAGATATCGACGGCTCGAAAAAGAGTTATACGGCGGATGAACTGAAGGAACAGGTCGAGAGCGACAAGTTCTATCAAGGAATCAGCGTCGACGGAGTAGATCTTTCCGGGAAAACACTTGACGAAGGCAGAGCGATGTTCTCGGAGATTCGTCATCAGCAGGTCAATGAGCTGGTAGATATCCACTTCCAGGTCGGGAATGATGACATCAGACTTCAGACCGACGGAATGAACCTTTCTTCCAATATCGATGATGTGCTGATCGAGGCTTATAACTACGGCAAGACGAGCACGCTGGAAGGCGCGGACGGTCTGGTAGACCGCTACAATATGATCAAAGATCTAAAGACGACTCCGAAGAATTTCGAGTCCGCGTTCACTCTTGGCGAAGATCAGGTTTCTTTCCTGACCCATGCCGCGCTGGATGGGTATAATCAGGCGCCGGTAGAGGCAAAGGCGACCGGCTTTGACACGGCCAACCTCGTGTTTATTATCGAAGATTCCAAGAGCGGATCGTCCGTGGATATTACCAAAGCGATCGCGGATGTGAATGCAGCTTTTTCCGCGAAGAACTACAAAACCGTAATTCCGGTGGATATTCATGAGATCTCCCCGGTGACCACGGCGGACCAGCTTCGTGCAAAACTCGGGAAGGTTTCTTCCAACACTTCCAAAACGAAAGACGATGCGAACCGCAATACCAATATCTATCTGATATGTAAAGAAATCGACGGAACCGTTCTGCAGCCGGGCGAACAGTTTGACTTTAATGCCAGGACCGGTCAGAGAACCCCTGAAAAAGGATATAAAGAGGCAGCGGGTATTACAAACGGAATCTCAGGTCCTGAGTACGGCGGAGGAATCTGCCAGGCGAATACCATGCTTTACCACAGTGTCATGGAGGCCGACCTTCAGGTCGATTTCCGAGTCGCTCACTCCTGGCCGAGTGACTATGTCGATCCGGGCACAGATGCTACGGTCTCATGGGAATGGCCGACATTTAAGTTCACGAACAATACGGATTATCCGGTCGCCATTCATGCCTGGTACGGAGACAGCTGGGTAACTGTCGAGATCTTCGGAAGACTGCTTCCGGACGGCCAGACGATCAAGTTCTTCGGTGAACCCGAGCTTTTGATAGACGAAGAGCCGACGGAGACTGAGTACGTCGCGGATCCGACACTTCCCGTAGGGCAGAAGGTCAAGGAAAGAAGCGCACACAACCATAAGCTGGCAAAGGCTTACAAGGTCAAATATGATGCGAATGGCAATGAGATCAAGCGTGACGAGATCCTGACGGAGTATCGCATGATCAATGCGAAATACCGTATAGGTACACTGGCTTCGGACGGAACGATTTTCTATATGGATCCGAAGACAGGTGAGGTTTCGGCACCGGCAGGCTATGTCGACCCGGCAACGACCGCAACGACCACACCGCCGCCGGAAACAACGGCAGCTCCGGAACCGTCGGAGGCAGCTCCGACGGAAACTGCGGAGATAACTCCGGAGGAAACGGCATCGGAAGCCTGATGTCCCTCGGATCTCAAGAATAGTGAAGATGCACGGGGCTGTCTCATGAAAATGAGATGGTCCTTTTTTTCCGCGCGGGAAAGCGTGCGCCGGATACAATCCCCCGGCATACGGATACGATCCTCAGGCATTGGATCAATTTCACAGAAAACCATCTTTCAAAGTAGAAATAGGCGCCACTTCCCTTTATATGTGGTATAATATATGCGCTTTCTATATGCCCATTCGCATATGGATGGCCGCAAACTATAGTTAAATCTTTATATAAAGGAGAAAGTGTATGGCAATCGAACTTACAAAAAAGACCATGGACGGTAACGAAGCTGCCGCATATACCTCATATGCATTTACCGAAAACGCAGCGATCTACCCGATCACACCGTCCTCGCCTATGGCTGACCACACTGACCAATGGGCACAGCAGGGCAGAAAGAATATCTTCGGACAGACGGTTAATATCGTCGAGATGGAGTCTGAAGGAGGTGCTTCAGGTGCTGTTCACGGCTCACTTGCAACAGGTGCTCTGACAACTACTTATACAGCATCTCAGGGTCTCCTCCTCATGATCCCGAACATGTACAAGATCGCAGGTGAACTTCTCCCGTGCGTATTCCACGTTTCCGCAAGAGCTCTCGCTGCTCACGCGCTGAACATTTTCGGTGACCACGCAGACGTTTATGCCTGCCGTCAGACCGGTTTTGCAATGCTCTGTTCCAACTCTGTTCAGGAAGTTGCAGACCTTGCTGCAGTAGCTCATCTGGCTACGATCAAGACAAGAGTTCCGTTCATTCACTTCTTCGATGGTTTCCGTACATCTCACGAGATTCAGAAGATCGAAGTTATCGATTACGATACACTCGGCTCCCTCGTTGACTACGATTCGATCAAGGAATTCCGTAAGAGATCCCTTTCCCCGAACCACCCGACACTTCGCGGTACAGCTCAGAACCCGGATATCTACTTCCAGGGCAGAGAGGCTTCCAACCCGTTCTATCTTGCAGTACCGGATCAGGTTCAGGCTTACATGGATAAGATCAATGAGATCCGTGGCACAAACTACAAGCTCTTCAACTACTATGGTGCTGAGGACGCTGACCGTGTAATCATCGCCATGGGTTCTGTCTGTGAGACAGCTGAAGAAGTTATCGATTTCCTTAACGCTCACGGTGAGAAGGTTGGTCTTGTTAAAGTTCACCTCTATCGTCCGTTCGCAGCTGACAAGCTCCTCGAGGCTATCCCGGCTACAGCAAAGGCTATCGCTGTTCTCGACAGAACAAAGGAGCCCGGTTCTTACGCTGAGCCTCTCTTCCTCGATGTAGCTGCTGCTTATGTCGGAAAGAACGCTCCGAAGCTCATCGGCGGCCGTTATGGTATGGGTTCTAAGGACACAACACCTGAGACGATCCTCGCTGTTTATAAGGAACTTAAAAAGGATCAGCCGAAGGAAAGATTCACCATCGGTATCGATGATGACGTCACATTCCTCTCTCTCGATTGCTCCGAGTCTATCGAAGTTGCCGGCGAGGGCACGGTTCAGGCCAGATTCTGGGGTCTCGGTGCTGACGGTACTGTTGGTGCTAACAAGAACTCCATCAAGATCATCGGTGACCACACAGACAAGTACGCTCAGGCTTACTTCTCTTACGACTCCAAGAAGTCCGGTGGTATCACGATCTCTGACCTGAGATTCGGTGACACTCCGATTCGTTCCACATACCTCATCAACAAGGCTGACTTCGTAGCTTGCCACAACCAGTCCTATGTTTATGAGTACGATATGCTCTCTTCCCTGAAGCCGGGTGGCACGTTCCTCCTCAATACTCAGTGGACAAGAGAAGAGCTCGAGGAGAGACTCCCGGGTTCCATGAAGAGATATATCGCTAACAACGACATCAAGTTCTACACTCTCGATGCTGTTGCAAAGGCAAAAGAGATCGGCCTCGGCGGAAGAATCAACACAATCTGCCAGTCTGCATTCTTCAAGCTTTCCGGTATTCTCCCGGTCGAGCAGGCTGTTGACTACATGAAGAAGGCAGCTCTCAAGTCTTACGGTAAGAAGGGTGACGATATCGTTCAGATGAACTACAAGGCGATCGACGCAGGTGTTGACGCAGTCGTAGCAGTTGACATTCCGGATTCCTGGAAGACAGCTGAAGACAAGCCGGTCGAGAAGAAGAATGTTCCTGAGTTCATCGAGAAGGTCGTTAACGTAATGAACAGACAGGAAGGTAACAAGCTTCCGGTATCTACCTTCAAGGGTATGGAAGACGGTACTTTCCCGCAGGGTACAGCTGCTTACGAGAAGCGCGGTACTGCTGTTGATATTCCGGTTTGGGATGCTTCTAAGTGTATCCAGTGTAACCAGTGCTCCATCGTTTGTCCTCACGCTGCTATCCGTCCGTTCCTCCTCGACGAGGAAGAGGCTGCAAACGCTCCGTTCGAGACAAAGGACGGCATGAAGGGGTACGAGCAGTATAAGTTCCGCATTCAGGTATCCGCTATGGACTGCCTCTCCTGCGGTATCTGCGTAGAGTCCTGTATCGCTAAAGAGCAGGCGATCACAATGGTTCCGCTCAAGGACAACCTCAAGGAAGCCGAGAACTGGGATTACTGTGTAGCTCTGTCGCATAAGGATAACCCGATGAACAAAGCAAGCATCAAGGGTTCTCAGTTCGAGCAGCCGCTCCTCGAGTTCTCCGGCGCATGCGCAGGCTGCGGTGAGACACCTTACGTTAAGCTCCTTACCCAGCTCTTCGGTGACAGAATGCAGATTTCCAATGCTACAGGATGCTCATCTATCTGGGGTGGTTCTGCTCCGTCTATGCCGTACACGACCAACTACAGAGGTTTTGGTCCGGCTTGGGGTAACTCCCTCTTCGAGGATAATGCTGAGCATGGTCTTGGTATGTTCCTTGGTTACAAGCAGCTCAGAAACAGAGCGAAGTCCCTCGTTGAAGAGACAGTTGCTTCCACAGGTTCTGATGATCTCAAGGCAGCAGCTCAGGCTTGGATCGACGGATTCAACTCCGGTGATCAGGCTCGTGAGAATGCGGAGAAGCTCGCTGAGGCTCTGAAGGCTGAAGGTTCCGATTCCGCTAAGAAGGCTCTCGAGTATGAAGACTTCTTCATGAAGAGATCCCAGTGGATCATCGGTGGTGACGGATGGGCTTACGATATCGGATACGGCGGACTTGATCACGTTCTCGCTTCCGGTGAGGATGTCAACGTTCTCGTTCTCGATACAGAGGTTTATTCCAACACAGGTGGACAGGCATCCAAGTCCACACCGCATTCTGCTGTTGCTCAGTTCGCTGCAGGCGGTAAGGCAATTAAGAAGAAGGACCTCGGCATGATGGCTATGAGCTATGGTTATGTATATGTTGCTCAGGTATCCATGGGTGCTGATAAGAACCAGCTGATCAAGGCATTCACAGAGGCAGAGGCTTACCATGGTCCGTCCATCGTAATCTGCTATGCTCCTTGTATCAACCACGGTATCAAGGGTGGCCTGAAGGTTGCTCAGATCAAAGAGAAGCAGGCTGTTGAGTGCGGTTACTGGCATCTGTTCAGATTCAACCCGACTCTTACAGCAGAAGGCAAGAATGCATTCACTCTCGACTCCAAGGAGCCGACAGGCGATTTCATCTCCTTCCTCAAGAGCGAAGTTCGTTACAACTCCCTCTACAAGAAGTATCCGGAAGACGTCGTTGACGGTATGTTCGAAAAGACACACCAGGATGCGATCGAGCGTTATGGTACTTATGTAAAGAAGGCTAACGAAGCTTAATTCCTGAAAGCAAAAATCAAACGCTTAAACAAACAGGCTGTCTTTCACTGCAGCACCCCCAGAGTTGAACAAACTTTGGGGGCGCTGCACACGAGGCAGCCTTTTCTTTCGAACAGAATTCTTTCGGAAGCCAAAAGGTGCTATAATAGAAACACTTATTTTTCCTGGAGGTAGCCATGACAGCGGACGATAAAGACAAGCTCCTGCTTTCCGACACACCGGTGCCGGATCTGTTTATCACTCAGTATATGTCGTCCCTGACCGGTTCTTCGATCCAGATCTACCTGTTTATGCTCATGAACCGTTCTTCTTTAGGAAAAATGAATGTCGAGAAGATCTCAAAAAAGCTCGGCATGGCACAGTCTGAAGTCGAAGAGCAGCTTTTCTATCTGACAAGTGCGGGCCTTATGGAAAAATCAGAAGACGGGTCGCTTTTTCTTACGGACATCAAGGCAAGAGAAGTCGACCGCTATATCGAATCCCGAAAAGACGAAGACCTCGAGATTCCTCCGCAGCATCGCGAAAAGGGGCTGGAGACTGTTTCCAGGAGTATCAGTGACACATTCTTCATGGGAAAAATGAGCTACTCCTGGCAGCGCTTTATCGACGATTCCGCATCCGTTTATAAGATGGATCCGGATGTCATCTATTCGCTGTTTAACGAACTTCAGGAGAGGGGCAAGCTCTTAAGCAAGAACTCTCGCCCCGCAGAAGAACTTCGCGCGGTATGGAGCAAACGGGGCGTACACACTTCCTCTGAACTTGAGAAGGTATTAAACGACGACAGAAAGATCAAAGAGTGCATGAATGCGTTGGGTAAGAAGAAGCGAAAAGCAATGGACGGCGTCGATATCGAGTATATAAACACCTGGATCCTGACCTATAAGATGGACCCGGATGTGCCGCCTTTCCTGTATTCTTATCTCCGTAAGGAAAAGAACAAAGAGAACGTGACTTTCCCGCAGATGGACGAGATCCTGCAGGAGTGGTTCTCCCATAATATCCACGATGTGGAATCCGCAAGAAACTATGAGATGAAGAAACTTGCGGCCGACAGGACATCTGCCATGACGGCTTTCTGCGGAGAGCTTTTCAGAAAGAAACTGGATGGTATGGACCTTTCGATCATCGACAGATGGGCCAATACCGACTGTTGGGAAGAGCCGATCGTCCGTTATGCGTACGAGGTCCTTCACAAGTTTATGAGTACGATCACGCTTTCCCAGGTCGATGAGAGACTTCAGCTTTGGAAAGAAAACGGAGTGGCTTCGGTGACAAAGGCCAAGCAGTTCGAAGCCGAACTCAAAAGAAAGAATAAGGAGGCTTATCAGGAGCGCAAGACCGTTTCTGCGGGATACGCCGGCGACGTTCCTTATATGGAGAACGAATATACGAAGGATCATTTGGATAAGAAGGAACAGGAATCGATGAGTTTTCTGGATGAACTTCTCAGCGAGGATAAGTAAGGAGACCGCTTATGGACAGTGTATATGAGGATGTAAGAAGCATCCTGGAGAACCGCAGGATCCGAAGCGAGATCCTTTTGCAGCAGCAGAACGAGCAGATCCGTATCGCGCATCCGGAGCTTGCCGAGGTCGAAAAGAAGATCGCGGATGTTTCCGAGGAGATACTGAAAAACTCTCTTGACGGACAAAGCAGCGAGGATCTGCAAAAAGAACTCGTAAGGCTCAAGATGGACAGGGAAAAAGTGCTTTTCACGCTTGGGATCTCGAGTGATAAGATCAAGCCGTACTGTGAAAAATGTGCAGATACGGGTTATATCGAAGAAGAAGGAAAAGAACCGGTCCTTTGTGACTGTATCCGAAAACTTCTGTCTCCTGTCATGACTGCAAGATCCGGCGTGGAAAAATATCCGGAGTTCTCTTTTGAAAACGACTCGGAGCAGTTCTTCTCCGAGAATCCGAGGATGCAGGAAACTTATAAGAAGCTCCGTCTTCTGACAGAAAAAGAAAAGGTCCCGAATGCTGTATTTTACGGCCGTTCCGGTCAGGGGAAAACCTTCACTGCCGTCGCGATCGCAAGGCAGTATGCCAAGCAGGGCAGATCATCCTTTGTGATCCGTCTGACCGAAGCGCAGGAACTGATGATGGAACACAGAAAACTGATCCAGTCTTTCTACACACCTGCCGGCAAGGAGCGCGATGTGGAAAAGAGGGTCGGGTATCTGACACAAGCGGATCTTCTGGTCTTGGACGATCTGGGCGTGGAGCCGAGAACGACAAACACCGAGGCGGATCTTCTGAATATTCTCGATTCGAGGATCCTTTCCGGAAAGACGACGATCATCACGACGAATTTTAATATGGAATCTTTAAAAGATCGCTACGGCGGAAGATTCTTCGACCGCATCGACAGGAATTTCGTTCGCTTCAATTTTTCTTCGGAGGGTGCCCGCGCATGATCACTAACGGCGTGGACATCGTTTCGATCGACCGTATCGAAAAAGCACTGGGAAGATCCGGAGATGCTTTCTTTTCGCGCGTTTGTGCGAGGGAAGAGATCGAGATCGCCCCGAAACCTGCTGCCAGGAAAGTCGAATTTCTGGCCGGCCGTTTTGCCGCCAAAGAAGCCGTTTCAAAAGCACTGGGCACGGGAATCGGCGGTAAAGGTGTTTCCATGACGGATATTAAGATCCTGAAAAAAGCAAACGGCGCACCGCGCGCCGAGCTTTCCGGAGCCGCGCTGGAAGTGTTTGAGAGCGAAGGTGGAAAGAATATCAGTCTGTCGATCTCACACGACTATGGTGCTGCGATTGCTTTCTGCTGTATCGAATGGAAGGATGAAGGACAGAAATGAAAAGGGAATCACGCTTTTTCAAACAACTCAAACTGAAACTGTCCTCGACCTTCAAAAAGAAGAACAGAGATGACGGAGTATCCGGGAAAGGGCCTTTTCTCGAACTGGACGGAGAGTACGGAAAGGCGGAGGATCTGGCGAATGTGTGGTCATTGGACAAATCCGATTCGTCCGTGGCGGATAGCCATAGAAAGAGATGGCCGAGACTGATCCTGGCGGGATCCGCATTTGTTGTCATCATGCTGTTTGTATTCCTTTTGCTTCCGAAAGTGCTTCCCGGCTTCTTCAAAAATACCGATATCGCGCTTTTCGTCGAGAAAGATCCGAAACTGATCTATGACGACACGTACCGCGTGGTCAAAGTCAGTGCCTGCAGTGTTATGGCCGAGGACGACATTCGAAGCCGGCGGATCACGCAGCTTTTGATGAATGAACCTGTCCATTTCCTGAACGATGACTGTAAGAACGGCTATGTACTGATCCGTACGTCAGACAACATCGTCGGGTATGTTAAGGGCGATGAACTGAGTGCGGACATGTCCTCGTGCGAGCCGGATCTGCATCTGTTCAAGATCGTTGTCGCCGACATTTCCAAACGAGTCATGTCTCACGCAAGTAACGGTACGCTCATAGCCGAAGTGAATATGAATACGGTACTTTACGCGGATGTTAAGCGAGACGGTGTATATCAGGTTCAGCTTCCGAACGGCGAAAGCGGCTGGATCAGCAGCAGCGGTGTTATCGAACTCGGCATCAACGAGGAAACGGCAGAGGTCGGTGTGCGTTACTTCGTCAGCTCTGTGCTGACCATGGTCAATGCCACGTATCTGGACGGAGGCATGACCAACCGCGGCATCTCGATCCAAGGCCTGGCGTATGTAGCGGCAGGCGTAAACGGTGTTTCGATCCCGAGAGAACTGAAAGACCAGATCGATTGCGGAACGGAAGTCAAACTGGAATATGACGAAGTCACGGGCGAGCTTCTGATCGACAGCATCATCCCGGGCGATATCGTATTTCTGTCAGATCCTTACCGACCGAACAGCAGAGATCCCTATGAATCGGCGATCTGCACGAATTCGGGCGTTCTCCTGATGAGGTCTCAGACGGGAACCTCGATCAAACTTTGTAAATTCGATGCGAACTCCGAACTGGTCGATCGGATCATCACGGTGCGACGGGTCTTCTCCTGATCTTTAATCTGTAATGTTTTTCCCCTCTTCCGAAGCGCGGGAAATATAGTACTCATGGACGAGACTTTTAAAGCCCAGGGCCTTAATGTCTTCGTACGATATGCGGTAGTTTCCTTTGTAATGGCGTCCGGAATAGAGGTATCTTGCGTATTCCAGCAAGTATGCATCGATCTCTCTAAGGCTTCTGTCCGTCGTGATTACGGGGAAAAACCAGCGGCACCACGTGAAATGATCTTCGTTTTCTTCGTTATAGAGTTTCTTATTAAAGGTGCGGATCAGGGCTTTGGCCGCGCGTTCAAAAGAGGCATCCGTTTTTGTTTTCCAACGCAAAAGTGCCCGTGCCTTTCTTCTTATCTTTCCTTTCAGCTTGTTCATCGTCACTTTTGAGATATCGACCTGCCCGTCCTGATATGAGAATCCCAGGAATTCCCAGGGCTGTCCCGGAGAACTGACCGAGACCTTTTTCGGATTGACGGAAAGCCCCTTTTCTTCTATATGTCTGTAAAAGTCGGCGATACTCGCATCGAGGTCTTCCCGGGAACGGGCAAAGATCAATATATCATCGGAGTAACGAAAGTAAGATACGCCTTTATCTTCGAAATATCTGTCCATGGGAAGAAGATAAAAGTTGGCAAAAAACGGCGAGATCGGGATTCCGGCCATCGCCCCGCGAGGTTCTTCGGAGATGGTCCCGTCAGGAAGAGTGCTTTTCCCGCAGAAGAGAAGGTCCTGCAAAAAGGAAAGGAGCTTCGGATCGTCGGTGATAACTTCGGAGAGGACTTCGAAAAGACGGTCTTCGGGAATGGAGTTAAAATAGTTGCTGATGTCGGCCTTGAAGCAGAAAAGACCGTCGCGATCCTCCTGCGAGAGAATGTCGAAGATGGCATCTCGTGCAGAGATCGTGCGGCGGAAAGAATAACAGCGCGGCGAAAGCTTGTCGTCGTACCGGTAAAGCAGGTAGCCCATCGCTTTCAGATAGATGTTCTCATCATCGGAAAAAGTGAAGACGGTCCTCTTTTTGGAGGTGCCGCTTTTATTGATCTCGCGCCGTGCGGGAAAGGAAAGACCGCCTTTTACACTGATTGCGGAGGCAACACGCAAATAGCGCTTTTCCGAAACGAAAGAAGTAAACTTTTCCTTTTCCTTTTTGGAAATGTAGCGGTTATTGAGCTTGTGGGAAAGAAAATCCTCCCAGGTTTCATGTTGTGCCAGAAGATCTAAGACGGAAGCCATTCCTTCGGACCGGTCCTTTTGCAAAATAAAAAAGAAGAGAAACAGCTTTGAAACAAGCATTGCTTGTGTTACCGGGTCTGTACCCGCGCCGGCCGCCTGAAAGACCGATCCTCATGGACGAGATCTTTAAGGTGCGGGCTAGATCCACCTCAGGCGCGAATCCGCATTTCTCTTCTTTTTATATATCGAGCATCAGAGATACTGATGGAGTCGATCGATGATGTATCTCTCCTCATTCGGGGAATTAAGGAGAAAGTTTATGACCGTGATGCCATGTGTTTCGGCAAAAGCTCTCGCGAAGCGATAACCTCTGGTGGAGCAGGTGTTTCTGTCGGGGAGCATGAGGATCAGTTTCGTCACCCCGCCGAATGAGATCACATAGGGATAGGGGATCAGGTACGTATCCGTCGCGCCCATGGATCTGGGATCGATATTCTTTGCCACCTGATAGGAAGGGAATTCCGAAGCAAGGATCTTATCAAGTTTCTGTTCCAAGGTCAGTTCCGGAACATATGCGGCAGACGGCGCTGACCGGGTTTGAGTCTGGCTCGGTGATTCCGTCGACGGCGGTGGTGCAGAATTGCGTCCGGTCGCGCTGTCGATGGCATCGCGAAGGTTCTTTTTGGCGACATCACCTAAAAATCTGTCTAATAGCCCCATATGGATTTCCTCCTTATTCTCTTATGCAAAAGCACTTGTCACTATATTTTGAGAATACCATAAAACGAGAAACTTCACCACACTATATGATTCCCTGAAAAACTTTGATATACAGAAGAAATGATTATTTTATCTTGCGGGAGAAAAGAGGCTTCGAGATATAAAGCTTCGGATTAAAGAGCATCAGCATCGGGAAAAGCTCCAGTCTTCCGGCGAGCATGTCGAAGATCATCGTGAACTTCGACAGGGCAGAGAAACTCATATAGTTCTGCGTCGGACCGGCAAGTTCGAGCCCCGGACCGATGTTGTTGATTGTCGCGGCAACTGCGGTAAAGGAAGTGGTCAGGCCTTTGTTATCGAAGGAGACAATAAATACGGATGCTGTAAAGAGGATGAAAAAAGTAATGAAATATACGTTTACGGAGCGTACGGTCTCATGTTCGACCGGGTTTCCGTCCATGGTGATCTTCGAGACAGACTTCGGATAGACGTAAGATTTCAGTTCTTTTCCGATGGAACGGATCAGGATTATGAAACGCGATACCTTGATACCGCCACCCGTGCTTCCGGCACAGGCTCCGATAAACATCAGAACGACCAGGATGACCCGGCTGGGCTCCGGCCACTGGTTAAAGTCGGCAGATGCAAATCCCGTGGTCGTTATGATAGAAGCGACCTGAAATCCGGAGTGGCGGATCGCGGCGCTGACACTTGATACCTGGTGGTAGATGTTTGTTGCGATGATCAGCGTGCTGGCGATAATGACCAGGAAGTACACGTGGATCTCGGTCATCTTCAAGGCTTTTCTAATATGCCGGTACAGAAGGAAAAAGTAGAAGTTGAAGTTTACGCCGAAGAGGATCATGAAGATCGTGGCGACCCACTGGATATACGCAGTCTGGCTTGCCAGACTGTCCCGGTAGACGCCAAATCCGCCTGTGCCTGCTGTTGCAAAAGAGGTGCAGATACTGTCGAAGACCGGCATCCTGCCACAGACGAGAAACAGTACTTCCAGTGATGTGAGGAATAAATAGATCAGATAGAGAAGTGCAGCGGACTGGCGGAGCTTCGGAACCAGTTTTCCTACGGAGGGCCCCGGGCTCTCCGCGCGCATCAGGTTGATGTTTGAACCGCCGCTCATCGGGATGATCGCCAGGAGAAAAACAAGTACACCCATACCGCCGATCCAGTGGGTGAAGCATCTCCAGAACTGGGTTGCATGGCAGAGAATCTCGACATCGGGAAGGATACTTGCGCCGGTCGTCGTAAACCCTGAGACTGTCTCGAAAAAAGCATCCAGCATGGACGGGATCTCACCGGAGATATAGAAGGGGAGAGCGCCGAAAAAACTCATCACGAGCCATGACAGCGCAGTGATGACACAGCCTTCTTTCAGATAGAATGTCGTGTCATTCGGTTTCTTGAATGAGAGTATGAACCCGAGAATGAACAGGGTGACAGCAAGGATCAGGAAAACCAGCCCCTGTTTTTCCCCATAGATCCATCCCGCAAGAGATGGAAGGAGCATCAGAACGCCTTCGATACGGAGTACGTAGCCGAGAATAAAAAAGACCATGCGAGTATTCATGTCAGGCAGCTCCTCACTTCAAGATGTCGCGGATCTCGTTCAGTCCGGTATGTGTTGTAACGATCATGACCGTGTCTCCGATCTCGATCGTGTCGGCACCGGAAGGAATGATGATTCTGCCTTGTCGGTTGATAAATGCGATCAGAAGATCTGACTTTAGAGAAAGGTCTTTTAGTGGTTTTCCCACGACAGGAGAAGACACTTTGATCCGGAATTCGATCGCTTCTGCGCGAGAGTCGAAGAGATGGTAGAGTATCTCGATCTCGCTGCTTCTGGAAGCGCGGAGCGCGCGCGCATAGGCGATGATTGCCTCGGAGGTGATGAGCTTCGGATATATAACCGAGCCCAGATCCAAATCGTTGATCACATCCGAGAAATTGATTCGTCCGATCTTGGTGATGACCTTGGCTTTGGAGACTCTCTTGGCAAAAAGTGTCAGAAGGATATTTTCCTCGTCGATGCCGGTAAGGGGGACAAAGGCCTCCATGTCTTTGATCCCGGCACTCAGAAGATCCGCCTGGTTCGAGGCATCCGCGTTGATGATGACTGCGTCAGGAAGAAGGACCGCAAGCTCGTCGCAGCGCTTCGGAGAGGACTCTATGATATGTACATCTATACCCGTGTGCAAAAGTTCGTTGGCCAAATAGTAAGAAGACAGACTTCCGCCTACTATCATGGCATTTCGGACCTGTTTGGTAAATACACCGATAGATTTAAGGAATTTTCTGGCCTCATCGCGCTTGGCGGTAAAATAGATCGTATCGTCCGCCTTTAAGCTAAAAGCTCCGGAAGGGATAGATACTTCGCCATTCCGCTCGACACCGCAGATCAAGATCTTAGAGCTGATCTTCTTCCCGAGATCGGCGATCGTAGTGTTATCCAGGATATTTCCTACAGGAATCTTAAGCTTGATCATTTCCGCCTGTCCATGGGCAAAAGTATTGACTTGCAGGGCTGTAGGAAGATAGAGGATGCGAGCCATTTCTCTGGCGGATTCCAGTTCCGGATTGATGATCATTGCCAAACTGAGTTTGTCACGAAGGTAGGCCGTTTCCTGACTGTAGTCCGGGGTCCGGACACGTGCGATCGCTGCACATTTACTGAACTGCTTGGCGAGCGTGCAACAGAGAAGATTCAGCTCGTCAGAGCCGGTCACGGCAATCAGCAGATCCGCCTCCTCGACGCCGGCTTCTTTTAGAGTGTTATAACTGGCGCCGTTTCCCCTAATGGTGATAATGTCGTACTGGGCATCAATATCAGCGATGACGGAAGCGTCTTTCTCGATGACCGTGATACTATTGCCTTCTTTACTTAACTGTTCAACCAGAGTGTGACCGACTTTGCCGTTACCGACAATAATGATCTTTAGATTCTTACTATTTACATGTGAAAACCCTGAAAACATATCCGCCCCCTTACGTATATACTTTTACTATACTTCAAAAAACGCTTTTTGGTGTGCAAATTTGTCAGAAGTTGACAATTTTTGCTTTCGTTCCGGTAATGAGATAAAACAGGAAAAAGGTATCTGCCTCTCAGTCTCAATAACGGGGTTTTTCATAAAAGATCTCCTTAGAATAAACTACCTTCCCCATTATATAAGAAGATTCATGGAGAAAATAGAATCCACTCATCTCCCAAAATGAAAAAACCCGCTTCTTATGAAGAAGCGGGATACTTTCATAACTAAACCTGTTCGCCCGAGGGAAAAGAACTTACGCTCTTTCTACTGCACCGGAACGAAGGCAACGCGTACAAACATGCATAGTCTTAGGGGTGCCATCAACAACGACCTTAACGTTACGAACGTTCGGCTGCTGCTGTGTCAACGCACGACGGGAAACCTGTGAACGCGTGATGCTGATCTTTCTGCCGAAATGAGTATCTTTCTGACAGATCTCACACTTTGCCATGTAAACACCTCCTATGTGCTATAAATACGCGACCTGAATAACGCGCAGACAAGATGATAACATAATTATCACTATGATGCAAGAGATTCCGGGGGATTTTATGATTTTTCCGCGGCTTCTTTCTTCGCCTGCTCGGCGGCAAGCTTCAGATCGTCCCGAAGGAAGGCGATCGCGTGGGTCGGACAGCCGTTGACGCAGGCGTCACAGTGAACGCATTTACTTTGGTCGATGACCGCCAGGGACTCTCGCATCGAGATGGCGCTCTGCGGGCAGGATCTGACGCACTTCTGACATCCGATACAGCCGATGTTACAGTTCTTTCTGGTCCTTGCATCATTCCTGATGCTAAAT
>CAJOLL010000037.1 GCA_905235455.1 uncultured Clostridia bacterium
CGATCGGCTTTTCTTTCTCATGGATGGAGAGAACGTCTTCCAAAGTCAATGGCTCAAAGTAGAGCTTGTCGGAAGTATCGTAGTCAGTGGAAACCGTCTCCGGGTTGCAGTTAACGATGATGGATTCAAATCCCATCTTCTTAAGAGCGAGAGCCGCGTGTACGCAGCAGTAGTCGAACTCGATACCCTGACCGATACGGTTCGGACCGCCGCCGAGGATCATGATCTTCGGCTTATCGGAAGACGGGCTCTTATCTTCGGAGAGGTGGTATGTGGAGTAGTAGTAAGCTGCATCCTGTGTACCGCTTACGTGTACGCCTTCCCATGCTTCGCGGATATTGTACCTGTAACGTGCGTTTCTGATGTCTTCTTCCGGGACCTCGAGGAGTTTGCTGAGGTAACGATCGGAGAAACCGTCGAGCTTCGCCTGACGGAGAGTATCCTCAGAAGGAACCGCACCCTTGATCTTGATGAGGTCCTCTTCTTCCTGTACGAGCTCGAGCATCTGCTCTAAGAACCAGTGCTTGATCTTTGTCAGCTGGTAAAGCTCTTCTACGGTCGCGCCTTTTCTCAGTGCTTCATAAAGAATGAACTGTCTGTCGGACGTCGGGTAAGCGAGCATGTGCATCAGTTCTTCCTTGGAAAGATCGTGGTAGTTCTTGGCAAAGCCTAAGCCGTAGCGTCCTGTCTCGAGACTGCGGATCGCTTTCTGGAAAGCTTCCTTGTATGTCTTACCGATGGACATTACTTCACCTACGGCACGCATCTGTGTACCGAGCTTATCGGAAGCACCCTTGAACTTTTCGAAAGCCCAGCGGGCGAACTTGATTACGACGTAGTCTCCGTCCGGAACATACTTGTCAAGAGTACCGTACTTGCCGCACGGGATCTCGTCGAGGGTCAGACCGCAGGCGAGCATAGCGGAAACGAGAGCGATCGGGAAACCTGTTGCCTTGGAAGCGAGAGCCGAAGAACGGGAAGTTCTCGGGTTGATCTCGATAACTACGATACGGCCGCTGACCGGATCGTGTGCGAACTGACAGTTGCAGCCGCCGATAACTTCGATCGCGCGGACGATCTTGTAGGAGTATTCCTGAAGTGTCTTCTGTACATCCTCAGAGATGGTGAGCATCGGAGCGGAGCAGAAGGAGTCACCGGTGTGAACACCGATCGGGTCAATGTTCTCGATAAAGCAGACGGTGATAACGTTGTCGTCAGCGTCACGGACGACTTCGAGCTCGAGCTCTTCCCAGCCGGCGATGCACTCTTCAACCAATACCTGACCTACGAGGCTGGCCTGAAGACCACGCTCGCAGACGACTTTCAGTTCATCCACATTATAAACAAGGCCGCCGCCGGCACCGCCCATCGTGTAGGCAGGTCGGAGAACGACCGGGTATTTCAGTTCTTCAGCGATCTTAACCGCCTCGTCTACGGAGTATGCAACTCTGGATCTCGGCATTTCGATACCGAGGCTGGTCATGGTGTTCTTGAACTCGATTCTGTCCTCACCACGCTCGATGGCATCAACCTGTACGCCGATGACCTTAACACCGTATTTCTCGAGGACTCCTGCCTCGGAAAGCTCAGAACAGAGGTTCAGGCCGGACTGTCCGCCGAGGTTCGGAAGAAGCGCATCCGGGCGCTCTTTTTCGATGATCTGAGTAAGTCTTGCCAGATTCAGCGGTTCGATGTAAGTGATGTCCGCTACATCCGGGTCTGTCATGATCGTGGCAGGGTTGCTGTTTACCAGAACGATCTGATAGCCGAGCTTTTTCAGTGCTTTGCAAGCCTGAGTACCGGAGTAGTCAAACTCACATGCCTGACCGATGATGATCGGGCCGGAGCCGATGATCAGAATCTTGTTAATGTCGTCTTTCTTGGGCATGGTTTCTTCCTCGCTTTAATATAATTAATATCCTACTTACTTCTAAACGGAATTTTGCTGGAAATATAATAACAGAAATCATAGGATAGGAAAACCCAAATTTTGATGCGGGAACGTAAATGTTTTTATGAAAAAGAACAGTATTTCGGTCTTGCCGAAAAAACCTCAAAAACTGCGTTGACATTTGCTTTTCGCGCGTTCATAATTTCAATAGGTATTCCCCGAAAACAAGGAGGTGACGAAGGTGGATAGTTGTGATGGCAGTTATCGAAGGCGTGGCTGTTTTGAGAAAAACGATTCAGATGAGAATCACATACGAACAGATCTTCGTCACGAGATAACTTACTGATGCCGGAAAACCGGCTGTTTTCTCCCAAAGAAGCATCCCTTCGATTTTGATCCGAATCTTTTTTCCCATGAGCTTCCCTTTTTTTGCCGGCATAAAGTGCCGAAAATCTGCAAAAGGAGGCGGTTTTATCATGGATAACGAGAATGAAACCAAGAATGAAACCAGAAATGTAGTTGAAGAGATCGTTGCGTTGATCCGTGCCGAGAAATCGGACGGAGAGATTCGCGCGAAACTGGAAGATTACCATGAGAGCGACATCGCTGACGCTCTCGAGCTGATCACTAAAGAAGAACGTAAAAAGGTCTACCACATCCTCGGCGCCGAGAAGGCTTCCGAAGTTTTCGCCTACCTGGAAGATCCTGAAGAGTTTATCTCCGAGCTCGATATCCGGAGTGCTGCGAAGATCATCGAAAACATGGACGCCGACGATGCTGTTGACGTACTCGAAGAAGTCGATGAGGAGACGCAGGAAAAGATCATCTCCTTGATGGACGATGAGAGTTCCCAGGACATCAAACTCATCCAGTCCTACGAGGACGATGAGATCGGTTCCAAGATGACCACGAACTTTGTTGTGGTAAAAGACGACCTGACGATCAAGCAGGCCATGAAAGAGCTGATCCGCCAGGCCGATGAAAACGACAATATTTCCACGATCTATGTCACGGATAAAGAGGACAAGTTCTACGGCGTGATCGACCTTAAGGACCTGATCCGCGCCAGAGACTATGCCAAGCTTGAGTCCCTGATCGTAACCTCTTACCCGTACGTTCATGACCATGAAAAGATCGATGTGTCGATCGAGAAGATCAAAGACTACGCCGAGGACTCCATCCCGGTATTAAACGATAATGACGAGATCTTAGGTGTTATCACCTCTCAGGATATCATCGAAGTCGTCGATGACGAGATGGGTGATGACTACGCAAAACTCGCCGGCTTGACCGCGGAGGAGGATTTGAAGGAGACGCTTTCGGAGAGTATGAAAAAACGCCTGCCTTGGCTGGTTACTCTTCTGGTCTTAGGACTCTTCGTTTCTACGGTCGTCGGCCTTTTCGAGACGGTCGTATCAGAGCTTGCGATCATCGTGTGTTTCCAGAGCCTGATCTTGGATATGGCCGGAAACGTCGGCACACAGTCGCTCGCTGTTACGATCCGTGTCCTGATGGATGAGCATCTGAAAACAAGCGAGAAATTCAAGTTTGCATTGAAAGAAATGCGTGTCGGTTTTTTTAACGGCATGCTCTTGGGAACACTGGCGTTTGCAGGTATCGGTGTTTATGTGATGACCTTTAAGCATTACCCGGTAGGCTTTTCCTTTGCCGTGGCGGCCTGCGTAGGCGGCTCATTGTGGCTTGCCATGATCGTCAGCAGCCTGGTCGGGACTCTCGTTCCGATGTTTTTCCATAAGATCAAGGTCGATCCCGCAGTTGCGTCCGGTCCGCTCATCACGACAGTCAACGACCTCGTCGCCGTAGTTACATACTACGGATGTGCATGGATTTTCCTGATCAATCTGTTCCATACAGTTCCCTGAGAAAAATCGAAATCAGATCAGGATGATTCCGACGATCTCTTTCTGAAGGGACTTCAGTTTTGAGATCTCTTCGGAAACGGAGTCGGCGCGGGATTCGCCTCTCTTCTCGACAAGAACGACGGAGTCATATTTCTCGATCGACTTAACGGTCTTTGCATCGGAGAGGATGTTGCCGGAATAATCGATCTTTCCCTTCATCGCATCTTTCAGGGAAGCCAGTGCCGGGTCGGAAGGATCGATCGTACTGATCATGCAGCTCTTCGAGCCGTTGTTGGATGCGATGGCCAGAGTATTTGCGATGGTGGCATCCGCAACGCTCTTATTGTCATATGCCGGATCGCCCTCGAGCTTCTTGATGGTCTTGTCAAAGAAGACTCTCTTGCTGAAAGGAGCGACTCCGAGAAGCGGGTACGAAAAGCGGGAAAGAAGATTGTTTCTGGAACGGATCTTGCCGGAGAAGATGTCTCTGACATAGACAAATACGAGCACCAAGAAGAGTCCGAGGAATCCTCCGATGATGCCGAACTTAATCACGTTCTTCTTCGGAGAACGGGAAGCATTTGCATTGGAAAGGCTGTTCTGTGCAGAATCCAGATCGCGCTTGAGAGTGGTGAGATCTTCTTTTGCCGTAGCGAGGCTCGCCATATTATCTTCGATGTTTTTGTTTAAGTTGTTCAGAGCATCGCTGTCTGTGGTCAGTGCGCGCTCGGAAGCGAGGATGCTGTCTTCGTACTTTGTACGGTCTTCATACATCTCGCGGTTTACTTCGTATCCGGTAAAGGAGTTTACGATCGTGACCGTATACTCAGGATCCAGAGAATTCAGGATCTTGACTATCTCGGTGAACAGATAGTCTGCGGTCTTCTTCGCCAGATCGGTATCGGTGAAATAAACATCGAGACGAACAAACTGGTCTTCCACGTTGGTCACGCTGATCAGTTCCTGGATATAGCGTTTATCCGCATCTACTCCCAGGATCGTCTTCACATTCTCGAGGATCTCATCCGAAAAAGGATACATAGCTGCACATGCATTGACGATGCGGCGCTGCTCATTCATTTTATAGTTGGCATATTCTTCCGCAGCACCTTCCGGGATCGGAGCATCTACGGCAAAAGTGATCCTTGATGTTCCGCAGTTGAACGGGTCGATCGTGTAATAAATGCTGTTTTCCAGATAGTATCTTCTTTTTTCGTTCAGGGTGCGGTCTCTCTCGATCTTGCGGTTGTAGTAGGGAATGCTCACTTCGTTGATCGTAAGATTCTTCTGCTCGAGATTCTTGATGGTGACTTCCTTGGCTGCAACTTTTTCCGCAACAGCATCGACAGTCTCCTGATATGAAACGCTGACTTTCGTTTTCTTTGCTTTATAGTATCCGTAACCGCCGAGAAGCCCGGCGAAGAATACCGTGATAACAGCGATCAGAACGATCGACTTCAAAAAAGATGCAAGGATATCCGTTACTTTTATTTCAAGTTCGTTTTTTTCCATAAGTCTGACTCCTGTGGTAAATCCTGTTCTCCCCGTCAGGGTATTCCTCGGGAAAAGATACTCGTAATGTAGTATATCGCCGATATGAGGCGTGTCAATAAATATAAGCTTTCAATATTATAACATATTCATCATTTCCGTTTTCTATGGGAAATTACTTCCACCGTTCCGTGTGCGAAGATGCTTCCCGAAAAGTACTTGACAAACGGACATTCGCAGAGTAATCTAACGTCAAATTAAACATTGCAAAAGCGATGACGAAGAGAAGTAGCCTGTTTTATCGCTTCCAGCGAGTGGGGGACGGTGTAAGCCCCATAGAGTGAATACAGGTGAATAACACTTCCGAGCTGCAAAATGAAATGCCGAAGGCGGCGTACGACAGGAAGCCGCAAGACGCAGAGTAGTGGAAGCCGAGAGCCGCGCGTCAGGCGGCAGGGTTTGATGGAACCCAGATGAGGTGGCTGTTTCATAACAGCAATTCAGGTGGTACCGCGATGGAAAGTCGTCCTGAAGCAGAAGATGCTTCGGGGCGTTTTTGTTTATGTTCGAAAAGCACTTCTGAAAGATCATATAAGCCGCCCGGGAAAGTGTTTTTGCCGGGAAAAGAAAGTGCAAAGGAGAAAGCAAATGGACATTGTTGATGTAAGAGAGATCTTCAGAAACAGAGAAAAGTATCTCGGTAAAGAAGTGACCGTCGGCGGTTGGGTGAGATCCATCCGTGACTCCAAGACCTTCGGATTCATCGTGCTGCATGACGGTACGTTTTTTGAGCCGATCCAGGTCGTTTATCACGATGCGCTTCCGAATTTCGAGAAGATCAGCAAGACGAATGTCGGCGCTGCCCTGATCGTAACGGGTACTCTGGTGCCGACTCCGGAAGCCAAGCAGCCTTTCGAGATCCAGGCAACGGAGGTTGTTCTGGAAGGCGATTCCACACCGGACTATCCGCTGCAGAAGAAGCGCCACAGCATCGAGTACTTAAGAACGATTACACATCTGCGTCCGAGAACGAACCTGTTCCAGGCGGTCTTTAGAGTCAGATCTCTCTGCGCATACGCGATCCACAGATTCTTCCAGGAGAGAGACTTCGTCTATGTACATACTCCGCTGATCACCGGTTCCGACTGCGAGGGCGCAGGTGAGATGTTCCAGGTAACCACACTGGATCTCAACAACATCCCGAAGCTTGAAGACGGGTCCATCGACTACAGCCGGGACTTCTTCAACAAGCCGACCAACCTCACGGTCAGCGGCCAGCTCAACGGTGAGACTTTCGCGATGGCATTTAAGAACATCTACACTTTCGGCCCGACATTCCGTGCCGAGAACAGTAACACCACCCGTCACGCCGCAGAGTTCTGGATGATCGAGCCGGAGATCGCATTTGCAGATCTCAAGGACGACATGCTCCTTGCCGAGTCCATGATCAAGTACATCATCAACTTCGTACTGGAGAACGCTCCGGAAGAGATGAAGTTCTTCAACGACTTCGTGGATAAGGGACTGATCGAGAGACTCCGGCATGTAGCCTCCTCCGACTTCGGCCACGTTACCTACACCGAGGCGGTCGAGATCCTCGAGAAGGTAAACGACAAGTTCGAGTACAAGGTGTCCTGGGGCTGCGATCTTCAGACGGAGCACGAGAGATATCTCACTGAGGAAGTCTTCAAGAAGCCGGTATTCGTTACGGATTATCCGAAGGAGATCAAGGCTTTCTACATGAAGCTCAACGAAGACGGAAAGACGGTTGCCGCTATGGACTGTCTGGTTCCGGGAATCGGCGAGATCATCGGCGGATCCCAGCGTGAAGATGACTATGACAAGCTCGCTGCCCGCATCACGGAGCTCGGTATGAAGCCGGAGGACTACGGATTCTATATGGATCTTAGAAAATTCGGTACTGCACGCCACGCAGGCTTCGGTCTCGGATTTGAACGCTGTGTCATGTATCTCACAGGTGTCAGCAACATCCGTGACGTCATCCCGTTCCCGAGAACGGTCAATAACTGCGAACTTTAACAGCGTGAATTACAGTGCTGAATCGAGGCAGAAAAGCCCCGGGACAAGTGCTTTTGCATAAGAAATAAGAAGCGCCGAAGCGGCGCCGATAATGAAACAAAGGAGTGTTGAAAAATGGGTACGATTCAAATTCCGGACGGGTATAAGAGCCCGCAAACCATTCGCGAGACGGAAGTCGCAATCAAGGAAGTGAAAGACTATTTCGAGAGAGCTCTCTCGGATGCGCTGAACCTGACACGTGTGTCGGCGCCGCTTTTCGTAAAGCCGGAGTCGGGTCTCAACGACAACCTCAACGGCGTAGAAAGACCGGTTGCTTTCGGCATCAAGGAATTGGATGAGAAGGAAGTCGAGATCGTTCACTCTCTTGCCAAGTGGAAGAGAATGGCGCTATGCAAGTACGGCTTTAAACCGGGCGAAGGCCTTTATACCGATATGACGGCGATCCGCCGCGACGAAGAGACGGACAACCTCCACTCGATCTATGTCGACCAGTGGGACTGGGAAAAGATCATCACGAAGGACCAGAGAAACGTCGAGACTCTGAAGGAGACGGTTTTCCGCATCTACATGGCGATCAAGCAGACCGAGTACTATATGTGCGGTAAGTATCACTTCATGGATCCTTTCCTGCCGAACGAGATCCACTTCATTACGACACAGGAACTCGAGGATATGTATCCGGATAAGACGCCGAAGGAGAGAGAGACTCTCATCACGAAGGAATACGGCGCAGTGTTCCTCATGCAGATCGGCGGCGCGCTGAAATCCGGAAAACCGCACGACGGACGTGCTCCGGACTACGATGACTGGTCCTTAAACGGCGATATCCTCGTTTACTATCCGGTACTGGGATGCTCCCTCGAGCTCTCTTCGATGGGTATCCGTGTTGACGAAGAATCCATGGCCAGACAGCTCAAGATCGCCGGATGCGAAGAGCGAGCCGAGCTTCCTTTCCAGAAGGATGTATTGAAGTGCAAAGTGCCGTACACGATCGGCGGAGGTATCGGTCAGTCCCGTATCTGCATGTTCTTCCTGCAGCGTGCACATATCGGTGAAGTTCAGTCTTCGATCTGGCCGGAGGATGTAGTCGAGAAAGCGGCGGCGCACGGCGTTAATCTTCTTTAATGCCTGAAGAAAAAACAGAAAAGAGCAAATTGAGGAAAACATTAAATAATCAGAACAAAGTTGCAATTCTGATGATGATGCTGATACCGAGCTGGGCGAGGAAGTAGAACATCAGATAGCTTGCTGTCAGCATGTTGAAGGCAACATTGTCGGTGAGCATAAGGTCATTTTTCAGCGAGACGAAGTGCGTGATGCCCATGATGACCAGTGCAACAAATATCAGTGTGAAAGCACCTTGCGTGCCGAGAGGTACAGAGAAGAAGATCAGGACATCGGCAAAGCAGAGATAAATGGATGACATTGTAACGGTGTCCAGTGCTCGGAGATAAGAGAGTTTTCTGTTGGCAAACCGCGACAACACGAAGAAGCATAGTGCCAGAAGCAGTACGCAGAACCAAAGGATCGCGGAGATCGTGACGAAAGCGATGAACGGATGCTCGGAAAACAAATCGGTCTTGCCGAAGATAAGAGAGATGAGCATGCCGAGGAACGGTGAGTTCGTGCGGTTCGTGAAGAGGACCATGAGTGAAGTAAATGTCGCAAAGATCGAGTTGATGACGAGCACCTTCGGAATGGAAACAATCCGGGATCTGTTCTGGATCGTTGTGACCGGATGCCAGATGTAGGCCATGACCGGACGCATCAGTTTTGAAATAGACGGGAAACTGGATCTGACCTGATCGATGAATCGCGAAAATGAGAAACGGGTCTTCGCTTTTCGGTCTTCATTCCAGACCTGCTTTCTTTTTTCTTTTCCGGATTTCTTCTTTTCGGATTCTCCGGCAAAAGCACCTGTATCGGCGGCGTTTGAAGAAGAACCTGATGTGGAGGATGCTTGAGATCCCGAAGCGGAAGCAGTGGTCGCGGAAGCCGCAGCCTGAGATGTCCCGGCCGCCGTGCCGGATTTGGACGAGCCACGGCAAGAGCACCGTTGCCCGGCTTCGAGTTCTTTTCCACAGTAAAAACAGGTCTTTGCCATATACGCCTTTCAGGGCCTTTGTCAAAATAATCTGAATGAAAACGCCGAGTTTTACGGGTTTTCCTCCTACACACGACCCACCTGATAATGTATAATACGGGACAGATGTTATCAATTTATGTCAAAACATGCCAGTTTTTGCCAAATTTGTGAATGTTTAACCGAAGGGACGATAAAGTGAGCGAACAGAAGGCTTCACGAAACAAGGAAAAAACGAAGGAAAAACAGGCGGAATACGGCTGTGTGCCGGGGAAATTCTGGTATTCGTTTTTCGGTGAATGTATCGCACTTCCGGTCATAAAACTCTGCTTCGGGATCAAAGTCAAACCGGATAAGAAGATCAAGGCCCTCGAAGGTCCTCTGGTCATCGTCGGCAACCACCCTTCTTATATTGACCCGGTCATCATGGCGGCGGCGCTCCGCGGTCGGCCGATCAACTTCGTCGCGGGTGAGTTTCTTTTCAGAAGGAGGATCTTCGGCCCCATCATCACCAGGGGCGGCTGCATCCCGAAAGCCCAGTTCAGGAACGACCTTCGGACCGTAAGAGCCATGATGAAGGTCCTCGGAAGAAACGGCGTCCTCGGCATTTTTCCGGAAGGCACCCGATTTACGGACGGGCACTCGATCGCCTTTGATACGGGACTTGCGTCCCTTGTGAAAAAAACAGGATCATCTGTCGTCATTTTCCGCTCGCACGGGGCCTATATGACCTGGCCGAGATGGAGCCGGAGCTCTTATCGGAAAGGTCGCATCACGGCAGAGTTCATCGATGTTCTGCCGAAAGAAAAAGTCGCTGAAATGAGTGTCGATGAGATCCATCAGTATATGCGAAAAGCACTGGTATATAACGAGTATGAGTATTTTTCCTCCCACCCGCAGGAATTCCGTTCGAAGGCCATTGCTTCGGGGGTCCAGAACATTGCAAATATCTGCCCGAAATGCGAAAGCCTCAACACGACCTGTCTGGCTGATGCAGGCAGTATCCCGGGTCATAAGGGAAAGAAGAATCTTCTTACCTGCCGTTCCTGCGGGAACAAGGTCCTCATGAATAAGTATGGGTTCTTCGAGCCTGTTTCTTCGGAGGATAAATGTTTCCCGGACCTTCACAAGTGGAATATGTGGGAGAAGGATCTTTATAAGAAGATGGTTGCGGATCCCGGATTTGTCCTGACCGAAAAGGTCTCGCTGTTTCAACTCTGTGACGACCGCTATCAGGCGAAAACCGGCGAAGGCGTGCTTACCGTAAAAGGCGGAACGGTCACCTACGAAGGCACCGAATGCGCGCCGGAAGAGGGCATCATCTACAAAAAGGGAAGGCCGGTCAAAAAATATGCCCAAAGAGATATCTCGAAGGTGGCAAAGCCTGTCACCAAGACCTATCAAATCCACGGCATGAAAGGTATGCTGATGGACTACGGCAAGTCCATGGAACTCTTTTCACCTTCCTGCGGTGCGGCCCGTTTCGTCCCCGAGAATATCCAGCGCCTCTATGAGATCCAGAGCGTCATCATGGCGATGAAGGATCAGTTCGATTCCTGAAGGTCGAAGATGTGATCGCAGATAAGGTCGACGTTCTCGTCCGAATACTCGATCTCCGATGAAAACATGCGCGAAAGTTCGACCTGTTCTTCCTTGAGAAAAGCACCTTTCTCCTTAAACTTACACGCACCCAGGTAATGCAGCAGTTTCACGCTGAGTACGGAAAACTCTACACAAAGAGCCGCTTCGTCCTTAAGCGGATCATCCGTAAGATGGCGGTAGATCAAGTACCACAAAAGGTTTTCGTATTCGAAGGCGCGACCTTCTTTTTCCATATATCCGTCAAAAGCAAGCAGGTCTTCACGAGTGAGAGATGCGGCTTTTACCCTGTTTATCTCGACATCCCATGCCGGATCCAGTCTTTCCAGGCGACCGAAAAATGCGCCCAGATCAGCAATGTCAGAAGGCATTTGTGAAAAAACGGTGTTATCCGATGAGATGGATAGGAGTCTGCAAATATCGACGATACGGGCACTCAGGGACTTTGTTCTGTTCTGGAGAAGAGAGAAGATCTCTTCCCTCAAACCGCATTTTCCGGGAAGTCCGATCAGACGGACCGGCTCACTGTGTGAAAGAAGAAGGCGGGAAGCCTCCTCACAGCAGAGGCCGTATCCCATCTCTATATGGTCGGAACAATTCTTATAGAACCTCGGATGCTCGGTGCAGATCTCGCACAGAGATTCTTCGCCGAGATCTAAGATCAGTTCGCAGAGGTTTTCGGAATTCAGAAACGGACAACGTTCGTTTTCTTCGAGAATGAAGTGCGGAAGGGACTCTTGGGGATCAGAAGGCATGATGATGCAGGAGCGGAGCTTTTCGCCGACAGGTCCGGGGACGGTTCGGTATTTTTCGTATGTATCTTCATCAATGTCGATTTCCCAGCCGATACAGCAGCTGTGACGGCATTTTCCCGCGATGCACTGAAAACCTTCCGAATAATCGGGCATGACGATACGCTTTTCTTTGTCCTCCATAAAGATTCCTCCTTAAAAAGAAATGTAACGCGAAAGAAGGTGCTTTTCAAGAAGAAAAGAAACATCTTTCGAGGTATACCATAGGCAGCGCATCATCCTCGCGAAGTGCTGTTCTCTAATAAATATTAAATTGAAACCGCCCGCAGATACGAGTATAATAATAAAGCTTGAACAACAAGTAATTTTTCTTATAGGAGTGTGAACATTATGGCAATGGTTCAGAAAAAGAATGTCGAAGACTTAAACGTATCCGGCAAAAGAGTCATCGTTCGTGTGGACTTCAATGTACCGCTCGACAAAAAAACCGGTGAAATTACTGACGATAAGAGAATCAAGGGAGCTCTCCCGACGATCAAGTATCTCGTAGAAAATAACGCAAAGGTGATCCTGGTATCTCATCTGGGTCGTCCGAAGAACGGACCGGAGCCGGCATTCTCCATGAAGCCGGCAGCAGATCGTCTTGCTGAGCTGATCGGTAAGCCGGTAACTCTCGCTGCTGATGTTATCGGCGAGGACGCTAAGGCGAAGGCTGCTGCTCTTAAGGACGGCGAGATCCTCATGCTCGAGAATGTTCGTTTCCATAAAGAAGAAACGAAGAATGACCCGAAGTTCGCAGCTGAGCTCGCTTCCATGGCTGATCTCTACGTTAACGATGCTTTCGGTACAGCACACCGTGCTCACGCCTCTACTGCAGGTCTTGCAAACTTCCTGCCGTCTGCTTCCGGTTACCTGATCGAAAAAGAAATCAAGTTCATCGGCGGTGCTCTGGCTGAACCGGCTCGTCCGTTCGTTGCTATCCTCGGCGGTGCAAAGGTTTCCGATAAGATCGGCGTAATCACAAATCTGATGGATAAGGCGGATACGATCATCATCGGTGGCGGTATGGCTTACACATTTATCGCTGCTCAGGGCGGGTCCATCGGCAACTCCCTCTTCGAGGCGGATAAGGTTGACCTGGCTAAGGAACTCCTGGCTAAGGCTGAGGAGAAGGGCGTCAAGCTCCTGCTTCCTGAGGATACGGTTGTTGCTGATAACTTCGCAGCAGATGCTAACAGCCAGATCGTTCCTACAATGGAGATCCCGGATGGTTGGGAAGGACTCGACATCGGACCGAAGACCATCGAAAAGTTCTCTGCTGAGATCAAGGCGGCTAAGACTGTTATCTGGAATGGTCCTGCGGGCGTATTCGAGTTTGAAAAGTTCGCAGTTGGTACAAAGGCTCTTGCTCAGGCGATTGCTGAGTCCGATGCTGTCTCCATCATCGGCGGCGGTGACTCTGCAGCTGCTATCGAGAAGCTCGGTTTTGCCGATAAGGTAACTCACATCTCCACAGGCGGCGGTGCTTCCCTCGAGTTCATCGAAGGTAAGGTCCTCCCGGGTATTGATTGCCTGAATGATAAGGAGATCGGCAGAACATTCGCTGCCGGTAACTGGAAGATGAATTGCGGTATCCCGGCGGACGCCGTTAAGCTCATTGAGGAGCTCAAGCCGCTCGTTAAGGACGCTACGGCTAAGATCGCTCTCGGCGTTCCGGCTACTGCTCTGGCTGCTGCTGTTGAGGCTGCCGCTTACACAAACATCAAGATCGCTGCCCAGAACTGTCACTTCGAAGAGAAGGGTGCTTTCACAGGCGAGATCTCCCCGCTGTGGCTGGCTAAGATGGGCGTTACATACTGCATCATCGGTCACTCCGAACGTCGTGAGTATAACGCTGAGACAGACGAGACAGTAAACAAGAAGGCTCTGGCTCTTCTGAAGTACGGCGTTAAGCCGATCATCTGCTGCGGTGAGTCCCTGGCTCAGCGTGAAGCAGGCGAGACATTTGACTGGATCAAGGGTCAGATCGTTGGCGCTTTCAAGGATATTCCGGCTGACAAGCTCTGCCAGATCACGATCGCTTACGAGCCGATCTGGGCTATCGGAACAGGTAAGACGGCAACAGATGAGCAGGCTGAGGAAGTTTGCAAGTTCATCCGTGGCGTTATCGCCGAACTCTACTGCGAGAAGTGCGCAGAGGCGATCACGATCCAGTACGGCGGATCCTGCAACGCAGGCAATGCAGAAGGACTCTTTGCTCAGGCTGACATCAACGGCGGTCTCGTCGGCGGTGCTTCCCTGAAGGCACAGGACTTCTCCGTGATCTGCAACGCTGCTAAGTAATTCGGTCCCGATCGAAAAGCACCTGCCTACAGGAACCGTGTTATCAGATAAGGAGTGTGAAACATGGGTTTTTGGGAAATCATGAGCACATACGGATTGCTCATCTCGATAATTATGATGGTCATAAGTTTGATCATCAGCGCAAACTGCAAGCACGCATTCAATAAGTACTGCAAGGTCATGGCCGGTAACGGCTTGACCGGAGCCGAAGCGGCGCAGCGCATCCTTTCTGCCTACGGCATCCACGATGTAACGATCCGGCACATCAGCGGCAACCTTACAGACAACTACAACCCGAAGGATAAGACATTGAACCTTTCGGATTCCGTTATCGCCAGTAACTCCATCGCGGCGATCGGTGTAGCGGCTCATGAGTGTGGCCACGCGATCCAGGATAACATCGGATTCGTGCCGAACAAGATCCGTGCGGCTCTCGTTCCGGGTGCGAACATCGGTTCCAGATTCGGACCTTATCTTGCGATCATCGGTGTCATTATGATGGGATATCTCGATTCTGACGCTTCTGATAACAGCATCGGTTCGACGATCTTCTTTATCGGAATCGTATTATTCGCCTTAGCAGTGCTTTTCTATCTGGTAACACTTCCGGTAGAATTCGACGCATCGAGAAGAGCGCTGAAGATCTTGGAAAGAGACGGCCTTCTTGCCGGATCTGAGATGGCCGGTGCCAGATCCGTCCTCTCTGCTGCTGCGATGACATATGTCGCAGCTGCCGCTTCCGCGATCATCACTTTACTGAGACTGATCTCCTACGGAAAGAGAAGAAACTGAGATCACATCTTTCGAACCGCAAAACGACACCCGTTTTCTGTTCAGGAAAGCGGGTGTTTTTTCGCGGTTTTTGAAATGTTTACAAAACTACTCATATAAAATATTGTTTTGCCTTTCCCTTCGAAAGTAATATACGGGCACACCGAAAAATACTTTCTTAAGGAGAAGACATCATGCCTAAAGAGAAAACACGACAAACAATTGACAGCAGGCGTTTTGCGGCTCTTCTGATCCTTGTGGCGTTCCTGGCTTCGGCGTTTCCGTCGATCCTTTTCAGAAGGACGGTCCTGGCAGAAGATCCGCTCCCGGAAACCAACAACAAAGTCTGTCACGACAATGAGTATTTTGAACTGTATCGCACGGTCGACGGCGAACCGGTCTCCAAGATCCTGGAGTATCTTTATGCCGAGACGGTCACGGGATCGACACGGCCGGTCTACTGCGTGATGGCCGGCGCCCCGACACCTGAGACCGGGAGCATTGCGCCTTCTGCGATGAATGATCCGGGAGCTTCCGAACTGCTCGGAAGGATCCGGTACATCATCGAGCTGGGTACATCTTCGTTCTCTGTTCCCGACACGATCAACGGACATCCCCATATCCATTACTATGTCAGACAGCTGCTGATCTGGCACCTGGTCTACCTGTATCAGGGAAGCCTGGGAATATCGGCACAGGCGTATTTTAAGGGGATCGACCTCAATACTTTTATCGACGGAGAAGGCAGTGGTCCGACTGCCAAGACGATCCTCGCGGAAGCGAAGAGGCTCTGGTCTGCATACGAAAGTGAGGGGCGCCCTTCCATGAAAGGCGCGTATACACCGAACTACAGAGCGGAGTTCCGAAACATTTCCGACGTGACTTTTGACCGGGCGAAAAAGAAATACAAAGCCACGTTCTCGATCACGGTCAGAGAAACTAAGACCGGAGATACCGGAGGAACTTTCCGATTCACAAGTATCAGCGGCGGGAAACTGTATCTGAAGGGTGTGGACGGGACCTATTCGACGCCTGCCGAAACTTCGGGCGTATACGCCTCGGGAAGTGCTTTTCAGATAGAGGGAAGCTTTGACGAACTGGCAAAAGCAAGGGACGGGAGAACATTCGGATTACAGGTCATGACCGTAAGCAACAGCGGAAATGAACAGCCTCAGCAGATGTATGGATACTTCTTCGATTCCTCGCTGACAGAATCAGGTAAAACAAAGCAGACCTATGTCGGCTGGTATCAGAGTTCGCTCAAGACTTTCGAAGGCACCGAGACTTTGTGGACGGTTCCCACGGCAATGACGGATCTTCGGAAGACGGCTGTGTTTGCGGATGTTTCGATTCCTGAAGCAGGAGCTGCTTTTCAGATCTATTCCGCCGATTACGGAAGTTTTGAAAGTGCGAAAGTCGACGGACTTGCTTTCGAATGCCTTTCGAATACGCAGGGAAAAATCGTGGAAAAATCGACAGGACTTCCGCCGGAACTTCCGTCCGGAACCTTTACGGTCACACAGACTGTCGTGCCGGAAGGAACAAAGGCAATGTCACCGAATCCCGCGTATCTTGTGGTGGATGCGAAAACCGGAGACTGCTCCGCTACATTTGCAGATGAAATGAAGTCCGGCTGTTTTGCGATCGAAAAGCGTGTAGAGACCGGATATGACGAATACACAAACGCGGCTTTTTCCGATCTCGCTCCGGAAGAGGGTGCAGTCTTTCAGGTGTGGAACACGAACTACACTTCCTATGACAGCGCGCCTCCTTCTTACAGAGATCTTCTGAGCACGGATTCCGCGGGAAAAGCACTCTCCAAGACCTTGCCGTATGGCGACTACAAGGTGCACCAGATCGAATCGGAGGCGACGAAGACCACGTATGTCTGTGCCGATGAGATCGTTGAGATCCGCGGGATGGGAGATAGCGGATCTCCTGAAAAGACTCTGCAATTGAAAAACAAGAGATATGAATTGAAACTGCGTCTGCTGAAAACGAATAAGGCGACCGGAGAGACCGTTCCTGCGGGAGGCGTGGAGTTTCAAGTTCTGACCGAGAATAAAAACGTCCTTTCCGACTGGGACGGCAACGATACTTTTGTCACGAAAGAAGACGGCACGGCCGACCTGGAAAAACTCGGCCTTCCGGTCGGCACCTACTACATCTCGGAGAAAAAGGCACCGGCAGGTTTTGTCCTTTCGGAGGAGCTTGTGAGAATTGAGGTCAAAAACATTCGTCGGTGTCGGAGCGGATGGTGTTCTGAAGGCCGTTCCTTTTGCCGATGAAGAGGCGGAAGTTACGCTTGTGCTTCTAAAGACCGGCGAGAAACTGACATCGGCAGTTCCCGGAAAAGCCGGCTACGAAGACCTTTCGGGCTATGCTTTTGTTTATTCGGAAGCACCTCTTTCAGGCGCAGACTTCGAGGTGTACTGCAATGAGGATGTCCTCGATTTTGAAAGGGATATCTCATTCATGGATCCCGAGAAATACCCGCAGGGAAGTGTCGTGCTTTCCTCGGACGGGAAGAGCTTTGCGCCATTTAAATGCTATGACATGGACGGTGACGGCGTGAAAGAAACGCCTTTGAAAAAAGATACTTATCTCGGCACATTCACGACGGATACGTCCGGAAAGATCGAGATCTCCGGTCTTTCGCTGAATGCTGAAACGGCGGCTTCCTCGTTCCGTTTTGTCGAGAGTAGCGCACCCGACGGCTATATCCTCGACAGCACGCCGGTCATATTTGAGGTCAAGGACACAAGGACCGACACCTCCGAAAAAGAGATCCGTATCCAAAGAACTGTTACGAATGAAAGAGAAAAGCGGAAACTGCAGTTTGAAAAATACGGGCGTGAGTATACTTTTGACGAAGGATCGTCTGCCTATGTACCTTCTGAAAAAGCACTTCCCGGTGCTGTTTTCGGGATCTATGCCGCAGAAGATGTCCTTTCGGCTTCCGGCGATGTTCTCATCGGAAAAGATGCATTGATCGAAGCAGCCGTTTCGGATGAACAGGGCGTGATCACGTCCGATCTCGATTACCCGACCGAAGGAAAATTCTACACCAAAGAGATCGCAGCTCCGTTAGGATATGTGCTTTGCGAAGATATGTATTCGTTCCCGATCGGGAAGAAGATCATTAACGAACTTTCACGCGCTCAACTGAAAATCAGAAAACTCGCTTCAGACACGAATCTTCCGATGAAGGATGTGGAATTTGAAGTACTTTCATCCGACGGAAAAGTGATCGAGAAACTGGTGACGGATGAAAACGGGGAAGCCTTAAGCAAGACGGCGTTCCCGTACGGAGAGAAGATCGTCCTCCGTGAGATCAGGTCCGATGCAAGATATGCTGTTTCCGAGGATAAGGAGATCGTGATCACAAAGTATCAGGAGAGAAACGGGAAGTCCTGTGTGCAGGAAGAAGTACTCTTTAACGATCTTTCCGTGATCAGTGTGGAAAAACGTTCTTCTGCGGACGGGGAACTTCTCGGACTGTGCGGGGTTTCGGTCAGAGATAAGGCCGGGAAAGTTCTGTGGTTCCGATGGGAACAGGCGCTGATGGGCTATGTGATGTGTGAAGAAACTGAACCTTCGGCGACACAGATCCTTTATACCAATGATGTAGCGGGATCGGAGATGTTTGGCAGGTTCGAGATCCGCGGGCTTCCCGAAGGCGACTATGAGATCTTCGAAGTAGAAGCCCCGGAAGGATACAGAAATGACAGCGAAGTCATGCCCGTCAGTGTCGAAAGCGGTGAGGTTCTCGGTGTAACGAGACTATACGATTCCATAAAAACGTCGGAAAGAGATCTGATCCTCGGCATCGGTGCCTGCGCGATCTTCGGAGTATCGGCGATAGCCATCTTCTCGATGGCCATCGTCGAACTGAAGGATAAGTGCAGGCGCAGAAGAAAGCATTAAGCCCCGGACCGCCAAGCGTAAAAGACGGAAAGAGAGAAAAGTACTTCATCTGAAATAAGAACGTGAAGTGACGGGCACCTTTCACGATCCTGAAAGGTGCCCGATCACCAGAAGCCTTTGGGTCCCGACACCGACGGGTGTACAGGTGATGAGGGTGATCGCGCAGGTGTCACCCGCATCTTCGCGGCTGATGTAGCAGGAGATCTCGGAAGGTTCGATAGTTACGGTCTTATCGACGACGTACGTGAAAGAAGACTCGTTTCGAAAGATGGTGATAGAATCGCCGATACTGACTTCGCCCAGACGATTGAAGATCGAACCGTATCTGCGCATCCGGTGCCCGAAGATCACGAGATTCCCGGGATGGCCCGCTTCGCAGGAAAGGGGCATGCGTCCCGCGCCGTAGCGAAGTTCAATGACCCCGGCCCCGTCCCACACGGGAAGTTCGAGACCGATGGAGGGGATGCTGACCGTTCCGTAGGAAGTGAGTGTATATGTCGGAGATTCAGAAGGAGCGCCGTTTGAAGTTTCGGAGGGAGATTCCGGTCCGGTTCCTTCCGGATCTTCCGCGCTTTCCAAGTTTCCTTCAAAAGATCCGAAATCTTCGTCTTCTTCTCCGAAGACGGGAAGGGAATCCACATCTACAAGAAAGGTTTCTGCTCCTTCCCGGATCTCATCGGCCATCTGCCCGATCCGGTCATCACGTTCGTTCTCTAAGGATCGCTTACGGATCTGATGCAAGGCGATTAAGCCGAAGATCACGATGACAGATGCGATCCAGAAGATAAGGATGAGGAGAAGTGCTTTTCTCGAAGAAGACATAGTAAGGACCTCCGTTTCCTGAATGTGGGTTAAGGATAGGTCGGAAGATCACGCAAAAACAATATGATATAAGCGCGATTTGGTAAATGTTTTGAAAACGTGATTCTACTTTCGACTTGTTGACTTTACCTATAAATTGGGAATAGAATAAGCGTTGCCTGTCTGAAAGCAGGTGAAATATTTATATAGGAGGAAAAAATGATGTCCGAAGAAACGTACCAAAATGTATTTGATGTGTTGGAGGCACGTGGTTATGTAGCGCAGACCACACATCGTGAAGAAATCTACAATCTGTTAAGTAAGCCGGGTGTCACCTTCTATATCGGCTTTGACCCGACAGCAGACAGCCTGCACGTTGGCCACTTCGTCCAGATGATGGTCATGAGCCACATGCAGAAGGCAGGACACCGTCCGATCGCTCTGATGGGCGGCGGTACCGGTATGATCGGTGACCCGACGGGAAGATCCGATATGCGTCAGATGCTGACACGTGAGACCATCGACCACAATGTCGAGTGCTTCAAAAAGCAGATGGGAAAGGTCGTTGATTTTTCCGACGGGAAAGCACTGATCGTCAATAACGGCGATTGGCTCCTGCCGCTGAATTACATTGAGTTTTTAAGAGATGTGGGACCGCACTTCTCTGTTAACCGCATGCTCACTTTCGAGTGTTACAAGCAGCGCCTGGAGAGAGGTCTTTCCTTCCTCGAATTCAACTACATGCTGCTGCAAAGCTATGACTTCCTGTACCTGTACCAGAAATACAACTGCCAGTTGGAACTCGGCGGTGATGACCAGTGGTCGAATATCCTGGGCGGTGTTGAACTGATCCGCCGTAAGGAGCAGGGCGAGGCTTTCGGATTGACATTCACACTTCTTACCAACAGCGAAGGCAAGAAGATGGGCAAGACGGCAAAAGGTGCCGTTTGGCTCGATCCGAATAAGACAACACCTTTTGATTTCTACCAGTATTGGAGAAACGTCGAGGATGCCGATGTTATTAAGTGCCTGAAGCTTCTGACATTCGTATCTCTCGAGGAGATCGAAGAATATGCTAAGCTCACTGATGCTGCGATCAACGAGGCGAAGAAGCGCCTGGCTTTCGAAGTGACAAAGATCGTTCACGGTGAAGAGACCGCGCTTGCCGTTAAGAAGCAGGCAGAGGATCTTTTCGAAAAGGGCGGACGCTCGGATGATATGGCTACTACAGCAATCGCTGCGGACCGCCTGTCCGGTGACGGTCTGTCTCTTCTCGACCTTCTGGTGGAGACCAAGCTTACCCCTTCTAAGGGTGAAGCAAGAAGAATGATCCAGCAGAAGGGTATCTACCTCAATGACGTCGCTGTCGAGGATGTTTACTACATGCTCACGGAAAAAGATTTTTCTAACGGAGAAGCTTTCCTGAGAAAAGGCAAGAAAGTGCACCACCGCCTTACTATCGGTTGAATAACCATAGAAAATAAGATAAAATGTCCTTAGATTTGTGCCTTGCCGCGCATTTCAATTGAATTGAAGGAGAACGGGATATGAAAACAATTAAGAAACTGACCGCGCTGCTTTTGGTCGGCGCAATGGCTCTTTCTTTGGCTGCTTGCGGCGGATCTTCCAAGAAAGCAGTTACATCTAAAGAGTTTAAGAAGGCTCTCGAAAAGGCGGATTTTGATGTTTCCAAGAGCAAGGATCCGGACGCGGATGAGTGTTACGAAGCATTCTACATGGATATCGACAGCGATACCTATGCTTACATTACTTACTACAAGTTCGAGAGTAAGAAGTTGGCAAAAGAGTGCTTCAACGATTCTTATGACGAGCTGAAGGAACTTGAGGACGACGACCTCTTCGACGGCGATATCACCAAGAATTCCTGGAAGTTTACCGCTGAGGGTGAGTTCGACGAGGATTCCGGCATTGCATACGGTGAAGAAGCTTACGCGGTAGGCATTCTTGCAGAAGATACCGTTCTTATCTGCTTCTCCTCTGCCGATAAAGCCGGCAAGAAAGTCCTGAACAAGGCACTTGATTCCCTCGGATACGGCGACTAAGAGTCGGTTCGAACGGATCTTTCAAAAGGACTGCTTCGGAAAAAGAAGTGAACCCCGGAAGTTGAACAAAAACTTCCGGGGTTTTTATATGAAATACAGTTTTGAAATAAAAGAAGCAGCCCTTTTTCTTCGCGAAAAGCGCCTCCCGCAAGTGCTTTTACCGTGGAAGACCGAAAACCGGGCGGGATTTTGAAAATCTTTGTTTACAAGACAAAAATCAGGTGATATACTTAATTGCCCGACAAAACGGGGCTTCTTTTTGTGCGCCGATTTTGCCGAGACACTACAATTATGAAAGGAGATGTATTGATGCCTACGTTCAACCAATTGGTAAAGTCCGGAAGAACTTCTAAAGTTTACAAGTCTTCCTCTAAAGCTCTCCAGAGCGGACTGAATACCTTGCGCAAGCAGGAAACAGACGTTTCTTCCCCACAAAAGCGTGGTGTTTGCACAGTTGTTAAGACCGTAACTCCGAAAAAGCCGAACTCTGCTTTGAGAAAGGTTGCGAGAGTACGTCTTACGAATGGCTACGAAGTAACTGCATATATTCCGGGAATCGGACACAATCTGCAGGAGCACTCCGTTGTTCTGATCCGTGGCGGACGTGTTAAGGACCTTCCTGGTGTCCGTTATCACATCGTTCGCGGTACTCTCGATACAGCAGGTGTTGCAAATCGTATGCAGGGCCGTTCGAAGTACGGTGCGAAGAAGCCGAAGGCCGCTAAGGTTAAGAAGTAATTCTTGATTCCTGCGGTTGGACAGATTAAGTGATCAGTACACTGTCTATATAAGGGACATGTTTACTGGCGCTGACACGGTCCAAAAAGAACAATTTTTACGTGAGTACCTATGGTTTCAGTATCAGACTGAATATCATGAAAAGGAGGGAAGACTAGTGCCAAGAAAAGGCAATGTCCCAGTTAGAGAAGTGCTCCCGGATCCGATTTACAATGATGTAAAGGTCAGTAAGCTGATCAACAACATCATGCTTGACGGTAAGAAGGGTGTAGCACAGAGAATTTGCTACGACGCTTTTGACTTGATCAAAGAGCGCACAGGCAAGGAGCCGATCGAAGTATTCAATGCGGCTCTTGAGAACGTTATGCCTATGTTGGAAGTTAAGGCCAGACGTGTTGGTGGTGCAAACTACCAGGTTCCGATGGAAGTACGTCCGGCTCGTCGTCAGACACTTGGTCTGCGTTGGCTCGTAAGATATGCTCGTGAGAGATCTGAGCGTACTATGAGCGAACGTCTGGCTAATGAGCTGATCGATGCTTCGAACAGCACAGGCGGTGCATTTAAGAAGAAAGAAGAAATGCACAAGATGGCAGAGGCGAACAGAGCTTTTGCACATTACAGATGGTAAGTTGATGAAGGAGCAATTGACACGATGAACAAGAGAGAGTATTCACTCGAAAACACAAGAAATATCGGTATCATGGCTCACATCGACGCTGGTAAGACAACGACTACTGAAAGAATCCTCTATTACACGGGTATCAACCGTAAGATGGGTGAGGTTCACGAAGGTGCCGCTACCATGGACTGGATGGTTCAGGAGCAGGAACGTGGTATCACGATCACTTCTGCTGCTACAACTGCCCCGTGGAGAGGTCACCGTATCAACATCATCGACACCCCCGGTCACGTTGACTTCACAGTTGAAGTTGAGCGTTCCCTGCGTGTTCTCGACGGTGCGGTTACTGTAATGTCCGCACGTGGCGGTGTAGAACCTCAGACGGAAACAGTTTGGAGACAGGCTGAGCATTACGGCGTTCCGCGTATGGTATACGTCAACAAGATGGATATCCTCGGTGCGGATTTCTTCCACGTAATCGACATGATCAAAGACCGTCTGAAGAGCAACGCGGTTGCCATTCAGATCCCGATCGGTAAGGAAGACAGTTTTGAAGGTATTATCGACCTGATGACTCTCCGTGCCGAGGTCTACACAAGTGAAGACGGCATGAAGTACGAGGACCGTGAGGTTCCGGCTGATATGGTCGAGTTCGTAAACAAGAAGCGTGAGGAAATGGTTGAGGCGATCGCTGAGACCGACGAAGAGCTCACCATGAAGTTCCTCGAGGGTGAAGAGATCACCGTCGACGAGCTGAAAGCAGCTCTGCGTAAGGCTACATGCTCCTGTAAGATGATCCCGGTCATCTGCGGCACATCTCTTAGAAATAAGGGTGTTCAGATGATGCTCGATGCAATCGTTGACTACATGCCTTCTCCGCTGGATATTCCGGCTATCAAGGGTATTAACCCTGACACAGAAGAGGAAGAAGAGCGTCCGGCTTCTGATGAGGGTCCGTTCGCTGCACTGGCATTCAAGATCATGACTGACCCGTTTGTCGGTAAGCTTTGCTTCTTCCGTGTTTACTCCGGTGTGCTGGAAGCAGGTTCTTATGTTTCCAACGCTACCAAAGGCAAGAAAGAGCGTATCGGACGTATCCTCCAGATGCACGCGAATGACAGAAAAGAGATCTCCGAAGTATTCTCCGGTGATATCGCTGCTGCTGTCGGCCTGAAGGACACAACAACAGGTGACACGCTCTGTGACGATGAGCATCCGATCATCCTCGAGTCCATGGAGTTCCCGGAGCCGGTTATCGAAGTAGCTATCGAACCGAAGTCCAGAGCATCCCAGGAAAAGATGATCGTGGCTCTTCAGAAGCTTGCTGAAGAAGACCCGACATTCCGTACCTTCACCAACCAGGAGACAGGACAAACGATCATCGCCGGTATGGGTGAGCTTCACCTCGACATTATCGTTGACCGTCTTTTCCGTGAGTTTAAGGTAGAGGCGAATGTAGGTGCCCCGCAGGTATCCTACAAAGAGACGATCAGAAAGCCTGTCCGCGCAGAAGGACGTTTCGTACGTCAATCCGGCGGTCATGGTCAGTATGGTCACTGTATCCTCGAGCTCGAGCCTCAGGAGCCGGGCAAGGGTTATGAATTCGTCAACGCTACCGTTGGCGGTTCTATCCCGAAGGAATTCATCGGACCTATCGATGCAGGTGTACAGGAAGCTATGCAGAGCGGTGTTCTCGGCGGCTATCCGGTAGTTGACGTAAAGGTTACTGTCGTAGACGGTTCCTACCACGAAGTCGACTCTTCCGAAATGGCCTTCAAGATCGCAGGTTCCATGGGCTTTAAGGAAGGTATGAAGAAGGCAGATCCTGTTCTTCTCGAGCCTATCATGCGTGTTGACGTTGAAGTACCGGATGATTACATGGGCGACGTTATCGGCGGCCTCAATGCACGTCGTGGTGTCGTTAAGGGCATCGAAGGACTCAACGGTACACAGAAGATCCAGGCTGAAGTACCGCTTTCCAACATGTTCGGTTATGCGACAGCTCTCCGCTCTACAACACAGGGTCGTGGTACCTTCGTCATGCAGATCGGTCACTTCGCCGAAACACCGAAGAACATTATGGAAACAATCCTTAAGAAGTAATTTTTGAGGAGAAAAGTCTTCCGAGGGAATTGCATCTTGCGATTATTGAAAAACATAGTAAAATAGATGTAACTGACGCTCGGAAGCGGAACAAAGTTTTAAATTATCAGCGATACGCTGAACAAGGAGGAAATTTTAAATGGCAAAGGCAAAATTTGAAAGAACTAAGCCGCACGTTAACATCGGAACCATTGGTCACGTTGACCACGGCAAGACTTCTCTTACAGCTGCTATCACGAAGGTTCTGTCCTTCCAGGGTAAGGCACAGTACGAAGAGTACGGCAACATCGATAAGGCTCCGGAAGAAAGAGCTCGTGGTATCACGATCAACACAGCACACGTTGAGTACGAGACAGATGCTCGTCACTATGCTCACGTTGACTGCCCCGGCCACGCTGACTATATCAAGAACATGATCACAGGTGCTGCTCAGATGGACGGTGCTATCCTCGTAGTATCCGCTTCTGACGGACCGATGCCTCAGACACGTGAGCATATCCTGCTCGCTCGTCAGGTAGGTGTTCCTTATATCGTAGTATTCATGAACAAGTGCGACCAGGTCGACGACGAAGAGCTCCTCGAGCTCGTTGAGATGGACATCCGCGACCTCCTCAACCAGTATGAGTTCCCGGGCGACGATACACCGATCATCCGCGGTTCTGCTCTGCAGGCTATCGAGTCCACATCCACAGACGTTAACGCTCCGGAGTACGCTCCGATCCTTGAGCTCATGAAAGCTGTAGACGAATTCATCGCTACACCTGCTCGTCCGACAGATCTTCCGTTCCTTATGCCGGTTGAGGACGTATTCACGATCACAGGTCGTGGTACAGTTGCTACAGGCCGTCTCGAGCGTGGCATCATCAAAGTTGGTGACGCTGCTGAGATCGTTGGTCTCCAGGATGAGCCGAAGAGCACAACAATCACCGGTGTTGAGATGTTCCACAAGCTCCTCGATCAGGCTGAGGCCGGTGATAACATCGGTGCTCTCCTCCGTGGTATTGACCGTAAGGAAGTTGAGCGTGGTCAGGTTCTGGCTAAGCCGGGTACAATCACACCTCATACAAAGTTCACAGGTCAAGTTTACGTTCTGACACACGACGAAGGTGGCCGTCATAAGCCTTTCTTCAATGGTTATCGTCCGCAGTTCTACTTCAGAACAACAGACGTTACCGGTGTTGCTCATCTTCCGGAAGGCACAGAAATGTGCATGCCTGGTGACCACGTAACCATCACTGTTGAGCTCATTACTCCTATCGCTATGGAGCAGGGCCTCAAGTTCGCTATCCGTGAGGGTGGTCGTACAGTTGGTGCCGGTACAGTTGCAACAATCATCGAGTAATATCGATTTAAGCAGATCAAACAAGCATTAAAAAGAGCTTCGGGATTCCGATCCCGGAGCTCTTTTTTGCTTTTCAGAAAGGATGGGATCAGTCAGTTTCTGTCTGATTCTTTTTCTTTTTCGAGTTTTTTAAGACAAGAGTCTTATAGAGCTTTCCGATACCAAAGTGAAAGCACAGTACAAAGCCGAGGATGGCACCAAGTGCGCCCTGGGCGATCTCGTAAGGGAGCTTGATCATCGCATACTCAAAAGTACTGTAAATGAAGATCTTGCCGAGTGTATAACCGACGACCATGATGACGGCACCGACCGTTACACCGATGCCGGCTGCGATCTTCGGATGATCTTTGAAAGTGTGGTGGGCGATCAGGGAGATAACGATCGCCTGAAGACCGTGAGTGACCAAAGATACGAACATCGGCAGCGGATAGAAGATCATGTCGCCGAAGAAAGATCCGAGACCGCCGACGACAAAAGCATCGAGAGGTCCGAGGAGGATCGAGGCCAGGCAGATGATGACATCACAGAGATAAAGATGTCCACCCGGTACCGGAATCCCGAAAGACGCCATCGCGATGGTCAGTGCCATGAAAACGGCAGTGGTCGTAATACGTAAAGTGATGTTGCCGGAATAGTGTTTATTTAAAGAAGATGTGTTTTCCATAATCGAAACCCCTTATTTCCTTTACTTTTGCATGGGAAAAGATTAACATGTGTCTGACCATATAAAAATGACCAGAACAGGAGCGTTTTGTATAACCAGATGAATGTGATGTTTGATAAACAGGGATCCGATCCTGTTTATATACAACTATATAGACATCTTGTAAAAGATATCACAGAAGGAGTCTACCCGTACGGCACGAAGCTTCCGTCCAAGCGGGTCATCGCCGAAGATATCGGCGTGAGCGTTATTACCGTCGAGCATGCACTGGATCTTCTTTCGGAAGAAGGATACACCCGGACCGTGCAAAGAAGCGGCGTTTTTGTCGATTACCGGGGAGAGGATTTCCCGGGAGAAAGAAGAAAAGAAGAGAACCTTGATCTTGCTGAAGAAGGAGAAAGCGAGGGCCTTGCGACGGATTACGGCGAATTCCCGTTTTCCGTTCTTGCCAAGGTTATGCGCAAAACACTTCTCGACCAAGGGGAAAACATCCTCGTAAAGTCTCCCAACCACGGCAGTACCGTGCTTCGAAGCGAGATATGCAAGTATCTGGTCAGATCCCGAGGCATTACGATCTCGCCGTCCCAGGTCATCGTCGGATCCGGTGCGGAGTACCTTTACGGCCTGATCGCACAGCTATTGGGCGATGAGAAGGTCTTTGCCATTGAGGACCCGTCCTACAAAAAGATCCGACAGGTCTACGAAGCCATGGGGATCTCCTGTGAAGGGCTGAAAATGACAAAAGACGGTATCTCCACGCGCGCTCTTGAAAAGACAAAGGCCAAAGTACTTCACGTCACGCCGTATCACAGCTATCCATCAGGAGTAACGGCCGGTATCTCGAAAAAAAACGAGTATCTCCGCTGGGCCAAAAAGCACAGAGGTATCCTCATAGAAGACAATTACGATTCGGAACTGACCGTATCGACTAAGCCCGAGGAGCCGCTTTTCTCTATGGATAGGGAGGGAAGGGTGATCTATCTGAATACCTTCTCCAGGACGCTTGCCCCCTCAATGCGTATCGGCTACATGATCCTTCCGAAAAGCCTGGTCAAGCCATTTGAAGACAAACTGGGCTTTTATTCCTGCACGGTACCGATCTTCGAACAATATGTACTTGCCGAGCTTCTCCGAAACGGTGATTTTGAGAGACATATTCACAGGATACGCAGAAAAAGAAGAAAAAGTTGAGAAGAAAGCAGTTTTTGTTCAGAAAATGCAAGAACAATTGTGAAATTTTTCATTTAGGTAAAGACATTTTGCCGATTTTGATATATCCTTTACAGGGTAGGATTTTATGTCCTGCATCAAAAATGTCAAAATCTGCAAACACAGATTGAAAATATATAGAAAAGGAAGATGAATTATGGCACAGATTGATTTGAGCAAGTACGGCATCACAGGTACAACAGAGATCGTCTACAATCCTTCTTACGAACTTCTTTTCGAAGAAGAGACAAAGGCCGGTCTTACGGGCTACGAGGTAGGAAAGGTTACCGAGCTGGATACTGTTAACGTTATGACAGGTATTTACACCGGCCGTTCCCCGAAAGACAAGTACATCGTAATGGATGCAAACTCCAAGGACACTGTTTGGTGGACATCCGATGAGTACAAGAACGATAACCATCCGATGAGTGAAGACACATGGGCAGTTGTTAAGGACATCGCTAAGAAGGAGCTCTCCGACAAGAGACTTTTTGTAGTTGATGCTTTCTGCGGTGCGAATGCTGACACAAGAATGGCTGTTCGTTTCATCGTTGAGGTTGCTTGGCAGGCTCACTTCGTTAAGAACATGTTCATCCAGCCGACAGAGGCTGAGCTGGCTTCCTTCGAGCCGGATTTCGTAGTTTACAACGCTTCCAAGGCGAAGGTTGAGAACTTCAAGGAGCTCGGTCTCAATTCCGAGACCTGTGTTGCTTTCAATATCTCCTCCCGTGAGCAGGTCATCATCAACACATGGTACGGCGGAGAAATGAAGAAGGGTATGTTCTCCATGATGAACTACTATCTCCCGCTCAAGGGCATCGCTTCCATGCACTGCTCCGCTAACTGCGATATGGACGGTAAGCACACAGCTATCTTCTTCGGTCTTTCCGGTACAGGTAAGACAACA